>DBGFJU010000083.1:0-61260 GCA_048529485.1 Collinsella aerofaciens | reverse complement strand
GGTCAAACGCTACAGCGAGAAATACGCTTTGCCTGCTAAAGAGTTTTAACGAAAAGGGGTAAGATCTATGGCACTTATATATTGTGTAGAAGACGATCCATTGTGGCTCTTGACAGCGGATTGGGTCATATGAGCGAGCGGGTCGCATTTGAGACAAGGTGACGTGAAGCGAAAGGGCGCTGACCTTCTGGTCGCGCCCTTGAAGTTGAACGTCAGATTGTCCAAATGCGGCCCGCGCAGCGTCGAGTCGTTACGGCGTTTGGTAAAACGCCGTAACTCTAGTAGTTGGCTTCGTAGCCGTTGCCGTCGCCGGTGGGCTCTTCGTAGTAGTCCGAATCGCTCGAATCGCTTGAGTCATCGGAATCGTCAGAGCTGACCGATGAGGTTGCGGTACCGTTTGCGTAGTCGTCAGACGTGTTGTTGTTCAGGTCGCCGATCGTAGAGCTGGAACCGTCGGAAAGACCCATGGTGTTGGGACCCTTGGGATCCTTGCCGGCATCGACGCGCTCCATCATTTCCTTGAGCTCGTCCTCGTAGACAAAGACGTAGCTCACACCGTCGATCATGGTGCTGTCGTCGGCATACGAGGGCAGGTTGGCCGAGTAGATGCCGTCGACATCCATACCGCGCATGGCATTGACCGTAGCCACGATATCCTGAACGCTCATATCGGTCACGAGCATATCGGACAGCGAATTAACCAGGCCAAAGATCTTCGTGGCATCGAAGTTATTGAGAATCTGGTTGGCAAGGGCGCCAAGCACCTGACGCTGGTGGCGCATGCGCGTGTAGTCGCCGTCGGCATAGGTGTAGCGGCAGCGGGCATAGGTAAGGGCGGTGGCGCCGTCCATATGCTGCTGACCAGTGGTAATCTTAATATCCAGGTGCTCGGGGTCGTCAACATCATCGGTTGCGTTAATGTCGATACCGCCAACCGAATCAATCAGCGCCTGCATACCGTCGAAGCTGACCTCGGCATAGTGGGAAATCTGAACCCCGCACAGCTCGTTGACCGCCTCGACCATGGCCTCGGCGCCGCCAACGGTATGGCAGGCGTTGATCTTCATGGTCTCGCCCTTGTACTCGACCTTGGTGTCGCGCGGAACGGAAATGAGCGTCGCCTGCTTTTGCGTGGGGTCGATGCGTGCCAGGATAATCGAGTCGGCACGATACGTATCCTCGCCCGGACGGCCGTCGGTGCCAAGAAGCAGCACGTAGAACGGATCCTTTGCCTCATCGGTGTCAACCAGAACCCGACGCAGATTGTCGGTAATGACATTAGAATCGCCGAGCTTGCCCATAATGGTGGCAAACCACAGGCCGGCAGCGGTAGTGGCACTCAGCAGCACACCAAGCACGACAATGAGCGCGACGTGACGAATCGTGTGGCTACGACGACGTTGACGAGCGCGCTCGGAATAGCGAGCCACGTTATCGCGACTGTAGATCTTGGCCTGCGCACCAGTTGAGCGTCTTCGGGCGGTGGTATCCGCGAGGGGCTTTTTATTAAACATAGGCAACCTGTATTAGTAGATGACGGGATCGGGGACGGTAGCATGCTCGACATGCGCGCCAAGCGCCTGCAGCTTTTCGACAAACTGCTCGTAGCCACGCTTGATGTGATGGATGGCCGAAACCTCGGTCGTCCCGTCGGCAATCAAGCCCGCTACGACGAGGGCCGCTCCACCACGCAGATCGGGCGAGGTAACCTGTGCACCCGAGAAGCCCTTGACGCCATGAATCATGGCATGATGGCTCTCGATACGAATGTCGGCACCCATGCGCACCAGCTCAGAGGCAAACATAAAGCGATTCTCGAAGATGTTTTCGGTAATAACGGAACTGCCGTCGGCAAGGGCGGAGAGCACCATAATCTGCGCCTGCATGTCCGTCGGGAAGCCGGGGAACGGAAGCGTCTGGATGTCGACCGGCTTGATACGCTCGGCACGGCTCACATGGACGCCGTCGTCGGTACGCTCGCAATCGATGCCCATAAGCTCCATCTTCTTGAGCACCATGCCCAAGTGAATGGGGCAAAAGCCCGTGACATCGACACCGCGATCGTCGGCCATCAACGCACCGGCGACGATAAAGGTGCCGGCCTCGATGCGGTCGCCCACTACGCGATGGGTAACGGGATGCAGCTCTTCCACGCCCTCGATGGTCACGACAGGCGTACCGGCGCCGACAATCTTAGCGCCCATCTCGTTGAGCATGTTGGCGAGATCGACGATCTCGGGCTCGCGGGCGGCATTGTCGATAACCGTGGTACCCTTCGCGCGCACAGAGGCCATGATGAGGTTCTCGGTCGCACCGACACTGGCGAACTCGAGCGTGACGGTGGTACCGCGCAGACCTTGGGGCGCATTAGCGTTGATGTAACCGTGGGCGGTATCGAACTCAACGCCCAGGGCCTCGAGACCAAGAATGTGCATATCGATCTTGCGAGCACCCAGGTTGCAGCCGCCCGGCATGGCGATCTTGGCGCGATGGAAGCGACCCAGCAGGGGTCCCATCACGGCTGTGGAAGCACGCATCTTGGCAACGAGCTCGTAGGGGGCCTCCCAAGAATCGACCTGAGAGGTATCAATCTCGAGCGTGTGCTCGTCGAGAACATCGATCGTAGCGCCCATGCCCTTGAGCACCTTGCCCATCACGTGGACATCGGAAATATCGGGCACGTTCTGCAGCGTCGTCTTGCCCGGCGCCAGAAGCGTTGCCGCCATGAGTTTGAGCGCGGAGTTCTTGGCGCCCGAGACGGGCACGGAGCCTCCGATGGCGTGGCCACCCTCAACGCGGATAATATCCAAGGTCTACCCTTTCAAAAAGCATGCCCGGGGTGGCTGGGCCATCCCGGGCATGATGTGTTCGCAAATGGTCGAACGCTAAATCGTTTGACTATTGGGCAAGCTTGAGCTTACACCATGCGATTTCATTATAGAGGTAGGCGCGGCGTGCATCATCCTCCGACAAATTACCCAGCTTCTCTTCAAAACCTTGAATATCAGCTTTAAGCTTGTCGGCATCGACGGTCGCCAAATCGCAAGCGCGCTCGGCGAGAACGGTCACGACATCGTCCGCAACCTGGGCATAGCCGCCGGCCACGGCAAACGTGTGGTCGACAGTGCCCATGGCCTTATCGGAAACGCGAACGTAACCGCGGTCGATCGTGCAGATCTCGCTGGAGTGAGCAGGCAGAACGCCAAACTCGCCATCCGTGGACGGAATCGACACAAACGCAGCGTCGCCCTCATAGGCGCAGCTCACGGGGCACACGATGCGGATACGCATAACCTACTTCTCCCCCATCTTGCGGGCGCGCTCGCGCACGTCCTCAATCGTGGAAGCATAGCGGAAAGCCTGCTCGGGCAGGTCATCGGCCTTGCCGTCGACAATCTCGGCGAAAGAGCGGACGGTATCCTCGACGCGGACGTAGACACCGGGGTTGCCGGTGAACTTCTCGGCGACGTGGAAGGACTGCGAGAGGAACTGCTGAATCTTACGGGCACGGTTGACCGTAAGGCGCTGCTCCTCGGACAGCTCGTCCATACCCAGAATGGCGATGATATCCTGAAGGTCGGAGTACTCCTGCAGGAGCTCCTGGACCTTGACGGCGACACGGTAGTGCTCCTCGCCGACGATCGAGGGATCGAGAGCGTCGGAGGAAGATGCGAGCGGGTCGATAGCCGGGAACAGGCCGAGCGACGAAATGCTACGCGAAAGAACCGTGGTGGCGTCGAGGTGCGTAAACGTCGTGGCAGGCGCCGGGTCGGTCAGGTCGTCTGCGGGGACGTAGACAGCCTGGACGGAGGTAATGGAGCCCGTCTTGGTCGAGGTAATGCGCTCCTGGAGGTCGCCCATCTCGGTTGCCAGCGTGGGCTGGTAACCAACGGCGGACGGCATACGGCCCAGCAGTGCGGAAACCTCGGAACCTGCCTGGGAGAAGCGGAAGATGTTGGCGATGAACAGCAGAACGTCCTGGCCGCGATCGCGGAAGTACTCAGCGGTGGTAAGGCCGGCCAGACCGATGCGCAGACGCGCTCCGGGCGGCTCGTTCATCTGACCATAGACCAAGCAGGTCTTGTCGATAACGCCAGACTCGCTCATCTCGAGGAACAGGTCGGTGCCCTCGCGGGTACGCTCGCCGACGCCGGTGAACACCGAGGTGCCGCCGTGCTCCTGGGCGAGGTTGTTGATGAGCTCCTGGATCAGAACGGTCTTGCCGACGCCGGCGCCGCCGAACAGACCTGTCTTGCCGCCGCGGATGTAGGGCTCGAGCAGGTCGACGGCCTTGATGCCGGTCTCGAAGATCTCGGTCTTGGTGGTGAGCTCGTCGAAACGGGGCGCTGCATGGTGGATGGGGTAGAACTCCTCCACCTCGGGCATGGGCTTGCCGTCGACGGGCTTGCCCATGACGTTCCAAATGCGGCCGAGCGTCTTGGGACCAACGGGCATCTTCATGGGCTCACCGGTATCGGTGGCGATGAGGCCGCGCTGCAGGCCGTCGGTCGAGGACATGGCGACCGTGCGGACGACGCCGCCCGGAAGCTGGCTCTCGACCTCGAGGATCGTGCTCAGATGACCGATCGGGGTCTCGGCCTCGACCGTGAGCGCGTTGTAGATCGGGGGCACCGCGCCGTCAAACTTGACGTCGACGACAGGGCCGATGATTCGCACGATGCGACCATCACCAGAAGTCGTCTTCTTGGTGGCTTCCTCGACCGCAAGCTTTACGGTGTTATTAGCCATTACTGTTCCTCCAATGCTGAGGCTCCGCCGACGATCTCGTTAATCTCGGTCGTGATCGAAGCCTGGCGCACGCGACTATACGTGCGGGTAAGGGTCGAGATGATCGCGGTGGCGTTTTCCGTCGCGGAGTGCATGGCCTTGCGGCGTGCACCCTGCTCGGCAGCCGCCGAATCGATCAGGGCCTGGTAGATGACCGTCAGGATATAAGACGGCACAAGCTTGCCGAGAACATGCTCGGGAGAGGGCACGAACTCGAACGTGGACGAGATGCGCTTAGGGGCGTCGGTCTCGTTCTTACGCGGACCGTGGGCCATAGCGATCATCTCGGGGTCGAGCGGCAACAGATGCTCGACGCGAAGCTCCTGATCCACGCGGTTCTTGGCGTGGTGGTAGACAAGCTCGACACGGTCAAGCTCACCGGCACGATACGCATCGCAGATATGAGAGGAGATCATGCGGGCCTGATTGAAATCGGGCTCAGAGGAGTTGCCCTCAAAGTGCATGACAACGTTTGCGCGGTCACGGAAATACGTGGCCGGCTTACGCCCGCACGCGATGATCTCGCATTCGATGCCGTCGTTCGCCCAAGAAGCGGCGAGCTTTTCGGCCGTGCGCTCCACCGTCGTATTGAAACCGCCGGCAAGGCCGCGGTCCGAGGCAATAACGACAATCAGGCCATGCTTGACGCTCTCATGCTTCTGCAGCATGGGATCGGTGCCCGAACAGGAGGCGTCGCCGGCGACCGTCAACATGACGTCGGTCAGCGCCTCCTTATAGGGCTCGGCCTGCTTGGAGCGATCGAGGGCACGACGAATCTTGGCCGTAGAGACCATCTCCATCGTGCGCGTGATCTGCTTGGTCGTGGTAACCGAGGAGATTCGCTTCTTAATGTCGCGAAGGTTGGCCATGGGGCTTAGTTCTCCTCTGATCCAGAAACATCCGAATGGTGCTTGGCCATGAACTGCTGCTTGAAGTCGCCGATGACGCGCAAGAGCTCAGCCTTGGTGTCATCATCGATCTTCTTGGCGCGAACCTTGTCGAGCAGCGAACCAAAGCCATTGTCCATGTACTCGATGAGCTCGGCACGGAAAGGCAGCACGTCGGCGATCTCCAGGTCATCCAGGAAGCCCTCGTTGCCAGCGAACAGCGTAACGATCTGCTCGCCAACCTCAAACGGCTTGTAACGCGGCTGCTTCAGGAGCTCGGTCATGCGAGCACCGTGGGTCAGCTGCTTCTGAGTAGCCTCGTCGAGGTCGGAGCCGAACTGCGTAAAGCCAGCGAGCTCCTGATAGGAAGCGAGGTCCAGACGGAGGTTGCCGGCGACCTGCTTCATGGCCTTGGTCTGCGCATCGCCACCGACGCGGGACACGGAGATACCCACGTCGACTGCCGGGCGCTGACCCTGGAAGAAGAGCTCGGACTGCAGGTAGATCTGACCATCGGTAATGGAAATGACGTTGGTCGGAATGTAGGCCGAGACGTCGCCGTCCTGGGTCTCGATGATCGGCAGTGCCGTCATGGAGCCGTAACCGTTCTTCTTGGACATCTTGACGGCACGCTCGAGCAGACGAGAGTGCAGGTAGAAGATGTCGCCAGGATAGGCCTCGCGTCCGGGCGGACGATGCAGCGTCAGCGACATCTGACGGTAGGCCACAGCCTGCTTGGACAGGTCGTCGTAGATGACGAGCACGTGGCCGCCGGGGTTGGTCTCGCTGGCGGGCTTACCGTCCTCGCCGTTGTACATGAAGAACTCGCCGATAGCGGCACCGGCCATAGGCGCGATGTACTGCATAGGGGCGGAATCGGCAGCGGTGGCCGAAACGATGATGGTGTAGTCGAGCGCACCGTGCTGAGCGAGGGTCTCGCGGATGTTGGCAACCGTGGAGGCCTTCTGGCCGATGGCGACATAGATGCAGACCATGCCCTTGCCGCGCTGGTTGAGGATAGCGTCGATGGCGATGGCGGTCTTACCGGTCTTACGGTCGCCGATGATGAGCTCACGCTGACCGCGGCCAATAGGCACCATGGAGTCGATAGCGAGCAGACCGGTCTGAACCGGCTCGCACACCGGGGTACGATCGATGACGCCGGGAGCCTTGAACTCGATGGGGCGACGGTGCGTGGCGACGATGTCGCCCAGGCCGTCGATGGGCTGGCCGAGCGGATTGACGACGCGGCCGAGCATGGCACGGCTCACGGGGATATCCATAATGCGGCCAGTGGTGCGGCACTCGTCGCCTTCCTTGATGGAGTCGACGGCACCAAACAGAACGGCGCCGACCTCGTCACGGTCAAGGTTCTGGGCAAGGCCGAAGACGGTCTCACCGGTATCGGAGCTCTTGAACTCCAGAAGCTCGCCTGCCATGGCGCTCTTGAGGCCGGAGACGCGCGCGATGCCGTCGCCTACCTCGTCGACCGTTGAAACCTCATGCGTATCGACCGTCGCGGAGAGGCTCGTGAGCTGCTCCTGCAGTTTCTTGGCGATATCCTGGGCATTGAGGGTTTCGGACATTAGGCTTCACCTCCGTACGAATTAGCAGAGTTTGCGAGGGTCTCCTGCGCGATGCGCAGCTGCGTCTTGACGGAAATGTCACGACGCTCGCCGCGGGCCTCGAGCACCAGGCCGCCCACGATAGACGGGTCGACCTGCTCGATAAGGAATACCTTGCGGCCGAAGTCCTGCTCGCATTTCTTAGTGATGGTTTGACGCAGCTCGTCGTCGAGCGGGATCGCCGTGGTGACGGTCACGCCCACTACATCCTCGTCTTCCTCGGCAACATACTTAAAGGCAGCTGCCACCTTGGGAAGAAGGTCGAGCTGGTCGCGCTTGGACATGGTGTCGAGCACGGCGATGATCTCGGGGTTGGCAGAAGCCAAGCGCTCGATCATCTCGAGGTCCTCGAACACATGGTTCTCGGCCTTGGCGGCTTCCAGAAGGGAGCGCGCGTAGGTCTCGAGCACTTTGTCCTGATAGCGGCTAGTCGGCATTCAGGCTACCTGCTTCCTGGATGTAGCGCTCGATGAGCTTCTTCTGCTCGGCCTCGTTCTCGAGTGCCTCGCCCACGATCTTGGTGGCGACGGCAACGGACAGGTCGGCGATGGAGTTCGCGGCACCGGCGTAGATGGACTTGCGCTCGTCCTCGACGGTCGTATGGGCCTTGGCGATGATCTCCTCGGCCTCCTTGTGAGCAGCCTCGATGATACGGGCGCGCTCGGACTCGGCGTCCTTACGGGCCTCGAGAACGATGTCGGCAGCCTGACGACGGGCGTCGGTGACGATCGAGTCGGACTCAGCGCGCTTGGCGATAGCCTCCTGCTTGGTCTTCTCGGCCTCGTCGAGGCTCTCCTCGATCTTCTTGCCGCGCTCCTCCATGGTTTTCATGATGCCCGGCAGGGCGACCTTGGCCAGCACGATCCAGATAATCAGGAAGGCGATAAGCGCCGGGATGAACTCCGCCATCTTAGGGATGAGGATGTCCGCACCGGCGGCGCCGTCCTCGGCGAACGCGGAAACCGGCATGAGCAGCGCGGCCGCGGACGCGGAGAGTGCGATCGCGCTCTTCTGGGATGAAAGATTCATACTTGACGCTCCGTGCTATTTAACGATCAGCGCGACAACGAAGCCGATCAGAGCCAGAGCCTCGCCGAAGGCGGAGCCCATGATGAAGACGGTGAACACGCGGCCCTGGACCTCAGGCTGACGGGCCATAGCACCCGTAGCACCCAGAGCAGACAGGCCGATAGCAAGACCAGCGCCGATAACACCGAGACCGTAACCGATAACTCCCACGATTCCTCCTTTGTCGTGCGTGTCTTATTTCACGCAGGATAACCTTTTTATAACTGCCGGGCTCCATGGGTACGGGCACCGGCGGTTTAACGAATTGCCTTACCTTTAAGGCGCGAACGGAAGACTACTCCTCCTCCGCGACCTCCTCTGCCTCGGAGACATACACGGCGGTAAGGACCGTGAAGACGTAAGCCTGGATGGCGCCGACCACAAGCTCGATCGCATAGATCAGGATGAGGATGGCAAGCCAGGCCAGCGAAGGCAGGGCGCCGACGGCGTGGGCCGCGGAAACCTGCTGAAGCAGCGGCTGCATGAACATGCTCGCCATGATGGCGAACGAGCCCATGACCACGTGTCCTGCGAACATGTTGCAGAACAGACGGACGGCGAGCGTGATGAGGCGCAGGAAGGTCGAGAAAAGCTCGACGACCCACACGAGCACGTTCATCGGGAAGCTCACGCCCTGCGGGGCGAGGCTCTTGATGTAGCCGATCACGCCGTGAGCCTTGCATCCGTAGTAGATGAAGTACACGAAGGCGAAGATGGCGAGCGCGGCGGTGGAGCCGATTGCACCGGTGCCGGGCTTCATTCCCGGGATCAGGCCGATCATGTTATTGATCAGGATGAACAGGAAAAGCGAGCACAGGAACGGGAAGTGCTTCTTCCAGTTCTCACCCACGACGCCCTTGCCGATATCGTTCTCGACGTACTCGATGATGTACTCGAAACCGTTGACGAAGAAGCCCTTGGGAACCAGGGCCTGCTTCTTCTTGAACACGGCCAGGACGATCAGGAGCACGATCGTGGAGACGATCAGCCAAAACGAGTACTGCGTGATGCCGCAGCTCAGATCGCCCACGACAGGGGTGGAGCTGAACTCGCTGACCAGATGATTAATCTCATCAGGCAGCTTTTCAAAAATTTCCACGACTTACCTTTCGACCTCATGAGGATCTCGCAGCGCCTTGGCGACGCGAACCGTGCAGGCGGCCATAAAGGCCACGAAGCCGATCGCCTCGCCCAGGAGGAACATGCGAAATGCCTCTCCGAACAACACAAACACAACCAAGGTAAAGACGAGCAGGGCGATTGCCGAGACCGCCAGACTCACCATACCCTTGAGCATGTCCGCATTCTGTTTATCGTCAAGAACCGGCTTGAGCGTAAAGACAAAGGGAAGGAAGGCAATTGCGCCCGCGATGGCGCCTGCAACGATAGCGAGCAGATCGGCTATCTGAAACATTGGCGTCCTCACTTTCCTTTTTTAACGCCTCACAGAACAGTTCCCGCCAAACATTGGTGACTATTGTACGAGCCAATCGCTAAAGTACAACCGAAAAAGCATCGGTTAATACGCACCTGTTCGTTTTCTTAAGACCTTCTTTATGCCGCAGGTACGGTAATACGTTTTTCTCGAACCCTGCAGGGCAAAACGTCCGTTAACAGGAGTGCGCGTGGACGTCTTTTGCTCGCCCGCGCGCACCATTTCTTCGTATTTGCAGCCGCGGCCGTCTTAGCCCAGCGACTAGAGCGTGCCGAAGATGCGGTCGCCGGCGTCGCCGAGGCCGGGAACGATGTAGGCGGCCTCGTTGAGATGGTCGTCGATGGCGCACGTATTAATATGTACGTCGGGGTCCTTTTCGGTCAGTGACTTGAGGCCCTCGGGCGCGGCGACGATGCACAGCATGCGGATATCCTTGACACCGCGCTCGCGCAGGTAGCTGATGGCCATCTCGGCCGAACCGCCCGTGGCGAGCATGGGGTCGACGACCAGGCAGATGCGCTGGTCGATATCCTTGGGCATCTTGCAGTAATACTCGTGCGGCTCGTGGGTGACCTCGTCGCGCTCCATGCCGATGTGGCCCACGCGAGCGGAGGGCACCAGGTCGAGAATGCCGTCGACCATGCCAAGGCCCGCACGCAGGATGGGCACGATGGCGAGTTTCTTGCCGGCAAGCTGTTTGAACGTGGCGGTAGTGATGGGGGTCTCGACCTCGACGTCTTCCATAGGCAGGTCGCGCATGGCCTCGTAGCCGTCAAAAAGCGCGAGTTCGCGCACGAGCTGACGGAACTGGTTGGTGCCGGTGTTTTTGTCGCGCAGGATCGACAGCTTGTGCTGGACGAGCGGATGATCGACAAGCGTCACACGGGACGTATCGTAGGTGACGGTCATGGGTTGATTGCCCCTTTCGTTGCAGCCGCAAAACGGCCTTGCTGACAAGGCGCGCAGCAATGTTGCCGCCGCACGCCATGCATAAGTTTAGCGGTTTGTTGTATCGAGCAGCCCATCGCAGCCCTACTGTGCGGTACTGAGCGAGCGCTTGACTGCATCACGCCAGCCCGCAAGGTTTTGCTCGCGACGCTCGGCGGACATATGGGGAAGGAAGGTCCTAACGATCTGGGCATTTTGCTCCAGCTCTTCAAGGTCTTCCCAATAGCCGACGGCAAGACCCGCCAAGTACGCGGCACCGATTGCCGTGGTCTCCACCGTCTCGCATTGCAGCACGGGGATATCCAGCAGGTCGGCCTGGAATTGCATGATGAACTCGTTGCGTGAGGCGCCGCCATCGACGGACAGGCGCTCAATCGAAAGTCCCACGTCCTGCTCCATGGCGCGCAGCACGTCATAACTCTGGTAGGCCATGGACTCGCAGGCCGCACGCACAATGGTCGCGCGACTCGAGGCACCGGTCAGGCCGCACACGATACCGCGGGCATGCGGATCCCACCAGGGAGCGCCCAAACCCGCAAAGGCGGGAACGAAGTAGCAGCCCTCGTTGTCGTTGATTGAAACGGCGAGTTGCGCGGACTCGCTCACACTCGAGATGATGCCCATGTTGTTGCGCAGCCAGTTCATGGTTGAGCCGGCGGCAAAGATAGAACCCTCGAGCGCATAGCTGATCTTGCCGTCCGCGGCGATACCGATCGTGGAGACCAGACCGTTCTTGGATTCGACGACCTCGTCGCCGGTGTTCATGAGCATAAAGCAACCCGTGCCATAGGTGTTTTTGGTCTGGCCGGGATGGAAGCAGCAGTGGCCGAACAGCGACGCCTGCTGATCGCCCGCCACGCCCATGATGGGCGGCATGTTGGTCATGATGTCGCTCGCGACGCGGCCGTAGTCGCCCGAGCTCCAACGAACCCCGGGCATCATGGAACGTGGAACGTCAAAGAGCGCCAGCAGGTCGTCGTCCCAATCGAGCGTATGGATATTAAAGAGCGCCGTGCGGCTGGCATTGGTGTAGTCGGTGGCAAAGACCTGACTGCCGGTGAGGTTGTAGATGAGCCAGGTATCGATGGTGCCGAACATGAGGTCGCCCGCCGCCGCGCTCTCACGCGCACCGTCGACGTTGTCGAGGATCCACTGCACCTTGGAAGCCGAGAAATACGGATCGAGCGTGAGTCCCGTGCGGGAGCGCACCAGCTCTTCTGCGCCTCGCTCGACCAGCTCGTCGATCAGAGGTGCGGTGCGACGGCATTGCCACACGATGGCGTTATAGATGGGTTGGCCGCTTATGCGGTCCCACACCACCGTGGTCTCGCGCTGGTTGGAGATACCGATGGCGGCGATGCGGTCAGAATGGATGCCGCTCTTAAACTGGACCTCCATCATCACGCCGATCTGGCTGGCAAGCACCTCCATGGGGTCTTGCTCTATCCAACCGGGACGCGGGAAGCTGGTTTTGACGCTACGACGTGCCTGCGCGACGATGCAGCCGTACTCGTCGACGATGGTCGCAAGTACCGAGGTGGTGCCGCAGTCGAGCGCCATGATGTAGGAACCGCCAAAGTTAAACGGGGCGTCTTCCATACCCAGGCTACCTAGATTCAACGACATCGCTTACACCTTTCTATTGCATCGGGTCGGACAGGACCCGTTCGATCTCTGATGCGGGAAGCGCGCCTTGGCGCAGGATCTGGAGCTCGCCGTGCTGAAACGACACGATGGTTGAGGCATCGCGACACGGGGTCTCACCGGCGTCGACGGCCACATCGACCCCCTCCAGGATGCGCTCCTCCACCGTGGCAAAACTTGCCGGCGCGGGCGCTCCATGCGTGTTGGCGCTGGTGCAGGCAAGAGGGCTGCCGCAGGCGCGGATGAGCGCTTGCACCACGGGCGAGGCCGAAGCGCGAAGTGCCACCGTGTCGTCGGCGGCGCGCATAAAGGTCGGCACGCAGGGGGCCGCCTTAACCACGATAGTCAGGGCACCCGGCCAGCATCGTCGGGCGAGCATGCGGGCCTCATGAGGGATATCCACGCCATAGCGGTCGAGCGCCTCGGCATCATCGACCAGCCAGGCAACCGTTTGGGTGAGCTCGCGCTGCTTGAGGGTAAAGATACGACGATAGCCGGTACCGAGTGCGGGGACCGCGGCGCCGTTGACGGTGGCCTGCGGATCGCGCGGCCACGGCAGAGGTTCACTTGTATCTTGTGGAACGGCATCCGAGAAGGCGTTGACTGCCACGGCAACGCCATAGACGGTCTCGGTCGGAATCAGCGCCAAGCCGCCGCGGCCGAGCACCTCGGCCGTACGCTCGACGGCAAGCCGATGCGGCTCACGCGCTCCCTCGAATACCCGATAGACCGTCTGCATGTGTATGCCAGCCCCTTACGCTCTGGTGCAAGTTTGTTTACTGAGGGGCATTCTCGCACGAAACGTTCAACCTATTTGCCCAGAGCGCATGTTGGTTTGGTGAGCGGCTCTTGTAGTCGGTGAAAGTGAGGGGGTTAATTGAAGATTTTTAGCGCGCAAGCGTAACGGTACGATCGGGAAACTCGATGCTTGCAACCAGTTTTCCGCCGAGGCTCTCTGCGTACCTGCTCAGCGTGTCAAGCCTCATCGAACCCAATTCCCCACGCTCGAGCTCGGATACGCGTTTTTGAGAAACGCCCATCGATTGGGCGACCGACGCCTGTGTTAGATCTTTTAGCCTGCGAATCTGAGCAAGCTTATAGGCTTCGATACGATCGCGAGTCCTCTCCTGCTCGGCGGTAATGGAGTCGCGTGTTATCCCGCGAGATTCCATATACTCATGCAGTTCCATCTCGATCGAGCCTCCTTACGTGGCGACGGTATATTTGCTCGGCCTTTGGAATGTTGATCGCATACCAGCCGTTCCATTTTGCCCTTGACGATCCCGCTCGCGACTTATCACCCGCCAATAGCAATACCGCCTGGCGCTTGGGGTCAAAGGCGAAGAGGATGCGAATCACCTGCCCACCACACGACGTCACTCTCAGCTCCTTTAAATGATGAAGCTTCGAGCCCTTTACGCGGTCAACCAGCGGACGACCAAGGCTGGGACCTTCCTTCTCGAGCACCAAAAGGTCTGCATAAATCTGCTTCAGCGTAGCTTCATCCTGCTCATCAAGCCAAGGTTCAATGTAATCAAGCACGATACGGTACCGATGCAGCTGATTTGACATACCTTTCTCCTTCTATAGTAGAAGTTTTACGGTATATTGCAAGGACAAACTTGCGCAAATGTCTATTAATTCAGCTTAAATACGCTGTTTGGGCTCGGTGACGATGGCTCGGACGATGCGGGGGCGATCGGTGAGGTCATGGACGATACGCACGTCCGAAAGGCCTGCCTGGCGACAGAGCTCGGCCGCGGCATCGAGGGCACCCTCGTAGAGCTCGCAGGCAAACAGGCCGCCGGCGCGCAGCATGTAAGGCGCCGCATTGAGCAGGCGGCGGAAAATATCGAGGCCGTCGGCGCCGCCCTCGAGCGCCAGGTCGGGCTCAAAGTCCTTGACCTCGTGCGGCAGCGAGCGCATGACGTCGGTCGGGATGTAAGGCGGGTTGGAGACGAGCACATCAAAGGTGCCCCACTCTTCGCGGGGAATGGAACTCACCAGGTTGGTGAGGCTAAAGGCAACCTCATCTGCCGTGAGGCCGAGGGCGTCGCGGTTTTTGGTGGCCAGATCGATGGCGCGCGGCTCGATATCGGTGGCGGTGCAGGTAACGTGGCCGCGGCGCTCCCAGGCAAGGGAGAGCGAAATGCAGCCCGTGCCGCAGCCGACCTCGAGAACGCGGGCAGTGCAGGGCTCGGTTGGGGCAGACGCAGCGGCATCCTGAGCTGAAGCCGTCTCCTGGCCGGCACCCTCGATGGCGATGCCGTATTCGTCGAGCTCGGACTCGGCGGCTTCCGCGGCTTCGGCTTCTGCTGCCTGCGCGGCGGCTTCCTCGGCCTCGCGGTCGGCCAGTTCCTCGGCATAGGCACGGCTGCCCAGTACGTCGCCGCCTAACGCCGCCTCATCGGCAGCCGTCAGGTTAGCGGCACGGCGCTCGGCAGTCGCGCGCTCGTCGGCCAGCGCCGCCTCGGCTTTGCGGGCCTCTTCGACCTCATCGTTCCAAGGCAGCTCAACACGCTGACGGGCAGCAGCCTCGGGGCTCAGCACCTCGGCATCCAGATAATTGAGGACTTCCTCGACGAGCATCTCGGTCTCGGGGCGCGGAATGAGCACACCGGGGGCGCACGCGACGTCGATCATGCGAAACTGCGTGCTGCCGGTGATGTACTGCAGCGGCTCGCCCTTCGCGCGACGGACGACCGCCGCGTGCATGGTCTCGAGCTGCGATGCGTCGAGCGTCTCGTCCATGCGCATATACAAGTCGATACGCGCCAGGCCCGTGGCCGCGCACAGCAGCCACTCGGCAGAAAGACGGGGATGCTCCTCACCGCGCTCGGCCAGGTACTCCTTGGTCCACTCGAGACAACGCTTGATGGTCCAGATCTCGTTTGCCATGGGGTCCTCCCCTCTTAAGCGCCGGGCGGCGCGCGAATGTCGGAGCAGATTGTACGCGAGAGCACCGCTTGGCAAGGGACGATTGAGAGCGATTATCGAGAATCAGCCCAGAATTTTGCTTGGATTGCAATCGAAGCGTTCATTCGCCGACGTCTAAATCTGCATCCGTCAAGCTTTTGGCAAGGTTGCCCCTAACCTGACCAATATCTAACCAAGAACTTGCCAAATCACTTGACGCGCGACGCGTCAAAAATCGCCCCGCGACTTCTTGGACGATTTTTCGGGCAATATTTCCAATAGCAGATGCACACCGTTAATTGCTTTAAGCAGGTAGACAGTTTAACGGCCATCAAAGCCGATCGAACAACATCTCAAAGCAATGTGCCCACCCTAGTCATTTAAGAACGTCCCCAATGACTACCTCTAAGGCGCCGCAGGTTGAGCATGCCGCATCCGGAGCAAGGCAACGCCGCAGGTAGAGGACGGACAGCGAGCGAGTCGCATTTGAGACAAGGTGACGTGAAACGAAAGGGCGCTGACCTTCTGGTCGCGCCCTTGAAGTTGAACGTCAGATTGTCCAGATGCGGCCCGCGCAGCGTCGGCTGGTTACGGCGTTTGGTAAAACGCCGTAACCTAAACAGCCTGTGCCAGCTTCTCGGCTCGCTCGGCGGCGGCAAGTGCCTCGATGACGGTGCCGAGCTGATCGCCCAGAAGGACGCCGTTGTAGGTGGAGTTGAAACCGATACGGTGATCGGTCACGCGGTCCTGGGGCTGGTTGTAAGTACGGATCTTCTCGGAACGGTTGCCGTGGCCAATCTGGCTCTGTCGCTCGGCGCCGAGCTCGGCCTGCTGCTTCTCGAGTTCCATCTCGTACAGACGGGCACGCAGCATCTGCATGCAGACCTCGCGGTTCTGGATCTGGGAACGCTGCTCCTGCGACTGCACCACGGTGTTGGTGGGCAGGTGGGTGATGCGCACGGCGGAGTAGGTGGTGTTAACGCACTGACCGCCAGGGCCGGAGGCACAGTAGGTATCGATGCGCAGGTCGGACTGGTTGATCTGAACGTCGATCTCCTCGGCCTCGGGAAGCACGGCGACGGTTGCCGTGGAGGTCTGGATGCGACCCTGGGACTCGGTCTTGGGGACGCGCTGGACGCGATGCACGCCGGACTCGTACTTCATGACGGAGTAGACGCGGTCGCCCTCGACCTTGAACTCGATGGACTTAAAGCCGCCGGCCTCGCTGGGGCTGGAATCGAGCACGGTGGTCTTCCAGCCGCGCGACTCGCAGAAGCGCTGGTACATCTTGTACAGATCGCCGGCAAAGATGGCCGCCTCGTCGCCACCGGCGGCGGAACGGATCTCGACGATGGTGTTCTTGTCGTCGTTGGGGTCGCTCGGGATGAGCATGTACTTAATGTCTTCCTCGAGCTGGGGAAGCTTCTCCTCGTTCTCGGAGATGTCCATCTGGAGCATCTCCTTCTCATCGGCATCGGTGGTATCGTGCAGCATTTCCTTGGCAGCCTCGATGTCATCGAGCGCACCGATGTACTCGCGCGAGGCGGCAATGAGGTCGGACTGGTGCGCGTACTCCTTGTTGAGACGCGTGAACTCCTTGATATCGGAGGCGACGGCCGGGTCGGAAAGCTTCTTCTCGAGCTCCTCGTAGGCCTTGATGATCTTTTCGAGCTTGTCGCGCATGGCGGGACTCCTTTATATGCGTGAAGGTGAAAATCGGCAGAATTGATGGGGCGCACGGCGCCGCTGCGGGGGTAAGCCCGGCTAGAACATGTCGATCTTCAGATACATGCGCATCCCTTCGCGTATGGGGTACATAGTTGCGGTCTAACCCATACATGATAGCGTGCGCAGGCAAACCTGCATATAACCCGCACGGAATGATTGGTGCAAACAAACCTGACCCCATTGCACCAAGGGCTTGCTTTTTGGCTAGAGCGTTTGGAGTAGAGCGACGAGGAAGCGGATGCCTTGGAGGTAGGCGCGGCGGGTGATGCGCTCGTTGGTGCCGTGGACGCCGCGATCACACTCGTCGTCATCAACCACAAAGGCCGAGAAGCGAATGCACTCAGGGCAAATGTGCTGGTAGTTGGCAGCGTCGGTCGCACCGATCACGGTCGAGGGCACAATTGCCACTGGCTCGAATGATCCATTTTCCTCCGTCTCCTTTGGATCACGGAAATAGCGGGCGGCGATGGAGCGAACCGCCTCGAGGCCGGGACCACCGATGCGCGGGGACGGCGAGGGTTCGGAGCTGCCGGGGCCTAGCTCCACTTCGACACGACCGGCAAGGTCCGCCCCGGCAACCGCCTCACGGCAGCGCGCCACAACGTCGGCCACGCTCGTGCCCTCGAGCATGCGGAAGTTGATGTTGGCCCACATATCCTGCGGCATTACGTTGGCGCCGGTGCTGCCGCCCTCGATCTGCGTGGGCGCGCAGGTGGTCGTCACCAGCGGATAGAGCTTTTTGCTGGCGAGGCAATCGCGGACAATGGCATCTCCGTTGGCGGCAATTTCATCCGCCGTGTAGAGCCCCAACTCGACAAGCTGGGCGGCAAGCAAGTCGGTCACGCGCGTCGGCCACTCGATATCGCAGATTGCGGTGACGGCACGGCTGAGCACCTCGAGCGACGTGCCGCCGTAGGGGTTGGAGGAATGTCCACCCGCGCTCTTTGTCTTGAGCACGATATCGGCGTAGCCTTTCTCAGCCAGGTCGGCGTGCATGAGCCAGCCCTCGCCTGCGCCGTACTCGGCAGCCGAAACAATACGGTAGTCACCCTCGTCGATCAGGTATTCAAGTTCAATGCCGCGTTCCTCGAGCGCGCGGCCGATGGCGCCTGCGCCGTACTGCGTAGTCTCCTCGTCCTGGCCAAAGGCCAGGAGCAGCATGCGCTCGTGCTGCCAACCGTGCGCCAGCGCATACTCGACAGCCTCGAGAATGCCTGCGACCTGGTCCTTCATGTCGATCGCGCCGCGGCCCCAGATGTAGGTGTCGTCCACGTGGCCACTAAAGGGAGCATGCGTCCAGTCAGCCTCGGTGCCGGGTACCACGGGAACCACGTCCATGTGGCCCATGAGCATAATGGGCTTGAGGGCAGAGTCGGAACCGCCAAGCGTCACCAATAGCGAATGGTCGATAAGCTCGACCTCGCCCGCCGCAAATACGTGCGGCCAGGCCTGCTGCATATAAGCACGCAGGTCGTCGAAGGGCCGCCAGTCCACCGCCTCGGCATCCATGCTCGAGATAGTCGGAAACGACAGCACACGGCCCAAGCGCTCGCACGCGCCGGCCTCGTCTATATCGGCAAAATCGTCCTCATGCGCAAAGAAGCGCCAAACCTCGGCCATGACATCCTTTCGATTATGACGACAAAGGCCGCCCCACGGGAGCGGCCCTGCAACGCAAGCGTTTGCGGTCGGTTATTTGTCCTCGAGATAGCGAGAGAGGAACTCGCGAGTGCGCTGGTGTTTGGGGTTACCGAAGAGCTCGGCCGGCGCGGCGTCCTCGAGCACCACGCCCTTGTCCATAAAGACCACGCGGTCGGACACCGTGCGGGCAAAGGCCATCTCGTGCGTGACGACGACCATGGTCATGCCGTCGGCAGCGAGCTTGCGCATGACCTCGAGCACCTCGCCCACGATCTCGGGGTCGAGTGCGGAGGTCGGCTCGTCGAACAGCATGATCTGCGGATTCATGCATAGGGCGCGCGCGATGGCCACGCGCTGCTTTTGGCCACCGGACAGGCGACCCACAGCGGCGTGCGCGAACTTTTCGAGCCCCACACTCGTCAGATGCTCCATCGCGACCTTTTCGGCCTCGGCCTTGCTCATCTTTTTGAGCGTGACGGGCGCAAGCGTGCAGTTGTCGAGCACGTCCATGTTGTTGAACAGGTTAAAGCCCTGGAACACCATGCCGATGTCCTCACGCAGCTTGTTAATGCTGCAGCGCTCGGCCGTAAGGTCCTGGCCGTGGAACCAGATGTGGCCCGCGTCCGGGGTCTCGAGCAGGTTGAGGCAGCGCAGGAAGGTCGATTTGCCCGAGCCCGAGGCGCCGATAATGGTAACGACCTCGCCGGGGTTAACGGACAGGTCGATGCCCTTGAGCACCTCGAGCGAGCCGAAGCTCTTGCGCAGGCCCTCGACGCGGATGAGCGGCTCATTGGTCTGTGCGGCGGCCGCGGTGCCGGTAGTGGCGATATCTGCCATGATGATTCTCCTCGTCTTGAGCCTAGTTGGAGCTGGGCAGCGTTGCCGGGGCCTCGGCGCCGAGCTTTTTGCCAAAGGCCTCGAGCAGGCGGCTCGCCACGAGCGTCAGGATCAGGTAGACCACGAGCGCCACGCAGTAGACCTCCATCTGGCGGTAGTACACGCCGGCGACGGTGGTGGTGGCGTACATAAGGTCGAACACGCCGATGACCGAAAGCACCGACGAGTCCTTGATGTTGATGATAAGCTCGTTGGTGAGTGCGGGGATCGCGTTTTTAATGCCCTGGGGAAACACGACTTTGCGCATAGCCTGCCACTGCGAAAGACCCAGCGAGCGCGCTGCCTCGGCTTGGCCGGCGTCGATGGACTCGATGCCGCCGCGCAGGACCTCCATCATGTAGGCGGTGGAGTTGAGCGAGATGGTGACGAGGCCGGCGGTGAAGGTACTCCAGATCTGGTTGGCCTGGGCGGTCTCGAAGCCCATGCCGCGCAAAACGGTGAAGCCCGCGTAATAGATGAGCAGGCCCTGAACCATCATGGGCGTGCCGCGCACGATGGTGGAGTAGACGGTCGCAAAGCCGCGGCCGATACTCTTAAAGAAGCGCACCAGGTCGTTGTCCACGCGATCGAAGGTCTGAATACGCAGGAACACAAAAAGCAGCGCCAGGAAGAATGCGATGACGGTGCCGAAGGTGGCAAGCGCGATGGTGATCTCGATACCGCGGATGAAGAAGTCCCCGCTCTTGTAGGTCATGTAGACCAGGCTCGACAAAAAGTCGCTGGGGTTGGAGTCCGAGACGATGCTCACCTGTACCAGGTCGATAAACGACATGACGCAGCGGTCCACGAAAAAGATCGCCGCGATGGCGGCCACGACATAGCTGCCCAGGCGCGCGACGCGGTGGAAACGCTCGGATGCGAACGGCGACGTTTCGCGATAGTCACTCCAGTGCATAAGCTTGGTGACAAGCGCCGCCGCCGACACGACAATCCAGGCCCAAAGAATCGCCCAAAGGCAATCCTGGAAGATACCGGTGGGGGCTAAGAAGCTCAGCGGTGTGGGATTGCGTTGGCTAAACGCCAGGCCGAGCGCCGCGACAACGCTCGTGCCCAGGTACACATAACGGTGGTCGGCCTTGATAAAGGAGGCCAGACGATTGATGGTTTTCATGCTGCCTCCCTATGCCGGCTGACGATCGAGGCACGCGTCCCACATTTGGTCGCGTTCCTCTTGGCTAATGCCCTTGAGTGTCTTGTCGATGAGTTTAAGCAGCTTGTCCGAGCCCTTGCGGCAGCCGACGTTTGCCGCGACCTCCTGCTTAAAGCCCTCGCCCTCGGCAAAATGGATGGGGACGATACCGGGATTTTGGGCCATATAGCCCTTCTCGTTCTCGGTGTTGTAGGTCACGGCATCGCACGTGCCCTGCAGCAGGTTCGAGAACACCGTGGGAACCGAATCGACCGGGTTCTTGTGCACAACGCCCGGGATCTCGTCGATGACGGTATCGAGCATGGTGTCCTTTTGGCCGAGTACCGTGGCACCGCTAAAGTCGCTGAGCTTGGTGGCGTTTTGGTAGGGGGAACCCTCTTTTACGAACAGGCCAAAGTAGCCAATGAAGTACGGGTCGGAGAAGCCGACCGACTCCTCGCGCTCGGGCGTGGCGCTCATGCCGGCGATGATGAGGTCGATCTGGCCGTTGTTGAGCGAATCGATGAGGCCCGAGAAGCTCTGCTTGACGGCAATGGGCTCGCCACCGAGGGCCTTGCAGACGATCTTGGCGATCTGCACGTCGTAGCCATCGGCATAGGCGCCCTGCACGTTGTCGATGGGGATGGTGTACTCACTGGCTTCGGAAACCTGCCAGTTGTACGGGGCGTAGGCCGCCTCCATACCAATGCGGATCTTGTCCTTGCCGATCACGGAATCGGACAGGTCGTCGCGACCGCCGCCCGTCGTGGGCTGAACCACCTTGAGCGTGGACGGGCGCTGACAGCCGGCGAGCGCGCCGGCGACGACGGAAGCGCTCGCAGCGAGAGCGCTTCCCAAAAAGATGCGACGGCTGCATACCGGCTGTGGATGCGCGTCGCGTTGATGGGGAGAATGCATAATCTGCCTTCCCTGTTGAATCGTATGCTGACGACTTAACAGGATATACGCCAGCAACTAGCAGCGCAGCACAAGCTCGAAAAATTAATAGACACGCGGTAGTCATTGGGGACGCCGATGTTTTGGCAATGCCGGCGAGCGACGTCCAGAGCGAACAAGTGGCATGAAAAAGGCAAGGCATGACCAGAAGGTCCATGCCTTGCCTTTTGAATGACAACTTGTCGCTCTGGACGGCGCGCAGCATCGACCGAGCGGCGGAACCTCTAGAGCAAGGTAACGCTAAAGCTGCGCTTGTCCGTCTCGCCGGGAGCCAAGGCGATGGTGTTGACCTTGTGCTCAAAGACGTCGTCCTCGGTGTCCGTGGTGGTATGACCGGTCCAGGGCTCGAGCGCCACAAACGGGGCGTCGTTGGCGGCAGACCACACGCCGATGTACTTAAAGCCCTCAAAGTCGATCTTGACGCCGTGACCCGACTTGCGGCCGCGCAGCGTGAGCGTGGAGCCCGGGGTATCGGTGAACATGATGGCGTCGTTATCGAAGCTGCGGTGCGTGATGGGCAGCACGTCCGAGTTATCGGGAGCCTTGTAGCTACCCTCGAACGTCATGAGGCCATCGGGCGTGATGATGGGGGCCTCGTTGGTCCAAGCCTCGGTAAACGCCAGCTCGTAATCCTCGAATGCCTCGTCCTCAGCACCGGGAGCAGGTACGTTAAATGCGGGGTGGCCGCCCACCGAGAACGGCAGGTCCACGTCGCCGGTATTGGTGACGGCAAAGGTCTGGGTAAGTGTGGCGTCACCAGTCAGGGCATAGGTCATGTTGAGCTTAAAGTGGAACGGAAAGGCCTTGAGCGACTCGGGCGTATCGGTGATCTCGTAAGTTACCGAGGAGCCGTCCTCCGAAACCTCGACCAGCTCGTGCTCGACGATGCGCGCGAGTCCGTGGCGCGGCATCTCGCAGGTGCCGGCCGCAGACGTCGCCGCGTTGTTGCGCAGTGAGCCCACGATGGGGAACAGAATGGGCGCGTGCTTGCCCCAAAAGGCCGGGTCGCCCTGCCACAGATACTCGTTGCCGTCGAGGGCAAGGCTCGTGAGCTGGGCTCCCATGGAATCGATGGCCGCGGTGAGGCCGCCGCGCTTGATGGTGGTGACGGTGGACATGCTACTTCCTCCAAAAGTAAACAATAGTGTCGAGGGCTATTGTGCCACTCTTGGCGGCAAGGAGAAGCGGCAGGCGCAGTTATTGAGCGATTGCGTAAAGGTCGAACCCGCCCTGCGGCGTGCTGTCGACCGTATCGGGCGCCTGCGAGTTAAAGCTCACGGGAACCATGCGCTTTGAGGCGCGGAAGCGCGTGCCATCGGTGGCGACGGGCGGCTCGTCGACCGTGAGCTCGTAGTCGCCGGGCTTGAGTTCGATGCCGTCGCCAGCGGAGTTGACATATTGATACTCGTCAATCGCCTGCCCCCTGAGTGTGCGGCCCACGATGTGGATGAGCATCTGGCTGTCGCCGCGGGCGGTGTCCCACGTCGCGCCGTCCTTGACCTCGACCGACACATGCACCGAACGCGTGCGGCTGAGCGATTGCTCGACAGACATCTCGACCTTGGCAGCATCTTTGCGCTGTTGTTCCACATGGCTCCAGACATTTCCGATCGCCGAGCAAGCGATGACGCCGGCCATGAAGGCGATGAGGATGGGGCCAAGCGGAGAGCGACGTCCTGCATCTTCCTCGCGAGACAGATTGGGGCGACGTGTGGGCGCGGGCGCCTGGGCGCCCTGCGAGGGCACGTCGAGAATGCTGAAGGATGCCGTGCTGTCGGGGTCGATCGTGTGACGCAGCTGCGGGGTCTTTGCCGGCGAGATCGACATGTCGGCTGGCTCGCCGAGCGTGGCCGTAGCGTCGGCCTTGGCCTCGTCTGCCTCGGCCTGGGCCCAAGCTTGTTCGAAGGTCAGGGGCTCGACGGGATCGAGGGCGGCGTCCGAGTCGGCGGCGACGTCGTTGCCGGTCTCGTCCTCGTCGCTCGACACGCCACGCGGCGTAGGCTCGTCCCACCCCTCGTCCGGAGCCTCACCCTCGCTATACCACCATTCAAAGTTATCGATATCCATACGGGGCGCCCCTTAGGCCTCGCAAATAAACACTCGCTAGTCTTATACCCCCAGACGACACCGAAGCTCACCCGCGCCGGACACAAAAACCGTCACAACATTCGACGCTTTTCCTCGATTTCGAGATTTTCATCGAATGTTGTGATGGTTTGGATGCGACAAAGGGACTGTCTTTTTTACATAGCGAGGACCGTACGGATGGATGGGTCGCTGAGGGCCTCGCGGAGCCAGGGGGCCAGCTGCTCGGGGTGACTCTGCAGATAGCCGTCGAGCTCGGACGGAGCCACGCGGCGCACCTCCGAGATCTCCTCTTGGTTGATATGCAGCTCGCCCGGCTCAACATGGGCAAGGTAGACCTCGCACCATTCGCACTCGCAGCGACCGTCGCCGTGGTCCTCACGGTACGCCACGTGTCCGAGGTGCTCGAGCTGATCGGGCTCGCGCGTAATGCCGAGCTCTTCGTTGATGCGGCGCGCCGTGGCGGCCGCGACATCTTCCCCGGGGAGCGGATGGCCGGCACAGCTATCGGCCAGTACCCCGCCCCACAGTCGCTTGAGCGGACTGCGGCGACAGAGCAGCAGGCGCGCGTCTTCGCCCCGGCCCTCAGCCAAAAGCGTCAGAAACGCCTGATGCAAAATGCCCTCGCCGGTATGGGCATCGATGCGATCGACGGGGCCAAGCGTCTCGCCGGTCGCGGCATCGACCGCCACGACCTCGGCGCCCGCACCGCCCTCATCCCAGCCGGCACGCAGAACACGGGCTGCGGCCTCCTCGAGCGCAACGATGAGCTCCTTGGTGGTGTCGAGCACGCGCTGCAGGTCGTCCCCGCTCGCCTGTTCAACATGAAAGCCCGTGCCTGCAACTACCGGCACGTCAAAGCGCGTGGCCAGCGCCGCCGCGATATCGTGCGCCGGGATCTCGTCTCGATGGCACGGAACGGCCAGGATGCCCACCGTCGCCGTACGGCCGGGCTCGGGGCGCGGAATGGCCTGCGCCGTGGCGCCCAGGTGCGCAAACTCCGGCGAGCAGGCGTACACCGCCATGCCTCGCGGCGTCACCGTCAGCTGGGCCTCGAGCGCAAACTTGCCCTCGCCCACTGCAACCTTTGTCGTGTGCATACCCATGGGATCTCCTGTCGCCCGCGATGTACCTGAGACCATCTTCGCCTGTATTGCGACTATACAGGCAAGCTCTCCATGTGACAAAGAGACTGTCCCTTTGTCACATTCTGTTAGAGTTGCAGGGATTGAATCCCGCTTATTCATGCGACATTGGAGTGACAACCTTGACCGCCGCAACCACGCCAAAAAGTAAGTCAACTGCCGCCGCGCTCTCCCCCGCACGCACCAAGCTCTGCCTGGCGCTGCTCGTGCTGTTGGGATTCTCGCTCGGCTGCTCCGAGTTCGTGGTCATCGGCATCGAAAGCGACCTAGCGACGGAACTCGGCGTATCGCTTGCCACCGCAGGCCAACTTATTAGCGTGTTCGCACTGGTCTACGCTATCGCGACGCCGGCGCTCGCGCTCAGCACGGGGCGCTTCCGTCGTTACCAGCTGCTCGTGTGCTATAGCATCGTCTTTGTGCTCGGCAACCTGGTCATGGCGCTGGCACCCAACTTTCAAGTGCTGTTCGCCTCGCGCATCATCTTGGGCTCCGTCTCGGGCGCACTGCTCGCCGTGGGCGTGACGTATATCCCCGAGCTGCTGTCCCCGCAGCAAACTTCGCTTGCCATCTCGGTGGTGTACGGCGCGTTTTCCGTGGCGATGGTCTTTGTCACTTCGATCGGCAAGTTTGTGGCCGACACGCTCGATTGGCACGTGGCCATGTACGGCACGCTGGCCTTTGCCGTTCTGATCTGCGGAGCGCTCGTGATGTTTATGCCGCGCGCTGGGCAAACCGACGAGCCCGCCACCTTTCGCGAGCAGGCGGGTCTGCTACGCGAGCCGAGCATCGTCACCGGCATGCTCATCTTTTTGTTTGGCGTGGGGTCGGTCTACGTTTTCTATGGCTACGTGACGCCTTATCTTGAGCAGGTGCTGGGCATGGGCACGGTCGAAGCCAGTACCACGCTCATGGCCTACGGCGTGTTCTGCCTGATCTCGAACATCCTGGGCGGATGGATCGATGCGCGCTTTGGCATGAAGGCGCTACTCGTGACGTTTGTGCTGCAGGCTGCGGCGTTGCTCGGGCTGTTTGCCGTGGGCGGCACCATGCCGCTCGCGCTGGTCTTTGTTTTTAGCTTGGCGCTGCTCATGTACCTGTTCTCGGTGTCGTGCATCACGCACTTTATGGACGTGGCACGCAACCGCCATCCTAAGTCGATGGTACTCGCGAGTTCGGTTGAGCCCATGGCGTTTAATGTCGGCATTTCGTTTGGCACCGCGGTGGGCGGCGCCGTAGTAAGCGGAGTTGGCATTGCCTACGTTGGCGCGGTTGGTGCCGTGTTCTCGCTTGTGGCCTGGGCGCTCACGCTGGTGACGATTAAGTTGGCTCGCTGGGAGCGCAAGCGGGCGAGGGTGCAGGCGTAGATGCGATACTCGAGCTCGATGATGGCGATCGAAAGGAAACCGCATATGCAACGCGTACTGTTTATCTGCCATGGGAACATCTGCCGCTCGACGATGGCTGAGTCCGTGTTTACCGAGCTGGTGCGCCGCGCTGGGCGCGAGGCGGAGTTTGTCATCGATTCCGCAGCGACCTCAACTGAGGAGATCGGCAACCCGCCGCATCATGGCACGGTCACCAAGCTGCGCGAGGTCGGGATTCCCGTCGTCGCACATCGTGCACGTCAGGTGCGTCGCGTGGAGTATGGTGACTGGGACCACATTGTCTATATGGATGCCGAGAACGCACGCGGTCTCCGTCGCATTTTTGGCAGCGACCCCGATGGCAAGATCTCGCGCCTGCTCGAGTGGACCGATCGCCCCGGCGACGTGGCCGATCCCTGGTACACCGGCAACTTCGATGCCACCTACCGCGATGTGCTCGCCGGCTGCACGGCCATGCTCGAGCAGTTATAGGCAAGCGAGCACGCGGACGCACGTGCCACGCCATCGGCATAAAACGAGCGTGGATAATCTCCCGCATGAAAAATGAGCGTGGATAATCTCCCCCTTTGAGCGCGAAACGGCGCTCAAAGGGGGAGATTATCCACGATCGACTACTCGTCGACGATCTCGGCGAGCCAAACGTTCAGCGTATCGACCTCGGGGCAGCAGAACTTTGCCGTACCAGGCTCGTTGCCAGGCACGGTCCCGCCATAGCGCAGGATATCGATATAGGGAAAGCCCACGTGACAGGCCATGGCGCACATCCTGCCGCGGTCCCGGTCGAAGTCGAAGACGTCGCCGGGCTTGTGACCATGGTGACAACGGCACGCACCCAGCTGGTCCACGCAGCTCACGCGGATACGCGGACGCTTGCCACGCGACGCGCCGAGCGGCTTGCTCTCGCCCGCAGGCCTGATGCCGCCCTCGCCGGCGTTACTCATGGTCGATCACATCCAGGCAAGCCTCGATGGGAAGGCCGGCCGATTTGTCCTCTTGGTCGGCATTGCGTTCGATAAGCTCTGCCACCACGCGCATGGCATCGGACGTCGCGCGCTGCAGACTCCAGCCTGCCATAACGCGGCCGACGAGCACCGCCGAGAACGTGTCGCCCGTGCCCGGGAAATAGACCGGAATGAGCTCAAAGGGAATCGTAAAGTACTCCCCCGCCACATGGTCGTAACCAATAACCGCGTTCGTGCCATTGACTACGGCGCTCGTAATGACCACCGACTTGGCACCCAGCTCGCGCACAGCGTCCACAAGGGCGCGGGCCTCATCGGGCGTAATTTGCTCGACGATAGGCGTGTCGGTGAGCAAACAGGCCTCGGTGTAGTTGGGAACCGCGTAGTCGGCGCACTCGAGCAGGTGCCTCATGAGACCGATTGTGGACTCGGGCACGCCCGCATAGAGCTTGCCGTTGTCGCCCATGATGGGGTCAACGAACACCTTGGTGCCCTTTTGCGCACGGCGGTGGCAAAAGTCCGAGATGATGCGCGTCTCTTCCTCGGTCACGATAAAGCCGGTCGAGATGGCGTCGAACTCAAAGCCGAGCTCCTCCCAGATAGCGAGGCTTTGGCGCACGTACTCCGTGGTGTCGTGGATGTAGAACTTGGGATAGTTGAGCGTATCGGACACAAGTGCCGTCGGCAGGTTATGGATACGGTAGCCCATGTGCGACAGCACCGGCAGCATGGCGGAAAGCGCAACCTTGCCGTAGCCGCACATATCGTTGATCAGCAGCAGCTGAGTGTTCTTCATGAGGGTCTCCCTTGGTTCGGGCACGGCGCAGCAGCGCCACAGTGCGACTAAGTGTAGCGCAGGGGACGTTGTGAGCGGAGTCGAGCAGCGCGAAGGGTAAATTGTTGCGGAAAGGTTTCGGAAAATGATCCCTTTTCCTCCGTCCCCAAGGGATTGCATGCACCGAAACGGACCGTGGCGGAATCACAGGTTGAGGACGGACAGCGAAAACGTTCCTAAGCGAGCAAGGTGGCGTGAAAGAGGAGGGCATAGGCCTTGTGGCCATGCCCGACGATTGAACGCCAGATTGCCGCTTAGGAGCGTTTGCAGCGTCGAGCGGTTACGGCGTTTGGCAAAACGCCGTAACTTAATAAGTTTGGTACCTTGACATTCATTTCTCATGCTCCTAGATTGGTTAGGCACAAAACAATTCCACTACCTAACTAAAGAAAGGAGCGGCACTAATTCATGTGCGATGAACCTCTTAGCCTTTGTTCGCACGAGCCCGGCGGCGACCCGTCACAGCCGGCGGATGTACCCGAAGCGGTTAGCTCGGAAGACAAGCTTGCCAAGCGCATCCTGAGCGGCCTGGGTTTTTGCGGCCATTACATGCATTTTCATGGCGGAGGCGTGTCCGGCAAGGCGCCCATCATCTGCCTGCTGGCCAAGCAGCCCGGCGGCGAGATGTCGCAGCAGGAACTCGGCATGCACTTTGACCTCAAGCCGGGGTCGCTTTCCGAGATCCTGTCCAAGCTCGAGGTCAACGGTCTCATCGAGCGCAGCCGTAACCCCAAGGATCGACGGCAACTCACCATTCGCCTGACCGAAACCGGCCGGGAAAACGCCCGCATCGACCAGGCGGCCCGCATCCGCTTTAGAGAACAGGCCTTTAGCGCGCTCACCCATGACGAGCGCGAGGATCTCGCCGAAATGCTCGATAAAATCCGTGTAACCTGGGAGGAACTGGATGATTAAAACCCTCGTGGGCAGCATCCGCGACTATATGAAAGTCACTGTTGCCACGCCATTGCTCGTGCTTGGCGAGGTGCTCTGCGAGATGCTGATTCCATTTATCACCGCCAACCTGATCGACGCTGTCAAAGACGGCGCCACCGTAGCCGAGATGCTTCCCACCGCGGGCTTTTTGGTGCTCATCGCGCTGACATCCCTTGCTTTTGGTGCCGCTGCCGGCGTCACCTGCAGCCATGCGAGCTGCGGCTTCGCCAAGAACCTGCGTCACGACCTGTTCTACAAGATCCAGACGTTCAGCTTTGCCAACATCGATGAGTTCTCGAGCTCCTCGCTCGTCACGCGCCTGACCACCGACATCAACAACGTTCAGCAGGCCTTTATGATGATTATCCGTATCGCCGTGCGCGCGCCGCTGGTATTGATCTTCGCCTTTACCATGGCGTTTATCATGGGCGGCAGCGTCGCCATGGTCTACCTGGCCATCATTCCGCTACTGGGCTTTGGACTGTTCTTTATCATCTTTAAGGTGCGCCCCATCTTCTCGCGCGTGTTCCACAAGTACGACGCCCTTAACGAGTCCGTCGAGGAAAACGTCACCGGCATGCGCGTGGTCAAGAGCTATGTGCGCGAAGACTTTGAGAAGGAGAAGTTCGCGACCGCCGCGCGCGACGTCCAGATGGACTTCACCCGCGCCGAGAAACTGCTGGCCTTTAACAACCCCATGATGAACATCTGCGTCAACGGCGCGTTTGTCGTCATCATCTACCTGGGCTCCAAGCTCATCATCACGAGCCAGGGCACGCTGTTCGACGTGGGCCAGCTCTCCTCGATCTTTACTTATGGCTTCCAGATCCTTATGAGCCTGATGCAGCTGTCGATGATCTTTGTCATGGTGACCATGGCCGACGAATCGGCGCACCGCATTACCGAGGTGCTGGCCGCCGAGCCCACGATCGCCGATCCCGCCGAGCCCGTGCTCGAGGTTGCCGACGGTTCCATCGACTTTGACCACGTGAGCTTTAAGTATTCCGCGCATGCGAAGCGCCAGGCGCTCGACGATATCGACCTGCACATTAAGAGCGGCGAGACCATCGGCATCATCGGCGGCACCGGCTCGGCCAAGTCCACGCTTGTAAACCTCATCGCCCGCCTGTACGACGCCACCGAAGGCACCGTGCGCGTAGGCGGCATGGACGTGCGCGACTACGACTTGGACGCGCTGCGCCACCAGGTCGCTATGGTGCTACAGAAAAACGTGCTGTTTAGCGGCACCATCGCCGAAAATCTGCGCTGGGGCGACCCGAATGCCACCGACGAGGAGGTCCGCGAGGCGGCACATCTGGCCTGCGCCGATGAGTTTGTCGACGGTTTCCCCAAGGGCTATGACACCTGGATCGAGCAGGGCGGCTCCAATGTTTCCGGCGGTCAGAAGCAGCGCCTGTGCATTGCACGCGCCCTGCTGCGTCGCCCCAAGATCTTGATCCTGGACGACTCCACCAGCGCCGTCGACACCAAGACCGACGCCAAGATTCGCGCAGGGCTGGCAAGCTATCTGCCTAACACGACCAAGCTCATCATCGCCCAGCGCATTAGCTCCGTGCAGGACGCAGACCGCATCATCGTCATGGAAGGTGGCCGCATCGCGCAAATCGGCAACCATGACGAGCTGCTTAAGACAAGCGAGATCTACCGCGAGACCTTTACCTCGCAAAACAAGATGTCTGCCGAGGGCGAAGGGGCCGTCGAGGCCGACACCGAGGCATCCACAACGCAAGCTCAGACCCAGGAAGGAGGCGAGGCACATGAGTAAGGCAACGACCGCCGAGCGCGCGCTCAACCGCAAGGGCGGCACCATGTCGCGCCTCATCAAGACGCTCTTTGGCTTCTACCCCGTGCTTTTGCCCCTCGTCGTCGTCGGCGTGGTGCTCTGCGCCATCATCAACTCCATCGGCGCGACCTTCCTTCAGAGCGCCCTGCAGATTATTAGCGAATCGTGGCAGTCGGGCGATTGGGAAGCCGCACAGCCCAAGATCGCACAGCTCGTGACCACCCTCGCCTGCATCTACGGCGTCGGCATCCTGTCCTCACTGTTCTGGAACCGCGCCATGGCCATCGTCACGCAGGGCTCACTCGAGAAGCTGCGCGAGAAGATGTTCAACCGCATGCAGGACCTGCCGATTCGCTACTTCGACACGCACCAGCGCGGCGACATCATGAGCCACTACACCAACGACATCGACACGCTGCGCCAGATGATCAGCCAGTCGCTGCCCAACCTGCTTATGACGACCATCGTCATCGTCACGGTGTTCTTTATCATGCTGTACTACAGCGTGTGGATGTGCCTGGTCATTGTGGCCGGCGTCGCCTTTATGACCTTTATGACCAAGCTGCTCGGCTCCAACTCCGCGCGCTTCTTTATTGCGCAGCAGACCGAGCTCGGCGTGGTCGAGGGCCATATCGAGGAAGTCATGAACGGCCAGAAGGTCGTCAAGGCATTCTGCCACGAGTCTGCCGCCGAGGCCGATTTTGACGAGCGCAACGAAAAGCTCTTCGAGGTCTCGCAGATGGCCAACATGTACGCCAACATCCTCATGCCCATCCTTATGAACCTGGGCAACCTGCTCTACGTGCTGGTCGCACTGGCAGGCGGCATTTTCCTGGCGCTGGGCGTGCCCAACCTGAGCATCTCGGGCATGGCGCTGTCCATCGCCGTCGTGGTGCCGTTCCTCAACATGACCAAGCAGTTCTGCGGACAGATTGGTCAAATCTCGCAGCAGATCAACGCCGTGGTCATGGGCCTCGCCGGCGCCGACCGCATCTTTGAGCTCATCGACGAGAAGCCCGAGACCGACGAAGGCTACGTGACGCTCGTCAACGCGCAGGTGAACCCCGATACCTGGCAGCTCGAGGAGGCCGACCACCACACCGGCATGTGGGCGTGGAAACATCCGCACCGCGCAACCGGCGAGATCGAGTACGTGCCGCTGCGCGGCGACCTGGTCATGGACAACGTCGACTTTGGCTACACGCCCGACCACGAGGTGCTGCACGGCGTGTCCGTGTTTGCCAAGCCGGGCCAGAAGGTCGCGTTTGTCGGCGCCACCGGTGCCGGTAAGACGACCATCACCAACCTCATCAACCGCTTCTACGACATCGCCGACGGCAAGATTCGCTACGACGGCATCAACGTCAACAAGATCCGCAAGGCCGATCTGCGCCGCTCGCTGGGCGTCGTGCTGCAGGACGTGAACCTGTTCACCGGCACCGTGATGGATAACATCCGCTACGGCAACCTGGACGCCACCGACGAGGAGTGCATCGCGGCAGCCAAGCTCGCCGGCGCCGACGACTTTATCACCCGACTGCCCGACGGCTACGACACGATGCTCACCGGCAACGGCGCCCAGCTGTCGCAGGGCCAGCGCCAGCTGATCTCGATCGCACGCGCCGCCGTCGCCGATCCGCCGGCAATGATTCTGGACGAGGCCACGAGCTCCATCGACACCCGCACCGAGGCCATCGTGCAAGCGGGCATGGACAAGCTCATGGAGGGCCGCACGACGTTTGTCATCGCGCACCGCCTGTCCACCGTGCGCAACTCCGACGCGATCATCTGCCTGGACCACGGCCGCATTATCGAGCGCGGTAACCACGACGAGCTGATCGCCAAGCGCGGGTATTACTACCAGCTCTATACCGGAGCATTTGAGTTGGAGTAGTTCGGCCCGCCGAGATGGCCGATTTGCCGCTCATTCGTCGGGCATGACCCTAAGGTCAATGCCCTTCTCTTTCGGGGCAAATCGACTCATCTCAGCGACCCAAACACAATGCGCCGCAACGAATAAAGCCTCCGCAGCCACACGGGCTGCGGAGGCTTTTTCATGCCGGCCGAAAACCGTATCCCACTTTTCGGGCCCAAAATGGGATGCCGTTTCCCGCTGGACCCCCTCCGGGAAACGGCATCCCATTTCAAGGGTTCAAACTGGGATGCAGTTTCCCCTAACGGCACCTTTGGGAAGCCGCATCCCACTCTAGACGCACAAAACGGGATGAGCTTTCCCATGGTGATCCAAGACCAGAAGCATGTCCGATAGCGCGGTCAGGTCAAGAACAACAAGGCAAGCGTCACGCCAATTTGGACGGGCGTCCGCTGCAGTTTGAGGCTGCTGGCCCATATGGTAGAGTTAACCACCCATGAATTTCAGCACGCTGCGTGCTACCTGCTCTTTTGTCATTTAGAGGAGTGAACTTGTGAATACTTCTGTCGCCAAGAAGGTCAGCCAGGCGGTGCGCCTGCTCATGATGGTGCTCACGGCAGTTCTCATCTTCTTCTTCATCAATGTCATGCTGCTCGTCTCCGATATCCAGGGCACGGCGCGCGTGGTCAACTACGCCGGTCTGGTGCGTGGCACCACGCAGCGCATCGTGAAGCTCGAGGACGCTGGCCAACCTCAAGATGACCTGCTCAAAGCCGTGGATTCATACATCAACGGTCTGCGTTACGGAAGTGACGACCTCAACCTCGTCCGTCTCGACGACGACGAGTATCAAGCAAAGATGACCGAGCTTGCAAACTACTTTGATGAGCTTTGCGCCGAGATCATCCGTGTGCGCGAAGTCGGCTACGAGAACACCGACATCATCTCGATGAGTGAGGAGTTCTTTGGCATTTGCGACGATGCCACACGACTCGCAGAGGACTATTCCCAGGAGAAGGCGTCGGCGCTCAACTATCTCGAGGGCTTGGTGATCATCAACATCGTGGGCTTGGTGGCGACCTTTGCGGTCGAAGTTGTTCGCGCGGTGCGCACTGCCGCACTCAATCGCGAGCTGCAGAACAAAGTCTATCTCGACGAAGCCACAGGACTGCCCAACAAGAACAAGTGCGAGGAGATCTTGGGGCAGGAGCAGCCTGTCTCCGCGGAGGAGCCCGTTGCGGTGTGCGTCTTCGATCTTAACAATCTGCATACGGTCAATAACACCTTTGGCCACGAGAAGGGCGACGAATACATCCGTTCTTTTGCCCAGCAGCTGGGGCGCGTGGCGTCCGAGACCTGCTTTGTGGGCCGCGACGGCGGCGATGAGTTTATCGCGGTGCTGCGGGATGCCGATCGGGCTGCCGTGGAGTCCTGTCTCGCTCGGATTCGCGCGAACGTGAACGAGTATTCCGGGGCTCACCCCGACATGCCTATCAGCTATGCGGTGGGCTACGCGCTTTCCAGTGATTTTGATGAACCGCCTACGATGCGTGAGCTCTTTTCTCAGGCCGACAAAAGCATGTACATCGACAAGAACCGCGTAAAGACAGCCGAGGCAGCCGGGCCGCAACGCGAGGACCGCTAAACCCGTAGCAAAGGGTAGCTAATTTGGGACGGGACTCTTTTGGCTACTTGAGAAGTTGTGCCATGGCGTTGACGAATTTTTGTACTTGGAGGGTTGGCTCGAGCGGATAGTGCAAAAAGACCGGCACCTCTCGCCCGCACAGGAACGGTACGCCCACAAAGGCCGGGTGCACGCCCGACCATGCGCCGCAGGTAAGCACCGCGTCGCCCTTTTCCTCGGCTTCGTTAAAGAGCGCAAAGTCGAAGCTATCCACATCGATCACGTCCACGCCGCCGTCGGCCAAAAGGTCGATGCGTAGGCTGTCCATGGCGTCGTTGCCGTGGCGCAGTACGCGCAGACGCATACCCTCCAAGTCGGCGACCGTAATGCGATTCTTGCGCGTCAACGGGCTCGTGCGCGGCAGGTCGATATAAAACGGCACGTTGACAATGCGGAGCTTTTGACAGGTGTCGCCCCAGCGCGGGGTCGAAAAACTCGACTGCACCACATCGACCTCGCGGCCCAAGCTGCGCATGACTGTCTCGCGCTCGTCGTAGAGGTCGCTTACCGGCACGATCTCAAATCGCAGCGACGGCTCCAGATCGTGGATGCCCGTCCACATCGACAGCGTTTGGCGCCCCGGACACATCATCGACACGCCCAGGCGCACGGCACCGCCATCGCCCGCCGCGCGCCGGGCACGGCGCAGCGCGTCCTCGGACTGCCGCATGATCGAGCGCGCATCGTCCACCAGCAGTGCGCCGGCCGGCGTCACCTTGACGCCCGAGTGCGAGCGTTCGAACAGCGTGATGCCGAACTCGGCCTCGAAGCCCGACACCTGCTTGACGAGCGCCGGAGTCGACACGCGCAATTTTGCCGCCGCACGCGAGAAGCTTCCCAGCTCCGCGGCGGCCGATATGGCCTCAAGTCGTCGATCATACACGTCAATCTCCCGTTTTCGCGCCCGTGGCCGCATGGTGCCACAGGGGGTTGTTTTCGCAGGTCACGCGCTCAATTGAGAATAAACTGCATCGCACAGTGTAAACCTACGGTTAACGCCATTCTAACAAATATGCAATTCACCTGCGCAAATGCAAAGCATACGATAACCAGCGAAAACCACGTGGGTCGGTTAATGGGAGCGACCCACCGGGAGGCACAAGAAGGGAAGTTCCTATGAGCAATTGGCTTAAGCTCGAGGGCGATGTCTGCGCCGTGACTGGCGCGCTCGGAGGTATGGGCGCCGAGATCTGCCGCGAGTTCGCCCGCAATGGCGCCAACGTCGTCATGCTCGACCTGGACGAGGAGAAGGTCAAGGCCGCTGCCGCCGACCTCGCTGCCGAGTTTGGCATCCACGCCGAGGGCTACAAGATGAACGCCACCGACGAGGCCGAGGTTCAGGCTGCTGTCGACGCCACCATCGCCAACTTCGGCCGCGTCGACGTCCTCGTCAACACCGCCGGCATCCTGCGCTTTGCCGCTATGGAGGACCTGCCGCTGAGCGACTGGGAGCAGGTGCTCAACGTCAACCTCACCGGCTACTTCATCACCTCGCAGCGCTTTGGTCGCGAGATGATCAAGGCCGGCCAGGGCCGCCTGGTGCACATCTCGACCGTCGCCAGCCACTCCCCCGAGACGTTCTCGGGCGTGTACAGCTCCACCAAGGCCGGCGTCAACATGATGTCCAAGATGCTCGCCGCCGAGTGGGGCCCCTACGGTGTCCGCTCCAACTGCGTCGAGCCTTGCTTCGTTAAGACCCCGATGTCGGCCAATTTCTACGCCGACCCCGAGGTCGAAAAGAGCCGCAGCCGTCTGATCGCCACGCGCCGCATCGGCGAGGTCAGCGATATCGCCAACGCCGTCATGTTCCTGGCGTCCAAGCGCTCGGACTTTACCACCGGCGATGCCATCAAGGTCGACGGCGGTTTCTCCAACATGATGGGCGACCTCACCGCCAAGCCCGGCGGCCGTCGCGCCTATGCCGACAACTACCTTAAGAACAAGGGTGTCGAGCTTTGGTCCGATGAGTCCGGCGTCGCCAAGCCGACTGACCAGTAAACCAACCTGACAGGGAGGCCCCGCGGACACGCCCGCTCCTCCCCCGTATCGATCAGAAAGAGTCCAATGGCTTCCACCAACTCCAACAAGGGTCGCGCCGTCGTGCTTTCCGCCGCGTGCGTCACCATGTTCTTCATCAGCTCCATCGCGCTGTATTCCGTCGTGAGCAAGAACCTGCTCGCCGTCTACCCCGAGTGGTCGAGCGCCCTTACCTGGGCTTTCCCGGTCTTTCAGACCATCATGGCCGTGACGGGCATCTTCGCCGGCCGTATCTCCGATAAGATCGGCCCGCGCAACGTCGTGATCGCCGCCGCCGTGTGCTACGGCGTGGGCTGGTTCATGTCCGGCACCGTCACCGAGCCGTGGCAGTTCTACCTGTGGTTCTCGCTCGTCGCCGCCGTCGGCAACGGCCTGGGCTACAACCCGGCGCTCACCACCGGCCAAAAGTGGTTCATCGACAAGAAGGGTCTCGCCTCCGGCATCACCCTGGCCGCTTCGACCGCCGGCCCCGCCGTGCTGTCCCCGGTGCTCGCTTCGCTGCTCATCCCGAGCCTGGGCATCTTTGACGCCCTCAAGGCACTCGGCGTCATCTTCTTTGTGACGATCGCCGCCTCCGCCCTGTTCCTGAAGGCCCCCGAGGCCGGTTGGCTGCCCGAGGGCTTCGAGGCCCCCAAGGGCGGCGCGCATGCCGGCACCTTCGGTGACCTCACCCCGGGCGAGATGGTCAAGACCCCGCGCTTCTGGGTCCTCATCGTTACCTTCGCCTTTGCCGCCACCGCGGGCACCCTGCTCGTGGGCAAGGTTGCCTCCATCGCCGCCGTCCAGCTCTTCGCCGACCCCACGAGTGCCGCGGCCGTCGCCCTCGGCGGTGTGGTCGTCTCCGTCAACACCTGCGCCAACCTGGTCGGTCGTCTGTCCTTTGGCCAGATCATCGACAAGCTCGGCGCCTATAAGTCGCTGCTCATCAGCCTTGTCGTCACCATCGTCGCGCTCGTCATCATGTCGATGAGCTTTACGCAGAGCATGTTCTTTGTGGCGCTCGCCCTGCTCGGCTTTAGCTTTGGCGCCCTGCTCGTCATCTACCCGCCGCTCACCGGAGGCGCCTTTGGCACCAGCAACATCGGCGTCAACTACGGCATCATGTTTTTGGGTTACGCCGCCTCCACCTGGATCAGCCAGCCCATCACCGCCGTGCTGTATCACGCCGAGGCCGGCAGCGCCGCCTACCAGCAGTCCTTCTACGGTGCCATCGTAATCGCCGCAATCGCCGTCGTGCTCACCGTCTACATGATGGTCTCCGACAGCAAGAAGAAGTCCGCCTAGTTTTGCTTGATGCGGCAAGGACCGCCCCCTTGCCGCATTCCACCGCCACCAGTATTAAGGAGTCGAAATGTCTGAGCTCAACCCCGTCCGCATTGCCGTTATCGGCGCCGGCGCCATGGGCCGCAACCACATCCGCTTTGTCACCGAGGAGCCCGAGGCCGAGCTCGTCGCCATCGCCGACGCCTTTGAGGGCGCCCGCGCCACGGCCGAGGCCGCCGGCGTGCCGTTTTATACCGATCCCGCCCAGATGATGGACGAGGTCAAGCCCGAGGCCGTCATCATCGCCACGCCCAACGACCTGCACCTGGGCGTTGCCCGCGAGGCTGTGAAGCGCAACATCGTGCCGTTGGTCGAAAAGCCGATCTCCAACGACCTGGAGGACGCCCAGGCCTTCGCCGCCGAGGCCGAGACCGCTGGCGTGCCCGTGCTCGTGGGTCAGCACCGTCGCCACAATCCCTTCGTCAACAAGGCCAAGGAGATCATCGAGGCCGGCGAGCTGGGCAAGCTCACCGTGTCGAGCTTCCACTACATGATCTATAAGAATGACGAGTACTTCGATGTCGAGTGGCGCCGCAAGAAGGGTGCCGGCCCGATCCTGGTCAACCTGGTGCACGACGTCGACCTGCTCCGCTACCTGCTGGGCGAGCCCGTTGCCGTCCAGGGCATGCAGTCCAGCGCCGCCCGCGGTTTTGAGACCGAGGACTCCGCCGTGGTCAACGTCCGTTTTGCCGATGGCGCGCTTGCGAGCATGACCATCTCCGACGCCACCGCCAGCCCCTGGAACTGGGAGGCCACCGCTCGCGAGGATCCGCAGTACCGCCCCTTCGACGCCGACGCCTACTTTATTGGCGGAACCTTGGGTGCCCTTTCGCTGCCCCGCCTGCACCAGTTCTCCTACGACGGAGCCTCCAACTGGCACAAGCCGCTGCAGATGGAGATTCCGGCCGTCGACCCGGCGCTGCCGCACAAGATGCAGCTCAAGCACTTTGTGAAGGTCGTTCGCCGCGAGGTCGAGCCCGTCGTGACCCCCGCCGACAACGTTAAGACGCTCACGCTGCTTAACGCCATCAAGGAGGCCGCCGAGACCGGCCAGCTCGTCGAGCTGTAATGCCTTAAGAGCGGCCGCGGCAGAAACCCCATGCCGAACCCCTCGGTCCGCCACAAATATGCCCCTCTTCTTTGCCCCGCGAGCAGCCTCCTGCCCGCGGGGCTTTTTGCTACCTTAACGACGATTTTTCTGGGGCGGGGGCTATTTTGCACCTCGGCTTGATTCGTTCGCCACCAAATGGGCCTATCTACTACGTTTAACCGATTACCCTCAACCATGCCGAATTTCGCGAAATTAAAACCGCAGGTAGACGGCTTGCCGATTTTCGGAAAACCGGGGGATGGTCGACCCATACGGTTCAAACGTAGTAGATAGGCCCCTTTCGTGGCGCAACCCCAAAACAGTCTTTTGGGACGGGTGGTATCCTTGGTAGCCCTGTGCTGCAAACGCACCTTAAACGCAAGGAGTCCCATGGATCTTATCGCCCAGCTCGCCCGCGAGCTCAACCTTAAGGCCGCCAACGTCGAGGCTGCCGTCAAGCTCATCGATGAGGGCAACACCATCCCCTTTATCTCGCGCTACCGCAAGGAAGCAACGGGCGGCATGGACGACGTCGCCCTGCGCGCGCTCGACGAGCGCCTGTCCTACCTGCGCAATCTTGAGCAGCGCAAAGAGGACGTCATTCTGCTCATCGACGCCCAGGGCAAGCTCACGCCCGAACTCGAACAGCAGATTCGCGAGGCCACGCAGCTCCAGCGTGTCGAGGACCTCTACAAGCCCTACCGCAAAAAGCGCATGACCCGCGCGCAGAAGGCCCGCGAGGCCGGCCTGGAGCCGCTCGCCAACATGATCATCATGCAGGCCTCGGCCAAGGGCAGCGCACTCGACGCCGCCGCGGCATACGTCAACGAGGAGGCCGGCTTCGACACGCCCGAGAAGGCGCTCGCCGGCGCCGCCGACATCGTGGCCGAGACGGTAGCCGAAGATCCCGAGAACGTCGCCGACCTGCGCGCCTTTACGCAAAACACCGCCGACATCGTCGTCGAGGCCACCGACCCCGCCGAAAAGACTCCCTACGAGCCCTACTACAACTTTGACGAGCCGCTGCGCCGTATACCCAACCACCGCGTGCTGGCTATCGACCGCGGTGAGCGCGAGGGCAAACTCCGCGTGCACGTGAACGTCGACGGTGCTGTCGCCACGGCGCGCCTCGGCAGCCGTTGGCCCCGCCGCCAAGGCGTGTTCGCGCCCGTCTTTGACGCCGCTATCGCCGACGGCTACAAGCGCCTCATGGCCCCCTCGCTGGAGCGCGAGGCCCGTGCCAAGCTCACCGTCCGCGCCCAGACCGAGGCCATCAACGTCTTTGCCAAGAATCTCGAAGGCTTGCTCTCGGCACGCCCCGTGCGCGGCGCCCGCGTGCTCGCGCTCGACCCGGGCTACCGCACCGGCTGCAAGGTCGCCGTCATGGACGAGACCGGCAAGCTACTCGACCACGGCGTGGTCTACCCCACCAAGCCGCGCCATGACGTCGCCGGCACCAAACGCGAGCTCGCCCGCCTCGTCAAAAAGGACGGTGTCAACACCGTCGTCATCGGCAACGGCACCGCCAGCCGCGAGACCGAGGAAGTCGTCTCGGAGTTCATTGCCGAGCAGGCGCCTGGGCTGCGATACACCATTGTTAACGAGGCCGGCGCGTCGGTGTACTCCGCCTCCGAGCTCGCGAGCCAGGAGTATCCCAACCTGGACGTCACCGTGCGCGGCGCCATGAGCCTGGGCCGCCGCCTGCAGGACCCACTGGCAGAGCTCGTCAAGATTCCGCCCCAGTCCATCGGCGTGGGCCAGTACCAGCACGACCTTGACCAGGCCGAGCTCTCGCGCACCCTGGGCCACGTGGTGGAGGACGTCGTCAACCGCGTGGGTGTCGACGTGAACACCGCGAGCGCGAGCCTGCTGGGATACGTATCGGGCATTACGCCGAGCGTGGCCAAGAACATCGTGGCCTACCGCGAGGAAAACGGTGCCTTTACCGATCGCCGCCAGCTTAAGAAGGTCCCCAAACTGGGGCCCAAGGCATATCTCAACGCCGCGGGCTTCCTGCGCATCAGCGGTGGCAAGAACCCGCTCGACGCGACGAGCGTCCACCCCGAAAGCTACGAGGTGGCCACGTCCGTCCTGGAGCGCGCAGGCGTTAAAGCCAGCGAGCTCAGCCGTGGCGGCGTGCCCGACATTGAGCGCCGTCTGGGCAGCATCTCGGCGCTGGCAAGCGACCTGGACTGCGGCACCCTCACGCTCATCGACATCGTCAACGAGCTCAAGAAGCCCGGCCGCGACCCGCGCGACGACGCGCCCGAGGTGGTCTTTAGCCGCTCGGCACTTTCCATCGACGACCTGGAGCCCGGCATGGAACTCAAGGGCACGGTGCGCAACGTCGTCGACTTTGGCGCGTTCGTCGACGTCGGCGTGCACCAGGACGGCCTCGTACACATCTCCAAGCTCGCAAACCGCTTCGTCAAGCACCCGAGCGACGTGGTACGCGTCGGCGACACGGTAAAGGTGTGGGTGGAAAAGGTCGATCGCGACCGCAAGAAAATCTCGCTCACCATGGTGCAGGGGAAGTAAACCGCCAAAGCAAAGGTACCCCCCGCCTGCGACGTGCAAAATCGCGAGTATTCTGCAATTTCCGCCGCCCCGAACGCCCCTCAGAGGCAATAAAGTCAAAAACAGCCCCCGTTTTAGCGTCGTCAGAGCCAAAACGGGGGCTGTTCCGTGCTTCAGCTAGCTGATAAAAACCTTTACCTTGCTGAATACTCTCGATTTTGCACGTCGCAGGCGGGGGTACCTTTGTCCACGGCAGGATATGGAAGCCAAACACCAACCTACTAGCAAGTTCGTGTCGGCAGCCCCGGCCTTTCCTTCGCCTAGCGCGACCCTCGCGAAGCGCGTGAGCGATAGGGAAAGGAAGGGCCGGGGCGAACAGCTCACGGCGTAGCCAGTGTTCGCGTTACGGCAGGATATGGAAGCCGAGCGAGGCGATATCCTTGGCAAAGCCGCGGACGGTGTCGAGCGAGACCTCGTACGGGTCGCGGCCGATGTTCTTGCGCTTGGCCAGGATGCTGTTGGGCACCGTGATGATCTGGCAACCGCAGGCTTCGGCCTGGTAGATGTTGATGAGCTCGCGCGTGGACGCCCACAGGACCTCGCAGTTGGGCTTGGCGGCGGCCTTCTTGACCGACTCCGCCATAAACGGAATGGGATCGACGCCGGTATCGGCAATGCGGCCGGCAAAGAGCGAGATGATGGACGGCGTCTCGGCGTCAACGGCCTCGACCATCTCATCGACCTGTGTAGGCGTAAAGATGGTGGTGACGTTGACCTTGATGCCGTCGGCCGAAAGCTTGCGGACCAGCTCAGCGGTGGACTCGCCCTTGGTGGTCACGCACGGAATTTTGACGTAGACGTTCTCGGCCCAGGTAGCGATCTCGCGAGCCTCGACCTCCATGGTCTCGACGTCGTCGGCAAAGACCTCAAACGAGACGGACACATCGGTGATGTGGGCCAGGACCTCCTTGGCAAACGCGCGGTAGTCCGTCACGCCGCCCTTCTTCATAAGGGACGGGTTGGTCGTGAAACCCTGAACGTTGCCGTTCTCGTACATGTCGAGCATGCCCTCGAGGTTTGCACCGTCAGCGAACACCTTGATTGCCATCTGCCTGATTCCTTCCGTTTGCATACGGCCGATAAACTGCTAAACACTTTACCTATGTTTATCAAGGCGTGAACTGCGGGTTTTTATCTTCTCGGCGAACGGTATAAACACCTCAGTGTTTGGATTGATAAATCGATTGAGCATGCAAAAGCAAAAGAGTCGCAGTTTGAGCAAACGTCAGAACGCGGGATTCATTAGATGAGGCCGAAATGCTGCATGGCGGTGACGGTGCCGTCGTGTGCGACATCGTCAGTCACATAGTCGGCGACCGCTTTGACCTCGGACATGGCGTTGCCCATGGCGACAGCCGTCTCGACGGCAGCGAGCATGCCCAGGTCGTTGCCCGAATCGCCAAAGCCAAAGGTGCGCGCATTTCCCTCGCGGCCCAGATACGCCAGCGCTCGCGCCACGCCCACGCCCTTGTTGATGCCCTTGGGGCTCAGCTCGCGATTCCGACCACCGGTATTGCACAGCTCAAACTCGCGATCGATAAAGCCGTCATCGTTGGCAACGCGAGCCAAACTGGGCACATTGAGGCATACCTTGCCCACGCGCAGACTGCCGTCGACGCGCATTTCCTCGGCGCTGTGCACCACAGAAGTGCCGATCAGAGACGACTGCTCAACACCCGCGGGTTCCAGGGCAAAAGTAGCCACGTTGGTCTCGAAAAAGGCCTCAATCCCTGCCGCGGCCATACGGCGTGCAAGCTCCTCGATAACGTCCTCGCCAAAGCAGTCCTCATGCACCACGCGGCCCTCGACCTCGAGCGTGGCGCCCGCCATGGCAACGACACCCGCGGGGTCGAGCGCACGCAAGCTGTCCGCGATGAGCCACAGGGGGCGACCCGTGCAGATAAACGCCTTGTGCCCCGCGTCGCGCAGACGATGAAACGCCTCGACGACCATCTGCGAGGGGCGAACCGCCGAAAAGTCCTTATCGGTCATATCGTCGGGATCGAACGACGTCAGCGTGCCGTCCACGTCAAAAAAGAGCACGGCGGAATCGGGGCACGCATCAATCATATGGGTTCCTTTCGAGGATAAGGGCAAACGAAGCATCCATCATATAATGAAGCGACGCAACCAGAGAGGTCACCCATGGAATTTTACGCAAGCTGCCCCGAGGGCTTTGAGTCCGCACTCGCCGATGAGCTTAAACGCCTCGGGCTTTCGCATGTCCGCCGCCTGAAGGGCCGCGCCACGTTTGAGGGCGAGCTCGAAGAAGGCTACCGCGCCTGTCTATGGTCGCGCCTGGCGAGCCGCGTGTTCGTGGTGCTCGGGCGCTTTGAGGCGCAGAATGCCGATGAACTGTACGATAGCGTTTACGACATCGCCTGGGAGAGCATCGTCCGCCCCGGCGCCACCATCGCCATCACAGCCCGCGGCGTGACCGAGCAGCTGCGCAACACGCGCTTCTCGGCCCTGCGCGCCAAAGACGCGCTGTGCGACCGTCTGGCCGAGACCACGGGCCGTCGCGCCGACGTCGATGCTGCCGACCCCGACGTTCACCTGCTGCTTTCGCTGCGCCAGCGCCGCGCGAGCATCAGCCTGGACCTTTCAGGCGACCCGCTGTTCAAGCGCCTGCCGCCCGCCGCGACCCGCGCCGGCGAGGGCTCACACGTGCTGCGCCCCGACTACGCCGCCCTGGTGCTGGCGCAGGTCGGCTGGACCGCACTGTGCGAGCGCGAGCTGACTGCCGATGATTACGAGAACGAAGCCCTGCCCACGCTGGTCGATGCCTCGTGCGCAGGCGGCGGTCTGCTGTTGGAGGCCGTGAACATTCTGACCGACCGCGCCCCGGGCGCCGCACGCGAGCGCTGGGGCTTTGAGGGCTGGCAGCTGCACGACGCCGCTCTGTGGGAGCAGTTGCTTGCCGAGGCACGCGAGCGCGAGGCGGCAGCACGCGAGCGCCAGGCACGCATCGTGGCCGTGGATGTTGACCCCGCCGCCCGCAAGACCGCTGAGCGCATGGTCAAGTGCGCCGGCTACAAGCGCTTTGTCGATTTTTGCGCCGCCAAGTCCGCCGCCGTGCTGGACCATGCGGGCGCCGTCGCCGGTGCCGCCGTGGTCGCAGACACCACCGAGACCCCGCTTTCGCTCATGCATGACGCCATGACGCTGGTCGGTGAGCTGCGCCGCGCGCCCGAGCTTGCCGCGGCGTCGGTCGCCGCACTCACCCGCGACGGATTGCTGGCCCGCGCGCTCCACGCCGAGCCCGAGCGCTCGATTGCCGTCATGCCCAATAACGAGGAGGCGACCGTCGAAGTCTGGCCTTCGCTCGACCACGCCGCCACAGCGTTTGAGGCTTTGGCCAGTGCGGATGCCGAGGCCGAGGTCACGGATACCGACGAAGTCAACGACAAAGCCGCCGACACCCCCATACCCGAGCCTGCCGCCACACTCGACCTGGGCGACGGCAAGCCACTGCCCGTGCTCATCCCCGAGTCCGAGCAGTTCGCCAACCGCCTGCGCAAGAATGCCCGTCTGCGTCGCAAGTGGGCCAAGCGCGAGGGCGTGAGCTGCTACCGCGTCTACGATGCCGACCTGCCCGATTACTCCGCCGCCATCGACCTGTACGAGGGCTGCCCGCAGACGCCGGGCCGCTGGCTCGTCATCGCCGAATACGCCGCGCCCAAGACCATCGACCCCGCACTTGCCCAGGCCCGCATGCTCGACATCTTGGCCATCGCACCGCGCATCCTGGATGTTCCGGCCGAGCACGTGCACGCCAAGGCCCGCATGCGTTCGCGCGGCGGCTCGCAGTACGGCAAGCAGGGCGCCGGCAAGGGCGGCTCGGGCGAGCGCGCCAATATCGCACGCCGTCGCCTGCCGCTCATCGAAGAGGGTGGACTCACCTTTGCCGTCAACTTTGACGATTATCTGGATGTGGGCATCTTCCTGGATCACCGCGTCACCCGCAACCTGGTGCGCGAGCACGCCAAGCAGGCGCGTCGCTTCCTCAACCTGTTTGCCTATACCGGCACCGCCACCTGCTACGCGGCGGACGGCGGCGTCGAGGAGACCGTGACGGTCGACCTCTCCAACACCTACCTGGACTGGGCCGAGCGCAACATGCGCCAAAACGGCTTTGTGGGACCGCAGCATCACTTTGTGCGCGATGACGTGCTCGCCTGGATTCGTGACCAGCGTCAGACGCGCAACCGCTGGGACCTGATCTTTGTCGACCCGCCCACGTTTTCGAACTCGTCCAAGATGGGCCGCCGTACCTGGGATGTCCAGCGCGACCATGTTGAGCTGTTGGCCGGCGTATCGCGCCTGCTCGCGCAGGGCGGCCATGCCATCTTTAGCTGCAACCTGCGCGGCTTCCGCCCCGAGACGCGCAAGCTCGCGCGCGCGGGCGTCGTGCTGGAGGACATTACGGCACAGACCATCCCCGAGGACTTCGCACGCAACCAGAAGGTGCACCATTGCTATATCGTGCGCCGCCTGCCCATCGAGGACGCCATGGCCGAAGTCGGCTTTAGCGCCGAGGAGATTGCAGAGCGAACCGAGGAACTGCGCAATCCCGAAGCCCGCAAGCCCCGTGCGGCAGTACCCGCGCACGCGCAGGCCGGCAACGGCAAGTCGAACTTTGCCGGCAAACCCTCTCCTGCCGGCAAGCCCAAAAAGAAGAAGTTCTACGCCAGCAAGCCCGAGGGCAAATAGACAAAGTTGCGGTGGAATACGGACTGTTTTGCCTGGAATGAGGCAAATTTAGACCGTATTTCACCGCAACTCATATTGGGATGGTGGCCGGCGATCTAACCTTGGGTAACCAATCGGTAGCCGATGCCCACGTGCGTTTGGATATAGCGCGGATGCGCGGGGTCGGACTCGATCTTCTTGCGCAACGTGCCCATAAAGACACGCAGGCTCGCCAGGTCGCTCTTGGTTGCCGTGCCCCAAATCTCGTGCAGGATAAACTGGTGCGTCAGCACCTTGTCGGCGTTGTGCGCCAGCAGGCACAGGAGCTTGTACTCGATCGGCGTCAGATGCAGCTCCTCGCCATCCATCGTGGCGATACCGGCATCAAAATCGATATGCAGCTCACCGGCATCGAACGAGCCCTCGGACGCACCCATGCCAATCTGCGCATACGAAAGGCGTCTGAGCGTTGTGCGAATGCGCGCGAGCAACTCCTCGACCGAAAACGGCTTGGTCAGGTAGTCGTCGGCACCGGCATCGAGCGCGCGAATCTTGTCCGCATCCTCACTGCGCGCCGAGACCACGATGATCGGCATGCCCGACCATGCGCGCACCGACTCCACCACCTTGACGCCGTCCATATCGGGCAGGCCCAGATCGAGCAGCACAATGCTCGGTGCCTGCGATGAGGCGGCGGCGATGGCGGCATGGGCGGTCTCCACGGCCATATGGCGCAAGCCGTGCGCCTCGAGTGCGGCAACGATTAAGTTGCGAACGGCGGGGTCGTCCTCAACGACCAAGATGAGCGGTTTTACGGCAGAGTTCGGCACGGCGCTACTCCTTATCAAACGAAACGTCAGCGACGGGAAGCTCAATCGTAAAGACCGAGCCGTGCGGATCCGCCGCGGCAACCTCTATGCTACCGCCATGCGCTAACGCAATGGAGCGGCAGAGCGAAAGACCCAGACCCACGCTGCGATGGCTGTCGGCAAGACCGTGGTTGGCGGTGTAGAACGACTCAAAGATCCGCTCGCGGTCCTCGGGCGCAATGCCCGGGCCGTCATCGGCCACCGAGCACGCTACGCGTCCATCGTCGACGCCAATCGAAATCACGATATGCGAGCCTGCGGGCGTATAGGTGACGGCGTTGTTCACCAGATTGACCACCAGCTGCACCATCAGGCGCGCGTCGACATTGACGAGCGCCGGCTCGTCGCACGGCACCACCTTAAGGTCGTGCTCGCGCACGGCAGGGTTCACGTGGCGCAGTGCCTCCTCGACGATATCGTCCATGAGCTCGAGCGTGGTCGACAGGCGCATGCCGCCACCCTCGAGCTTGGTGATGGCAAGCAGATTCTCGACAGTGGCGTTGAGCCATTGCGCATCCGAGCGAATAGACAGGAGCAGGCCGCGGCGCGTCTGGGCGTCGAGCACGGCGGTGCCGGTCGAGCCCTGGTCGAGCAGCACGTCGGCATTACCCGAAATACTGGTGAGCGGCGTGCGCAGGTCGTGCGAGATGGAGCGCAGCAGGTTGGCGCGCAGCTGCTCGTTTTTGGCGAGCACCGCCGCCTCCTCGCGGGCCTCCATGGCGCGGGCGCGATCGAGTGCCAGCTCGCCTTCGCTCACGATGGCATCGGCAAGTGTCCGCTCCTCGTGCGTCAGCACGTCGGGCTCGGCAACGATAGCCAGCACGCCCACCACCGAGGCGGGGTCGCCCGAGCGCACGAAGCCGTCGCCCGTGCGAACCGTCAGGTAGATGCCATAAAACGCCGAACCGCCAAACGTGGCGTCGAGCGGCGTTCCCACGTAGGCGGACGCCGAGAGCCTCGGCGGCATCTGCGGCGCCAGCTCGTGCACCGGGGCGGCATCGCCCACGGCCGTGTACGTCGCACGCGGCAGCAGGTCATCGCCCTCGGCGTCGGCGCTGTACCACACAACCGGACAGCCCGAAAGACGCGCCAGCTGCGTGGCCATGGCGTGAACGATCTGATGCTGATCGGCGCACCGCTGCAGCATGCGGTTGGTCTCGAGCACCATATGCGTGCGGCGGTCGCTGGCGGCAGCCTGTGCCAAGGCGCGGCGCAGGGCCAACGCAATCGAGCTCGACACAAGCGAAACCACGAACATGATGAAGAACATGCCGGGATAGCCGCGGTCGATAAGCGACAGCGAGTAGCGCGGGTCGACAAACAAAAAGTTGTAGAGCGCCACGGCGGCAGCCGAGCTCAGCAAGCAATACAGGCGACTCCAGGTAAAGAATGCGCACAGCTGAACGGCGAACACATAGACGATCATGATGCTCGGCGCGAGACCCGGATGGTCGAGCAGCGCGCCCACAATCGTCGCCGCGACCAGCAGCCCCACCGATACGCAGGCGTCATACAGAGGAGTGCGGCGCGTCAGCGTTGTGCGCCGCCACCAAAAGCTATCGGCAATATCGCCGTCCGTACGGACGTCCATCAGCGTCCCGCCCCTCTCTCAAAAACAAAAACCACCACAAAGGGGACAGGCACCCTTGTGGTGGTTTCCCCTTGTGGTGGTTCCAAGTGTAAAGCCTTTGCAACCTGCGGTCGTTAGACAAACAGCACGTGCGCGAGCAGTGCGCACACGCACGCCGCGACAAGCACCGTCACCACGATCGAAATCACGCGGTCGGCCATATCCATGTTGGCCCGATTCGTAAAGAACCGATCTTCGGCAGCATCGGCGCGTACCTCACGCACCAGCTCGGTCGCAAGATCGCAACCGTCAAGCACCTTTGCATCCATGGTTTCCTCCCAGGACTCAATCCCCGTCAATACAAACCCGCCCGTTCGCAGACAAACCTCGAGCGTCGACTACGGCCGCTCGTTGGGAGCCAGGCGCTGCATCTTATTCACGGCCTTGAACTTGGTGAACAGCGGCACGTACTCAAAGCTCACGTTGGAGTTCTCCAGGCCGTACCAACGCGCGGGCGTGCCGGCGGCGCGGCGGATGATGTACTTGAGCGTGATGGCCGTACGCTCGCTGGGCTCCACATCGCTTTCGGGCGCCAGAAGCTTACGGATCAGGACGAACTTGAACGTGCCGATGTTACCCGGATCCTTGTAGACCGAGTAGTCATGCGTCTGCGGCGGCAGCTCGCCGGTGGCAGCCAGGTCCTGAACAACCTGACGCAGGTAGGCATTGACGCGCTGGTTGATCTTGTAGCCAAGGTACAGATGCACGCGGAACACGTAGTCGGTGCCGAACGTCTCGACCGAATAGGCAAAGGTATGCGGTTCGTCCATGGTCTCGACGTTCACAAACCACCAGGCGTGGGCACGCTTGGGATGCTTGTCCAAGATCGAGTAGACAATATCGCGGTCGATGTAGTCGGTATGGGTGTCCTTGGTCAGGTACACGACGTTGTCGCTCATGCGCTCGTAACGGTCGTCGTCGCGCAGGCGCTTGAGCTGCGGCAGGTAGCTGCGCAGCGGCAGCAGCGTAAACTGGCGCTGCTCGACCGCCGTGCCGTTGTACCAGCACACCATAATGCCCATGATGAGTGCAGCCATGAGGATGGTGAAGTAGCCGCCGTGGAAGAACTTGGTGAGCGAGCTCACGAAGAAGAAGCCTTCGAGCAAAAGGAAGAAGGCCGCGAAGATCCACGGAGCAACCTTGAGCTTGCGCTCCTCGTGCAGGTAGAAGAAGAGCAGCAGCGTGGTGCACATCATAGTCAGCGTAATGGCAAGGCCGTAGGCGGCTTCCATATGCGCCGAGTTCTGGAACAGCAGCACCACGATGACGCAGCCCACGAGCATGACGTTGTTGACCATGGGGATGTAGAGCTGGCCCTTGGTCTCGGCAGGGTAGAAGACCTGCATGTGCGGCATAAGGTCCAGACGGCTGGCCTCGGACACCAGCGAGAATGCGCCGGTGATGAGCGCCTGCGAGGCGATGATGGCCGCAACGGTGGAAAGGCCTACGGCAAACGGGCGCAGGCCCGGGGCGAGCATCTGGTAGAACGGGTTGAGGTCGGCAATGCCCATGAGCTCGGGGTTGGCAGCGTTGTTCATAAGCCAAGCGCCCTGGCCCATATAGGAAAGCAGCAGACAGCACTTAACGAACGGCCAGGTGGCGTAGATGTTGCCGCGGCCGACGTGGCCCATGTCGGAGTAGAGCGCCTCGGCACCGGTGGTGGCGAGGAAGCAGCTGCCCAGAATCATGATGCCCGCGTGGTTGTTGGGGCTCAGCAAAAAGGCGATGCCGCGCACCGGGTTGAGGCACAGCAGCACGGCGGGGTGCTGGAAGACAAAAAACAGACCCGTGCCGCCCAGGAACAGGAACCACAGCGTCATGATGGGGCCAAAGGCGTGACCGATCTTGGCCGTACCGATGCGTTGCACCAAAAAGAGCGCGATGATGATGGCGAGCGTAATGGCGACGACGCGGCCCTGGTCATCGCCCAGCACGGCATGGACCGCCGGGATGGTGCGCAGGCCCTCGATGGCCGTGGTAACGGTAACGGCCGGCGTCAGGATGCCGTCGGCGAGCAGCGCGGCGCCACCCAGCATGGCGGGGATGATAAGCCACTTGCCGCAGCGCTTGACCAGGCTGTACAGGGCAAAGATGCCGCCCTCACCATGGTTATCGGCACGCAGCGAGATCAGCACGTACTTGATGGTGGTCAGCAGCGTGACCGTCCACACGACAAGGGAGAGCGCGCCGAGCACGAACTCCTCCGTCACGCTTCCGATGCCGCCGTTGCCGGCAACGAGCGCCTTGGTTACATACATAGGGCTGGTGCCGATATCGCCGTACACCACACCCAGCGTGACGAGCATCGCCGAAATGCTCACAGGAATCGCAGCGTGCGAGGCTGCCTCCTTGGCCTTCTGTTCCATAAGCCGGTTTCCTCCCAATTTTAATGTTCGAAGGAATTATAGGTAATTGGCCTATGTTTGAATGGCACTGTTTTCCCAGCTAGATAAACATTTATACGGCCTTTAGGCCACCGCGGCGATATGGAATGTGACAAAGGGGCTGTCCCTTTGTCACATCCGTCATTTTCCGAGCCAGTTTTTGAACCACCACTCCATGGAGCGGCTCATCTCGGCCATAAAGGGACTCGTGTGCTTGCGGGTATAGATGTCCACGACGCGCTCCCCCGCCTCGCGGGCATGCGGACGGAACATCGCGTCCATCTCGGCCACCTGCGCGTCCATGGTCGCGGCATCCGCGCGGCAGTAGCGCTCCTCGTGCACCAGGTTCACCACGGGATGCGCGATTGCCGGACGCTCCTTACGGGGCGTGCCGATGATGAGCATCGATAGCGGCATGGTATAGGGCGGCAGATCGAGCAGCTCGGCGACTTCCTCAGCGTTCTCGACGATATCGCCGATGTAGCAGCTCCCCAGCCCCAGGGCCTCGGCGGCAACCACGGCGTTTTGCGCGGCGATCACGGCATCCTGCGCCGCGATGGCAAAGTCGCCCAAACCCGGCGCGCGGCGGGGTGCCTTGCCCGTGCGCTCGACAAACTCGGGCTCAAAGCAGCCCACGCGCTCAAACAGATCGATCCACTTGGCATAATCGACCACAAATATGAGTGCCCAGGGCGCCTTGGCAATCATGGGCTGGTGGTCGCACAGGTCGGCCAGGCGGTCGAGCGTAGCCTGCTCGCGGATGCTCACGATGGAATACATCATCATGGCGCCTGCCGACGGCGCACGGCTCGCCGCATGCAAAATCGCTGCGCGCTGCTCGTCGGTCACCGCCACGGGACGGTCGTCGTCATCACGCGCGAAGGCACGCGTAGACGAGCGATGCTCCAAGATGTCCAGCACCGCATTGCCCGTGGTCTCGACCGGATAACCGTTCGCATCCACGCCCGCAGCTCCGTCGCAGCACTCGGCACCCGTCATACAAACCTGATCGCCCATAGCTCTATCCTCGCCAATTCTTTAAGAAGCCTTTACGTTTCCGTGTAATTCCCGTCCATTATCGCGCAGGTCGCCACTACATTGCGCCACACCGCCGCACATGCGCGTTAATATGGCTGGTTGTTGTGCGCAGCCCGCAAATGCAGCGCATATTTAGGTAACAATCGGGTAAACCCCCGCTTTCGTAGGTTTTAAGTTTGTGAGGAGTCTCAGCATGTTCGCTGCCGCCATCTCGCTCGTCGGTCTTGCGGCGACCGTCTACCTTGTTTTGCGCGAGGCCAAGGCCATTCGCGCTCAGTCGGGCACCGTTGCCAAAAGCGCTCTTGGGTGGAGCGTCGCCTTCGGCCTGTTCCAGCTCTTTTTGACCATTTGGGGCGCTATTGGCCTCGTCGCGCAGAACGAGCCGCTCGCCTTCGTGATGCTCATCCTGACCAATGCCATCCTCACCGGCTGCGCCTGGGCCAGTATCGCCCGCGACCGCATCGCCCCGCGCGTCTTTGCGTTCGCCGGGCCCGACGCCCCCGCCCCCACCGGCAAGCTCGCCCGCCTGCGCGGCGCCTTTGTGGGCAAACCGCTCGTCGCCGCCGTCTTGTGCCTGCTGCTCGCCGGCGTCTTTGCGCTGCTGGGCATGGAGGTCTCGTCCAACCACGACTTTACCTGGGTCTACCCCCTGTGCATCCTGCTCGAGTGGGCCATCATCACCACGCTCATGGTCGGCCTGTTCTTCCTGTTCCAGCGCCACGGCGCAGCTCCCGCGGTCCTGGCCTTTGCCCTCTTTGTCCTGGGCATTGCCGAGTTCTTCGTCATCACGTTTAAATCCATGCCCATCCAGCCGGGCGACCTTTCGGCCATCTCCACCGCCGCTGCGGTCGCCGGCACCGGCTACACCTTCTCGATCTCGCTGTTCTGCGTGCTGTCCATGGGCTTTACCGCCATCGCCATGCTGCTGTGCGAGTACGCCGGCCTGGTGGCACCGCACCGTCAGAAGGGCGCCGCCAACGCCAAGCGCATGCTGCTCACCAACCTGCTCGTGGCGGTGCTGTGCCTGGGCGGCGTGACCGCACACGTCACGCTCATCGACTACTACAACACCCTCGGCATCACCGTCTACACCTGGCGCCCGCTCGAGAGCTACTGGCGCGAGGGCTACCTGCCCGCTTTCATTAGCGCAGCGCAGTCCATCAAGCCGCCCAAACCCGCCGACTACTCCGTCGACGATGCCAAGGCCACGCTCAAAAAGTACGCCAAGGCCTACGACAAGTCCGACGCCGCCAAGAGTGACGAGCGCACCGCCGCAAAGGAGCAGTTCGACAGCGAGAAGCCCACGGTCATCGCCATCATGAACGAGACCTTCTCGGATCTGTCGATCTACCAGAACATGCGCGCCGGCTACGAGGGTCCGCAGTACTTTAAGAACCTGTCCAACTGCCTCAGCCGCGGCAAGCTCTACGTGAGCGCCTACGGCGGCGGCACCGCCAATACCGAGTTTGAGTTTATGACCGGCAACTCCATGGCCAACCTGGGCTCGGGCGTGTACCCCTACACCATCTACAACATGGAAACGACCGGGAATCTGGCAGAGCAGTTCAAGTCGCTCGGCTATTCCACCACCGCCATGCACCCCAACCACGCGACCAACTGGAACCGCGAGAACGTGTACAAGGACTTTGGCTTTGACCAGTTCCTGTCCATCAACGATTTCCAGGGCGCCGATACCCTGCGCGGTATGGTGACCGACCAGGCGACCTACGACAAGATTCTTGAGCTGCTCGACCAGAACGCCGATCCGCAGTTTATCTTCGACGTGACCATGCAGAACCACTCGGGCTACGACACGGGCCTGCTGCCGGCCGACAAGCAAATGCACCTGAACATCGACACGACCGACCTGGACGCTAAGACCGTCGAGGACGGCACGCTCTCCGATGTCGACGAGTATGTCTCGTGCATCGAGCAGTCCGACCAGGCGCTTCGCTACTTCCTCAACGCCCTGAGCAAGCTCGACCGTAAGGTAGTCGTGGTGTTCTGGGGCGACCACCAGCCGTTCTTCCCGTCCAAGTTCAACGATAAGTGGTTTACCGGCGAGGACGACGCCACGCATCAGGAGCGTCTGTGGCAGACCGACTACATCATCTGGGCCAACTACGACGTTGCCGGCTGCGACCAGACGAGCGAGGTCGACGACCTGTCCACCAACTACCTGTCCACGCAGCTTATGCAGCTGATCGGCGCCCCGCTTTCCGACTACCAGAAAGCGCACATGACGCTTCGCGAGTCGCTGCCCGCCATCAACTCGGTCGGCTACGAGGACGCCAGCCTGCGCTGGGCGCTCTCCTCCAACGTCACCGGTGACGACGCCGCTGCCGCTGCCGCAACCAAGGCGCGCGAGGATTACGCCAAGATGCAGTACTACGAGATGTTCCGCGACGGCAAGAACGTGTACACCGAGCACTTCCAGACCGAGGCCAACGAGACCGACCCCAACCTGGCACCGGGTACGACCAAGATCAAGTAGCGACTAGCTGCGAGTTCATAACTGAAACGTCTGTCCGGGCGGAGGCATATAAGGTTCCCTGCTCGGACAGTCCTGCGCAAGACGGAGGCCACATTAAGTGGCCTCCTTTGTTTGCGGAAAGTGTGTCCCGGAATTCTTGTCTGGAATGGGATGCAGTTTCCGCTTGGGACCCGATTGGGAAAGTGTGTCCCACTATTCAGCCAATTTCCCGTTGGAGCGCCTTTGGGAAAGTGTGTCCCACTTCGACCGCCCAGAGTGGGATGCACTTTCCGCAAAGCACCTCAACGGGAAACTACGTCCCATTCCAAAGGCAAATTCCGGGACGCTTTTTTCGAAAGCCGCAGTCCCCCTGCCCATCCGGAAAGCCCGTCCCACTTTGGACGCATCCGGGCACGGAACCATCGACCTATCAGGCCTCCCATCAATAAAGAGGCGTCCTCCCGGACGGCGGGGCACGAAGTTCATCGCGAGTTCCGCACGCAAAGAAGGCCACTTAATGTGGCCTTCGTCTTGCGCAGGACTGTAGAGCAGGGAACTTCGTGCCCCGACGCCCGGGAGGACGTTTCATTTAGAAAGATGGACCGACCGCCGTCAGCGATGGGAGCTACTCTCCCAGCACGGCCTTTTTGGCGGCTGCAGCCATGTTGTCCAGATCTTCCTTGGTGGGGTGATCCTTTGCGGCGACCCAGTTATCGAGCAGCATCTTAAAGCGGACATTGTCGGGATCTTGCTCGAGCATGGCCTCGTAGCGCTGCTTGACCGCGGGGCCCATCTTGCCCTGGCACATCGCCCAACCCGCAAGCTCGGCATCCTCAGCCAAATTGGAGGTCACACGATCGATAATCTGCTGATAATAGCTCTGGTCGGCCCCAAAACCGCAGGTGCCAAACAGAAAGACGCGCTTGCCGTGCAAGGCGGAGAGCAACGCCGCGACCGAAGGCGTGCACGCGCCCTTGTCGCACCAAAAACCGACGAGCACCGTGTCGGCCGCGCAGGCGCCCTGCGCCTCGAGCGCAACCTGATCTGCATCCGCATCGTCGCTCAACGCCGCGGCATGGACAAACTCAACGCCCGCAGCCTGCAGAGTGCGCTTGATCGCACCCGAAACCATCCTGGTATTACCGCTCTTGCTGTTGACCACCAAAGAGCATGTCATAGTCACGTTGCTCGTTTCCCCCAAAACTAAAGCCACTAATGCAATTTATTAGATGAATATCTTAGTACTAACGTGACAGATGTAAACCACCGTCTGTCGATTGATTAATTTGCCCCACGGGCTTCCTCACTGGGCGAACTGGCTGCGGTAGAGCTCGGCATAGAAGCCGTCTGCCGCCAGCAGCTCGTCGTGCGTGCCGCGCTCGATAATCTGGCCGTCGCGCATGACCAGAATGCAGGCGGCGTTGCGGATCGTCGACAGGCGGTGCGCCACGACAAAACTCGTGCGACCGGCCATAAGCTCGTCGAATGCCGCCTGCACCTGCAGCTCGGTGCGCGTATCGATACTCGAGGTTGCCTCGTCCAGCAGCAAGATAGCCGGATCGGTGAGCATAACGCGCGCGATGCACAGCAGCTGCTTTTGACCCTGGCTAAACGTGCCGCCGTCCTCGCCGATGACCGTATCGTAGCCGCCTGGCAGCTGCACGATAAACTTGTGCGCGTGCGCGCGCTTGGCGGCTTCGATAACCTGTTCGCGCGTGGCTCCTGGACAACCGTAAGCGATGTTGTCCGCCACCGTGCCCTCGAACAGCCATGTGTCCTGCAGCACCATGCCAAAGGCACGGCGCAGGCTTGCGCGCGTGTAGTCACGCGAAGACCGACCATCGACCATGATGCGGCCGGCATCGATATCGTAAAAGCGCAGCAGCAGGTTGATGAGCGTTGTCTTTCCGCAGCCCGTGGGACCGACCAGGGCAAAGCGCATGCCGGGCTTGGCCTCGATGCAGATATCCTGCAGCAGCTTGCGGTCGGGCACATAGCTAAAGTCCACGTGCTCAAAAGTCACCTCGCCACGCGGGGCGGCAAGCTCCACGGCGTCTGGCGCATCGGGCTCCTGCTCGCGGGCGTCGAGCAGTGCAAACATGCGGCGCGCCGAGGCGTACGCGGTCTGGATTTGCGTAATGACGTTGGTAACCTCGTTGAACGGCTTGGTGTACTGGTTGGCGTAGGACAGGAAGATCTGCACGCCGCCCACCGTAAGCGCCGCGGGCACGCCCGTGATCACGCCCACGCAGCCGATCACAGCAACCACGGCATAGATGATGTTGTTGATAAAGCGCGTGCCGGGGTTGGAGAGCGAACCCATAAACTGCGCGCGCTCGCCCGCGGTGTAGAGCTCGGCATTGAGGGCATCGAAGCGCTGCTGGGCGTTGGGGCCATAGGCAAAAGCGTCGACAAGCTTCTGCTCACCTACGTACTCCTCGATATGACCACCGAGCTGGCCCTGGATGCGCTGCTGGGCCGTAAAGCTTTTGTTGGAGAGCTTGGCGATGGCGCCGGCCGCAAAGATGGAGAGCGGTGTGACGAGCACCACCACGAGCGTCATGGCCAGGTTAATGGAGAGCATAAACGCGAGCGTGCCTACGATGGTGATGACGCCGGTAAAGAGCTGCGTAAAACCCTGCAGCAGGCCGTCGCCCACCTGATCGACGTCGTTGACCACGCGGCTCATAAGGTCGCCGTGGGCATGGCTGTCAATAAAGCTGAGCGGCATGCGGCTGAGCTTGTCGCTCGCCTCCACACGCATGTCGCGCACCGTCTCGTAGGACAGGCGGTTGACGCAATAGCCCTGTAGCCACTGGAAGGCCGCCGCACCCACCACGACAATCGCGAGCTTGGTAACGAGCGGCAGCAGCGCATCGAAGTCCACCTGCCCGGTGGCGACGATGAGGTCGATGCCCTCGCCGATGAGGATGGGCGTATAGAGTTGCAAGATCACCGAGATGGCGGCGCTCACGAACGACGCCGTAAACGAGGCGCGGTGCGGGCGAACATAGCCCAGCAGGCGGCGGGTCACCGCACCCACGGGATAGCGCTCGGGGTCGCCGGGCTGGCGCGGACCGTCGCCCAGGTCGTTGAGGTTATCGTTACCGGACACGTTGGCCGTCATCGTGGCGACCGAACCGGAGGAAGTGTACGGATTCATTTAGCAGCCCTCCTTTGCGCAGACGGATGTGGGGACGGTCGGGGCGCCTGGGGCGGGCGCGGGCGCCGTACTCCCCTGCTGACCCTCGAGCTCCTCGCGGCGAAGCTGCGACTGGCAAATCTCGCGGTAGAGCTGGCAGGTCGTGTAGAGCTCATCGTGCGCGCCCAGGCCCGCAACCGAGCCGTGGTCGAGTACGCAGATCATGTCGGCATCGCGAACGGTCGAGACACGTTGGCTCACGATGACGGTCGTGAGCGGCAGCCCGCCCTCGGCGGCACCGCGCACACTGCGCTCGCGGATGGCATGGCGAAGCGCCGCGTCGGTCTTAAAGTCGAGCGCCGAGGCAGAATCGTCCATGATCAATATCTGAGGCGAGCCCACCAGGGCGCGCGCGATGGTCAGGCGCTGGCGTTGGCCACCGCTAAAGTTCTTACCGCCCGCCTCGACCGGGGTATCGAGCCCCTGCGGCTTGTTGCGCACGAACTCGCTCGCCTGCGCCATGTCGAGCGCCGCCCAGAGATCCTCGTCGGTCGCAGCCTCGTCGCGCCAGGTCAGGTTGCTGCGGATGGTGCCGCTCACCAGCGACGCACGCTGTGGAACGGTCGCGACCACACGGCGCAGCTGGTCGAGCGGCCAGGTGCGCACGTCGGCGCCCATCACACTCACGCTGCCGGTGCTCGCATCGTACAGGCGCGGGATAAGCGAGACGAGCGTGGACTTGCCGCTACCCGTACCGCCGATAATGCCAAGCGTCTTGCCCAGCGGGAGCTCCAGGGTCACATCGTTGACGGCATTTGCCGCGCCCGCGCCAAAGGAGAAGCTCGCATGGCTCAAGCCCAGCGCAGGAACGGGAGCGACATTGCCCGGCTTGGGCAGCGCGACCGGCTGGTTGCCCTCGTCGGTGATGCTCGGCACGCAATTGAGCACCTCGTTGATACGTGACGCACTGGCGCTCGCCTTGGTAAAGACCACGACCAGGTTGGCGACGTACACGATGGAGGTCAGGGTCTGCGTCATGTAGTTCACAAACGCCATGACCTGGCCCTGCGTGAGCTCGCCCACGTTGACCTGAATGCCGCCCACCCACAGGATGGCGCACACACCCAGGTTCATCACCAAAAACGTCACGGGGTTGAGAACCGACGAGAGCTTGCCCACCGCGATGGCGGTATTGGCCTGGTCATCGGCGGCTTGGGCAAAACGCTCACGCTCGTGGCCCTCGCGCACAAAGGCGCGAACCACGCGGGCGCCCGAAAGCCCCTCGCGGCAAATGAGCGCGATGCGGTCGAGCTTTGCCTGCAGCTGCCTGTAGTACGGAATGCAGCGCGCCATGACAAACCAAAACACCAGGCCGATGGCGGGCGTGCAAATCAAAAAGATGATGCCGAGCTTAAGATCGATGGCAAGGGCCGCGACCATGGAGCCCACCGCTAGGAAGGGCCAGCGGATGAGCATGCGCACGCCCAGCGCCACAGCGAGCTGCACCTGGTTGACGTCGTTGGTGATACGCGTGATGAGCGACGGCGTGCCAAAACGGTCGAGTTCGGCATAGCTCAGCTTGTTGATATGCTGGTAGAGCGCGCCACGAATGTCGGTGCCCATGCCCTGCGAGGTGAGCGCCGCCATCTTTTGGCAGACGAGCGTAAACGAGATGCCGATCACAGCCATGGCGGCAAGCAGCATACCGTAGTGGATAACGGCGTTCACGTCGTGCGCCCCAATGCCCTTATCGATCATCTGGGCAATCACCAGCGGCGTCAGCAGGTCAAAGATTACTTCAATCAACTTGCACGCAGGACCAATCACCATATACCGGCGAAACTTACCACCAAAACGCCTGAGCAGCTCAATCATGTATAGGCGCTCCCTATCATCATTCACATTCAATTCGAACCATGATAGTACCGCCACCCCAAAAGAAGCGTAAACAACTCAACAGGGATTCGAATCCTTAGACAGGTAAGAACCAGTACCTCGGCACAGCCAACGACCGGTACTCCACACGAGATAAAATTCAGATAAATGCGCCTTTGCAGGAGCCTCTTGGACCATGTAGCAGCCGATGTTTTGGCAACGCCAGCGAGCGGCATAACGTCAGGAATTCAATTATCAGATAAATGTGACCCTTCAGGCGGTTTTGGTCGGCTACCCGCGAGTGCCGGCAGGGCGCTTGGTAGTCGAGCGATCCCGCAGGCAAAGCCGAGGACCAGCGAGACACCAAGCGCCCTGCCGGCACTCGCGGGTAGCCGCGGCACCAAAAAGCGCCTGCGCACTCGATGGATCCGGATGCCCGACAGAGGCTCCTTATGGCTGCTTGCTTCCGGACCTGACCAGATTCGGAACATGTCGTCATCCGAACCCATCGAACGCGCTAGGCGCTCGGTATATCTTACCCGCTCCAGCCCGATGGGGCAAGGTAGCTAATTTGGGACGGGGCTTTTGACTACTTGGGCAATCAGATCGACAGGTGGTCAAATAAGCCCCGTCCCAAAAAGACTGGTCTGCTGCCATGCCACAAAAGGGGCCTATCTACTACGTTTAGGCCGCAGGGGTCAACCATAGCCGGCTTTTTCGAAAATCGGCAAGCTTTCTACCTGCGGTTTTAATTTCACAAAATCCGGGATGGTCGAGGGTGCTCGGCTAAACGTAGTAGATGGCCGCATTTCATGGCGGACGGTCCGACCCAAGGCCCAAGGCGGCCAGCCTCGGATAGCCATTCTCGATGTTGCGGTGGAATAGTTCCCGTTTTTGCCGCCTGAGCCGCCAAACAGGAACTATTCCACCGCAACTTATAGGGAGTTGGGTTTTAGAGGCGGGCGAGGTCGTAGGATTGGGCGGCTGCTTCGCCGGCGCAGATGAGGTTGGTTGTGGCTTCTTGCGGATCGAGTGCCTGTTCCAGGTCCATGGGCTTGCGGCAGATCGGAAGCACCAAGTCGATGCCCTGCACACACACCGCATCCAGGTTGTCAGCGCGACCGCCCACGACAGCGATCACCGGTTTGCCACACCGCTTGGCACGGCGCGCCACGCCCACCGGCGCCTTACCGGCGGCGGATTGCTCATCCATATTGCCCTCGCCTGTAATGACCAGGTCGACATCGCGCACGCGCTCGTCAAACCCCACGAGATCGAGCACCGTCTCCACACCCGAGCGTAGCTCCGCGCCGAGCGCCAGCAACGCCGCGCCCAAGCCACCGGCAGCGCCCGCGCCGGGCACGCCAAGCACCGAGCCAAATGTCCGTGCGTTCTCGGGTGTGCGCAACAATCCCTGGGCTCGCGCCTCGAAAATTGCCGCATCGAGCAGGCGACCGTAGCCGACCATCCAGCCGTCGTATCTGCGCAGCACCTCGACATCATCCGCCGGCAGGCCCTTCTGCCCGCCAAACACCGCCAGTGCGCCTCGACGCCCCACGAGCGGATTCTCGACATCGGAAAGCACAACGATACGAACATCATCCAAAGTAAAAAGGTGGAAAAGAAGTATGTCGCAGATATCCTTAAAAGTGGCAGTTCGGTAATCCCGCAGCGAGTCAATGAAGAAGGAAAAGCTCTACAATCCGAAGAATCCTATGAACTTGAAAACAAAGGTCTTGATTCTGCTGGTGGCACGCA
>DBGFJU010000082.1:0-32167 GCA_048529485.1 Collinsella aerofaciens | reverse complement strand
ATGCTCAAATAACTCAAAGATACTCAAAATAATTAAAGATTGTAGGGGCATAATTAAGTTGTATGAGTTCAAGGGAGGCTTTATGGCGGCACCGACGGCGTACAGGCAGGCAAATCCATTCACTCCGATGTTCGGACGTGTACCGGCGTATATGGCCGGCCGTGAGCAAATCATCGATGATATGGTGCTGGCGTTTGAAAATGACGATTCCGATCCCAATCTTTGCTCGGTTTTCTATGGTGCGCGTGGTACAGGTAAAACGGCGCTTTTGGCATATCTGTCGTATCGCGCCCAGCAAGAGGGCTGGATTACAGCGAATGTGACGGCCTCGGAGGGGATGCTCGAAGACATTTTGCAGCGCCTCAACGAATCAGCCGCCCATCTGATCGAAAAGCCCGCTTCTAGGCGTGTGAACAGTGTCGGCATTGCCCCCGTAGGAAGCATGAGCTGGGAAAACATCGATATTGAATTTGAGGGCGCTAACTGGCGTACTAAGATGAACGCTTTGTTTGCTCAGCTTGAAGCGACTGACACTGGAGTGCTTATCGCCGTTGACGAAGTGGATGCATCGTTTGCGCAAATGACAGAGCTTGTTACTACCTACCAGCACTTTGTAAGCGAGAATAAAAAGGTAGCTTTGCTTATGGCGGGACTGCCGTTTCGCGTGCTGGCGCTGCTGACGGGGAAATCGACATCGTTTCTTCGTCGTGCGGCTCAACATTCACTGGGATCAATTTCACCGACTGAGGTAAAAGAAGCGTTTCGACTAACGATTGAGGACGGCGGCAAGACGATTTCTGATGAGGCAATCGACCTCGCTGCCAAAGCGATCGATGGCTTTCCGTTTATGTTCCAGTTGGTGGGGTATCGGGCATGGAATGCTTCGCGCCAAGCCTCCGAGGTTTCTATTGAGGATGTCGAACGAGGCGCGAAACTTGCGCAAGAGGAGCTGGAATCGCGAGTTTTCGCTTCAACGGCGGCGGAACTTTCACGAGGGGACCTGGATTTTCTTCGTGCAATGAATCCAGTTGGGACGACGACCAGGCAAGAGCTGGCAGCGAGGCTTAAGAAGAGTTCCGGTTCGATTTCAACGTATAAAAAGCGTCTGGTAGAGGCTGGGGTAATTGAAGAGCCTCTGCAAGGACGTTTTGAGTTTGCATTGCCAGGCTTCGGCCGATATGTAGCATCGCTTTACTAGGGGGTCGTTGCTGCGAAAGATCGCTTCGTGTCCCTTTACTGTCACGATCTGTAACAATAAGCCTGCTTATAGGGGCCTATCTGTTACAGACTGAGACAAACTGGCAGAGTGACCTTCTACTCCGCTCAAACCACCACAAAGGGAACAGCACCTTTGTGGTGGTTTTTGTTTTAGGCGGAGGGGAAGGCTTTGGCGAGACCGGCGCGCGTCTGCGTGTCGGTCTTTTGGTAGATAGAGCTCAGGTGGCGCTGTACCATGCGCATAGAGATGCCGAGCTCCTCGGCAACCTGTTTGAGCGGGCGTTCGTCCTGGGTCACGGCTATGAGCACGTCGACTTCACGCGGGGTGAGAGCGTGATCGGTGATGAAGGCCTGACGCTGCTCTTCCATACTCGGTGCTGCCAACGCCTCCTCGGCAAGCTGTTGATGTTCGCGCTCCTGCTCGGTTTGGGGCAGGCGGAATAGGCCCGCGGCAACGAACGCAACGCTGGCCGCTACGAGTAGCATGAGCGCGCCGATCATGATAAGGGCGACGTTGCCAGAGGTCACAAGCGCAAGCGAGATACCCGATGTGGTGAACGCGCACACGTTATTGGCTGCACGGCCCATGCCGGCCCAGAAGGCGGGCACGTGCATGCGCGGTGCCAGCTGAGTAAACGTGGCGGTGAAGAACGTGACGAAAAAGCCCGAGCTCAGGTAAAAGACAATGAGGCCCAGGTTGGGATCGGCACCGGCTTCCACGGCCAAGATCGAGATAGTGGAGAGTACCGTGACGCCGAACATGACGAGTCCCATGTAGCGGCGCTCGGCAAGGTCAAAGATAAGACCGGCGGCAAGGCCACTCGCCGCCAAAAAGAGGCGCGGCCAGGTCTGTACGGCAATGGTGCCGTGGGCATTGGAGAGCGTGACCACGTTGTCGAGGGTCGAGAACAAGCAGGCAAGAATCATGACGAGCGCGATGCTCCAGCACGCCTGCTTGGCAAGGGCGTGCGAAGGTTCGACAAAGGGATTGATGCGGGAGTTCGGGCTCTCAGCGGTCTCTTGAGGAACAGCGCCGAGGGCGGATATGGCGATAGTCGCCGCGCCAAGAATGATGAGCTCGACGATGCCACCGCAATCAATCAGGTTGATGGCGAACTGCATCAGGATGCCCGCGGCATAGGCCGCTCCCGCGCCGGTGGCGAGCTTGGGATCGTCTTGGAACGCCAGCGAAAAGGCATAGTGCGCTGCGGCGCCTAACAGGCCGAGTCCGAGGAATGCGAGGCAGCCCAGAATCTCGAGGGCAAGCGAACCCGTGGGGGACTGGATCTGGGTCAATCCCAGGATGGCGATGGGGACGGCGGCGCTGACGGCTGCCTGGGGCTGGCCTTTGCGTTGGACGAGACCGAGCAGTGGTGCATATCCGATAAAGCCGATGACGCTGGCGCCGAGGATGAAGCCCTGCGCAATCACAACACGCTCGACGCCGGCGAGCAGGCCGACATTGATGTCGAAGCGAAACTCGGCGGCAAGGAAGGCGAAGGTGAAGAGCGCGAGTGCCAGAAGCGCGTTGATTTTAGGCTTGCTCAGGTTCAAGGACGGTCCTTTGGGTGGACGGAACAATCGTGTCCTCGATTGTAGACCAGGTCGGTAGGGAGTGGGCCTTTCGGGGGCGGGGCGCGCTTGGCAATCGCATGCTCGTTGCCTTTTGCGCTGGCAGATGCGCCACTTGAGAATTTGTGCCCCGGGATCCGGCTATCTTCCCGTAACATGGTGTTACAGAAGCACCCCTTACGACAAGGAGGCTCACATGCAAAAGCAAATCCATGACAACTCAATCAACCGCGCCCGCGCATGCTCGCTCTCCCACGGAACGTGGCGACGTGTGGGCGCCAAGCTTGCCTGCGCGGGGGCCTGCGCACTCATGGCCGGCCAGCTGCTGTTACCGAGCGTGGCACTCGCCGCCGACTGGGTCAACGTGGGCGGCACGCAGTACAACAAGGGCAATGCCGCCGGCGACGATGCCGGAACCTGGTCCTGGGACGGCGCCGACGACATGAAGCTCAGCGGCTACGACGGCGCCGGCATCAGCGCTCAGGGCAACCTCAACATTGACGTGGCGGGCACTAACACCATCACGGCCGATGCCGGTCAGAGCGCTATTGCTGTCAAGAACGGCAACCTTGCCATTACCGGCGATGGCACCCTTAATGCGACGGCTCAGACCGATGTGATTGCGGCGGAAGGCGACGGCAATGAGGGTGGCGATGTGACCATCAGCGGCGCCAACGTCAACGTGACGGCTTCGGGCGCAGTGAACAGTGCGACGGGCATTCGCGCGACGGCCGGCAGCGTGACGATCGATAAGGGCGCCGATGTCAAAATCGAGGCGAAATCGGCGGAGGGATCTTGGCGTCCAACGGAGGGCATCCACGGTATCTTTGCCGATAACCTTCCCAGTAGACACACTGCTCAGGAAGGCGAGCAGGAAGAACCGGATTATGTCTCCGTGCACGGGGGCGACGCCACAATCGATGCCGCCAATCTGTCGATCAAGACAGCCGATGCCTGGCAGGTTTCCGCGTGCATTTATACGGTCGGTATCAAGAAGAATACCCTTATGAAAATCGTCAACGGAGCCAATGTCGCGCTTTCCGCCGGCAGTGCGGCTTCGCTCTCGGCGGGCATCAGCGCACGTTCGCAAAGCGGTGCGGTGTGGATGCTTGTCGAGGAGTCGAATCTTGCGTCGCGAAGCCTGTCTGCCGCAAGCAGCATCGATGCCGCCCGCAATCAAAGTTTTGGAATCGTGGCAGATGCAAACACCGGATCGGAAACGCCTCGTATCAAGATTCGCAAATCGAAGATTGAGGCTTCGGGTGCGACTGCGGGAATCTATGCGATCAACTGCAACGTCGCGACTGCGACACTGTTCCGTGCCGCGAGGATTGATTTGAGCTGGAACGAATTGGGCTGGAACCCGATGATTGCGACTCCGACGGATGGCACCGTGCGCGACGTGAAAAAGGTTGTTGATACGGGGAAATGGCCGAGCTCTCAGAATGGGCAGGTCGTCGGTGTTGCCGGTTCGTCTGCGATTTCGGATATCGTCGGTTCTGCCGAGGTCGCCCATGATGTAGTGATTGATTTTGTGGTCGGACAGGAGCCGGAGCCGACGCCGGACCCCGAGCCGACTCCGGAACCCGACCCCATGCCCAATCCCGAGCAGAAGCCTGACCTTAAGCCCGTAGACAAGGATGCAAAGACCACCACGGCGGTCACCAAGACCGTTACGACCAAGACTGCCGTCGGCGCCAAAAGCGCTTCCGGTGTTCTGGCCGCCACGGGCGACAGCGCCGCGACGGCGGCCGCTGCCCTTGGCATCGCCGGTGCGTCCGTCATCGGCGCCGGCTTCGTCGCGTCCAAGCGCCGCAGCCGCTAGTGCAAGCTTTCATAGCCATTTTCAGCCGCCGCGTGGGCGCAAATGCCCTCGCGGCGGCTCTTTATATTTTCGCAGGTAGAGGCCTAGGTTCGCATCTACGAACCTAGGCGTACAGAGCCATTTGGCGCATCTTGGTTGTACAGGACCACCGCAAAGGGGACAGGCGCCTTTGTGGTGGTGCAGCCTTTCGACCAAGGAGGCCGTTATGAACGGAAGCCACTTTGATAAGCAGACCCAGCGCGAGCGCACCTGTTCGCTGGTTCACGGTACTTGGCGCTGCGTGGGCGCCAAAATCGCTTGCGCTGGCGCGTGTGCGCTCATGGTTGGTCAGCTGTTGCTGCCGAGCTTGGCACTTGCGACCGAGTGCACGGATCCCGCCGCCGCGACGGGTGAGGTCGCTGCGGCTCCGGTTGCGCCGGCGGTTGCGGAGGATGCGGCTGCGACGCCCGCACCAGCAGTCGCTGCTGCTCCGGAGGCACAAACCGTCGCTGAACCTCAGCAGACGACTCCGGCTGACGTTACCGATGAATCTAACGATGCGGCACCCGCTGAACAAAACACTCTCAGCGGCACCGCCGCCACGCCGGCAAGCGATGCCATTACGTCGCATGGTGTGACCGACGTGACAGATAAGACCGTCGATGGCGTGTTTGCGCCCAATGCGGCCAATATGCTGTGCGAGCAGCCGGTTGATGATTGGCAAACTATCGACGTTATCGAGATTGACGACGCCACCACCATCTTTAGGGCGGGCGATAAACCGGACTTTACGGCAGACACTCCGGCGGGCTCGAACTCCATTCTTCAGTGTGAGTTCTGGATGGGCAGCGATGGCAGTGAAGTGAACTCCGATATATTCTGGGATCGGCAAATCACCAACCACATCGACGCTTTTAAATCTGGTGTGACCTATCGCTATGGCCTGTACTTTAAGCCGGCGTGGGATTTCTTCTTTACGTCTAACATTAAACTGATGGTCAATGGCGTGGAGTGCAGTTATCGGGTGGATAAGGCAAGCGAGCATGCGCCTGTTCCCGGCTTGTTCCGTACGCTATGGCTAATCACCGACCTGACGTTTACGCCCGAGGCTAAGCCGATCCCGGTCGACCCGGAGATGCCGGCGCCGCAGCCCGAGGCTAAGCCCGAGGTGAAGCCCGAACAGAAGCCTGAGACCAAGCCCGAGCAGAAACCGGAGGTCAAGCCTGCCGTAACGTCAGCTAAGACGATTACGGTGACCAAAACGGTCGCCAAGGCCGCTCCGGCCGAGAAAGCCGACACCGCCCTGGCCGCCACGGGCGATAGCGCCGCGATGACGGCGGCGACCCTCGGTATTGCCGGTGTGTCCGTTATCGGCGCCGGCTTCGTCGCGTCCAAGCGCCGCAACCGCTAGCGCAAGCTTTCATAGCCATTTTCAGCCGCCGCATGGGCATAAATGCCCTTGCGGCGGCTCTTTGTATTTCCGCAGGTAGAGGACTAGGTTCGCATCTACGAACCTAGGCATACGGAGTCATTTGACACATCTTGGTGGTACAGGACCACCACAAAGGGGACAGGCACCTTTGTGGCGGTGTCCCTACGACCAAGGAGGGCGTTATGTGCGGAAGTCACTTTGATAAGCAAGCCCAACGCGAGCGTACCTGCTCGCTGGTTCACGGTACCTGGCGTTGTGTGGGTGCCAAAATAGCTTGCGCCGGCGCGTGCGCGCTTATGGTCGGCCAGTTGCTGCTGCCGAGCGTGGCGCTGGCGACGGAATGCGCCGATTCCGCCGCTGGGACGGACGAGGTTGCCGCGGCTCCGGTGACGCCGGCGGTTGCGGAGGATGCGGCGGCTCCGGCGCCGGTACCGGTGGCCCCGGCTGCGCCGATGACTGACACGGCTCCGGTGGCGCAATCCACGGCAGAACCTCAGCAGGCTCAGCAGGACGCATCAGCGGCAACGGTGAACGATGCGGCACCCGCTGAGCAAAACACTCCCAGCGACACCTCCGCCACGCCGACAAGTGACGCCATCATGCCCTGTGGCGTGACCGATGTGATAGACGGAGGCGGCGTTAAGGTCAACACGACCGTGGTCGATCATTATACGGACTGCGTGCTTCCGAGCAATGTCACACTCGAAAAGGGCCAGTCGTATACCTATGATTTTCCCGATGTTGAGGGCGGCATGCCGGATGAGCCGCTCTGCGAACTTGTCGAAACCAAATACTACCGGGCCGATGCTGCTTCGGGCACCCTGGCTGAAGTCCAGGACACATCTATGTCCGATGTGACGGCTCACTTTGAGCCTGTTGGCGATCACATGAGGCTGACGCTGACCTTTACGGGTGGCGCGGCAGGCGGCTCGTATCGACTCACGCGCAATGAGGTTCTTTATATTGGCGCGGCACTGACGTATACCGGAACTGACTATGAGGGCGGTGCCATCATTGTTGGGGATTCCGATGATATCTTCAACGCCTATCAGCCGGGCAGCTCGATTACCCTCAACGAAACCAGGGACGACTATTACCTCCGCTACGCCATCAATAGCGAAATTACGCTCGTTGCGTCAGAAAACGAAGCCATCCATAACCTGGACGTCAACGACGTGAAGACCGACTACGCGCCCGGCGAGGCGCCGCGTGCGACCGCGACGATTCCTGCCGCCGATGCCGATAAGTATGAGATCGCCTATGAGTGCTGGGAAGAAATGGAGCTCGATATGGAATCCGGGGAGTCGGTACCCGTTGCCTTGGTATTCCGACCCCGCAAAGTACACGCCGGGCATGAAGAAGATTGACCACTTCGAAGAGGGCAAGTTCTACATGTACTCCGTTGAGCTGAGGCTCAAGGGCGACAATACCGTGGCCGATGACTGCAATATGAACGTCAACGGGCATTGGGCGCACCACATCAAGACCGTCAACGGCGTCTTCGCCCCAAACGCTGACAATATGCTGTGCGAGCAGCCGATTGATGAATGGCGTGCCATCGACGTTATCGAGATTAATGGCGCCACGACCACCTTTAAGGCGGGCGATAAGCCGGTCTTTACGGCGGGCATCCCAGTGGGCTCGAACTCTGTCCTTCAGTGTGAGTTTTGGACGGGCAGCGATGGTAGCGAAGTAAATTCCGTTGAGTTCTGGGACCAGAACATCACCAACCACATCGATGCCTTTAAGCCTGGTGTGACCTATCGTTACGGCCTGTACTTTAAGCCGGCGCGCGGTTTCTACTTTACGCCCAATACCAAGCTGAAGATCAACGGCGTGGAGTGCGGCTGCCAGATGGGCGAAGCGAGTGTAGTTGATCCCGAGAGCGGCTGGATCGAAACCCTGTGGCTCAACACCGATTTGACCTTTACGCCTGAAGCCATGCCGGCTCCCGATCCGCAGCCTACACCGGAACCCAAGCCGACGCCGCAGCCTGGGGTGAAGCCCGAGACCAAGCCCGCGGCCAAGCCGGTCACGACAACCGCCACGACCAAGACGGTTGAGAAAGCTACGCCGTCCAAGAAATCCGATGCTGTCCTGGCTACCACGGGGGATACCACCGCGATGACGGTCGCCGCCCTAGGCATCGCCGGCGCAACCATCGCCGCAGCCGGCATTGCCGCGACCAAGCGTCGCAAGTGTTAGGTTTTTTGCGGCGGCACCCATCCTCGTCTTTAGCAAAATCTCAATCTGTAACACCAAGTGGGGAATTTGACCTCTAACTGTTACAGATCGAGACAAACTGGCCGGCCAAGTCCAGAACCGCCACAAAGGTGCCTGTCCCCTTTGTGGCGGTTTGCGCAGGTAGAACGGTAGGTTCGTATATATGAACCTACCGTTCGCTTTGTTTGTGGACCACGATTACGCTGGATGACTTTAGGTTTGCAAGAAAGGAACGACCATGAGGTGGACTACTGCTCGAGCGCTTTGCCGCCGGCTGACGGTTGCCACGGTGACCCTCGCGATGGTGACGGGTTCGTTTCCCGCGGGCGCGTTTGCTGAGGCCCTCAACACCGACGGCACTTTTGTGCAGACGGATAACGGCCAAGCAGCCGACGCCGCTCCCGCCGATTCGGCTGACGCCCAAACGTCAGACTCTGCTTCCGCCGACCCCGCGCCCGATGCCGGCGCCGCCGAACCCGCGCCCGATGCCGGCGCCGCCGACCCCACAGTGCTCGATAGCGGTGATACCCCTACGCCCCCGCCCTCCGAGATTGCATCGGCGGCGGGCCTAACGGGCGCCGGGCAGACCGAGAGCACACCTGCGGGTACGCTCGCCACCGATCTTGTCGAGGGCAAGGAACTCGCGGAGCAGCAGAAGCAGGAGGAGACCGCCGAAGCCGAAGCAACCTGGAATGAGAATCTTGGGCTCTGGATGACCTCGAAGGGCGCTACGGGCGTAAAAGGCGAATACGATGATGGCTACGTGGCCGGCGAGCAGACTCCCGCGCAGTACTACTTCTCGATCGATAGCCTCACCAACGAAATTTCTATCGAGTATGGCGACGCGGGCATTACCACGTTGGAGGTGCCCTCGACCATCGACGGCAAAAATGTCGTGAGCCTTAAGGGCATGGGAAACGCTGCGCTCACATCAATTACGTTTGCCTCCGATTCGCATATCCGCTCTGTGGGCGGTTTGGGCGGCAGCAGCATCAAGGAAATCGCACTGCCCGATTCGGTTGAGGAATTGGGCTGGAATGCGTTTACCGGAAGCAAGACACTTCACACAGTGACCTGGCCCAACAACGCGGCCTTTACCACGATTCCCGAGCAGGCCTTTGAGGGCTGCGAACAACTTGACGACAATGTGGTGGCAACGCTGCCGCCTTCGGTTAAGACTATCGACTATCGTGCCTTCGCCAATTGCGGCGTACCGCAGTTCTATGTCTCGGACACAACGGTACTCACCTTTACGCAGATCAATGTGCCGGGCACGGTGGAGCGGATCGGGCACTATGCCTTTGACGGGTGCTCGCATGTGTCGTCGGTGATGATTGGCGATGGTGTCAAATCTATCGGGGCGCTCGCGTTCGCCTCTCTTGATCCTGCGATTGCCGGCAAAGAGATTGTGCTACCCAAAAGCGTGGAAATGATAGAGTGGGGAGCTTTTGAGAACACGAGATACGGTAACGAGACGAACCATAATGCCGTTGCCCTGCGCGTGATGAACCCCGATCTTCAGTTTGGTGAGGCGGGCTATCCGGGCGACTATAATGAGCGCGTGACAATCGATGGCGTAACGTATGCGATTCCCTTTAGTGAAGGCCAGACCATCTATGCCTATGCGACCGATTCGGCTGGCAACCCCTCGATGGTCAAAAAGCTTGCCGATGCCGTGGCCGATCGCAAGGACTCCATCGATTCCTCGAAGCCTGCCTACACGTTTGAGTGGATGGGCGAGGCGGCCCAGGTGACGGGCAAACTTCCCCAGAGCGCGACGGCCACACTCGTGCAGGCGGGGCAGTCCACGCCGCTGGCGGTTGGCGATGACGGCAGCTTTACAGCGGACGCTCTCTCCAAGACAGCAGCCACCCTGCGCATTTCGCTCAGCGGTTACTATGACATGGTGCTGGCGCGCCCGGGCGACCAGATGACGGGCACATGGAATATCGGAGAGATTAAGGCGGAGGACTTTACCAAGATTCCGACTTCGCGCGCGATTGAACTCAATGTGGCCTATCTCGAACCGGTCGCAGGCCAGGATAAGACCGAACGCATTGAGCTCGATAGTCTCGATAACATCGATCTGACGGTGAAGAGCGGCGGCAAGACGCTTAAGCCTGCCAAGGGTGACAAAGAAAACGACTTCCGTATCCAGGGCACAGCACTCGTGGTGTCGCAGGCCATTGCCGACGCGGACCAGGATCTGGAGATAACGCTCGAGCCCAAAGACAGCCTCAGGCTGGGTGGGGCGACGGCGACGGTGAAGCCTTTGGCCGGCAAGGTCGATATCGACTTGAAGCCCTGGGGCACGGCGACGGTCACGACCAAGGGCGACTACCAGGGCGCCAACCGCGTGCTGGTGTTCCGTACGTCCGACGGTAAGCTAGTCGCCGACGGCGTCACCTATTTGATGGGTTACGAAGACGATGGCACCACGCCTATCATGAAGGCCGAGACGCCGCGCCTTAAGGCCGGTTCGTACACCATCGTCGCCTTTAACAAGACGAGCTACGACATCCAAGCGACGAGCTATTCCACGTTTAGCCGCCTGGGGCTGACCGTGGGTAAGCATATCGCGCAAAAGCAGGTGAAGATCGAGGACGGCAAACAGCTCGACGTGACGCTCGACGTCCCCACGTTTGACGTGGAGACGTATCGTGCCGAGCGCGGGCTGACGGCGGGCTCGGTTATCGCTGATTCGTCCGCGGTCGTTGGCGTGGAGACCGAGCTGCGCATTCATTACGAGTTCAAGGACAGCCAGGCTGCCAAGATTGAGATTCCGCTTGCCAAGGATGCCGTCGAGGATGTGTCCGCAGGCTCTCGCGAAGCCGGCGTCAGCTTAGACGCCATGTGGGCTGACACAACTTGGGAGGGCGACAACCTCGTTCTCGATATGAAGAAGGGTAAGGGCGCCGATGTGTTTGTGCGCTTTAAGCCCAAGGCCGCGGGCACCTATGCCGTCTCGCCGCTTATTACGCTGGGCGAGGTGACATTGCCGCTGGGAAGCACCACACTCGAGGTTAGCGGATCGCGCATTGAGGTCGACAGCACCGACGTTCACAGCCTGCTGGGCAATGTGGCCTACGTTTATGCAACGCCGGGCAAGAGCGTGCAGCTCACCGTGGGGACGGGCTCGTCGGCTGCAAAGTACACCGGCAAGACCAATAAACTCGGCCGTGCCAAGATTGAATACGACCTGCCGCAGGATACGCTTGCCGCCGAGCGTGTGACGCTCGAAGCGCGTGTGGGCTCGACCGATGTTGCCGCTGCTGCTGCCGAGGTAACGGCTCGCAATTATGTGCGCTATGTTCCGAGTGCTTCGGTCTGGAACTTTGATGTGACGTATCGTGGCGGTACGCAAAACTTGGTCAAGGACGGCAAGGACACCGGCAAGAGCCTGTGGACCTTCCATCATCTGCCACAAAAGAAGAATGCCTACTGGACCTTTGATATCACGCTCGAGGTGGGAAACGAAGAGGCCGCCGACACGCTCGACCTGTACGTGGACTGCGTGGACGGCAAGACCGTGACGATTCCGCTGAGCCAAAAGTCGCGCGAGGGCACCCGCGTGCGCTACGCGGCCGAGTATGTGGACGAGGGCTATCTCAAACTGCTCGATGAGTTCAACAAGGCAAACGACTCGACCTATGTGAACTGCGGCAACTTCGAGCAAATCTTTATGCCGCAGACCTACCGCATCTCCAATGCCCAGCTTATGACCATGCTGAGTTTTGACGCCAAAGCTTCGGCCAAAAAGCATTCCGCCGCGGCCGAGGAGCGCCAGAAGGAGTTCTCGAATGCCGTGCAGCAGTGGCACGAGTATATGATGGATAACTCGTTTAATGATGTCGACGAGGCCTTTAACGACGCGATTGACCAGATGGTCGCCGATGCGTTTGCCGAGGAGGACAAGGACGGTAAAGAGGACGAAGCCCAAGGCGGAGCTGCCCGTAAGGCTCGTCGCGCCCCTGCCGCCAGCGACGGCGAGGGTGATGATGCTGGCAACGACGAGGCCGCGCAGTTTGCGGCTGAGCTCAAGGCCGCGGTCGGCGGGTCGGCGGCGCTGCTAACCCAGCAGGGCGACAGCTATGGCGTCAATGTGGACAAGATGATCTTTGAGGATGCTTGCGGCACCAGCGAGGATTGGTATCAGGAACTCGCGGCGGCCCAGGGCGCGAACGCTGCGGATGCGGCCGCCATCAAGGAGCTCGTCGACCATGCATCGCGAGCGGAGTTTATTGCCCAGCAGGCCGAGGATCTGGTGGGCCAGTCGATGGGTATCGGCCAGCTCAACCAATATGGAAGCTGGAATGACGCAACCGCTGCGGCGCTCAACAAGTGTGCGGGCATTAAGGCCAGCGAGTACAACGGCCAGTCGACGAGCGGGTTTAACGATTTGGGCCAGGCGCTCGGCAGCTCACTGAGCTACAAGGCGGCTGACGATGATACCGTCAAGGGCTTTAAGGTCGCCGCGCCCGATGGCGAGCAGACGGCCTATATCGAGTCGGAATTTATCGAGAACTCCAATAACAACAAGAACCAGGCGCTTCTGTTTAACTCGATCGCCATGCAGTGCGACATTCTGGACGACCTGTACGACAACTGGAATGTGGTCCATAGCCTCAACAACTCCAAGGTGCGCGGATGGCTCATGGCCTGGAAGCGCAACGGCGACGTGAGCGCCCATATGAAGCTCATCCGCACGATCCGTTCGCTCAAGAGCTATAAGATCGAGTGCGAGATGTTCGGACAGGTCTTTAAGACCGATGCGTGGAAGGCGGCCGGCCAGGCATTTCCCGCGGCGACCTAGGGCATCGGCATCTTTACCGGCATTTACGGCGTGAACGATGCCAGCAAGAACTGGGAGAACGTGAACGTCCGTATGCAGAAGGTGAAGGGCGAGCGCGAGGGCTATGAGCTTCAGCACACGCGCTTGCTTGCCAAGCCCGAGAAGACCGAGGACGATTGGAAGTGCATTTACGCGCTGCGTGACGCCATGGAGAAGGCGCGTGCGTTTGAGGATCTGCTGTATCGCCAGCTCTGCCACGACAGCACCGATGTGGCAGTGGGCTCCATTATGACAATCGCCGGCGTGTTGACGGCCGGTTCGGCGGGTACCGTGGTGGGCGCTGCCTATGACGCGGCTTCGACCAGCGTAGGTTCGGAGCGCGCGATTAAGCTGACCAATGCCGAATGCGCCTACGATGTTGCCTGCGAGCAGGTGGAGCGCGCGTGCCAGAATCGTATTACGGTCAACTGGGGCGAGCTGACCGATGCCGAGGTCTACAAGGCCAACAAGGACGGCTTGATCTCGGACGAGAAGATGCAGTCGATTTTCGAGGCGCGTTATCGCAATGTGGCCGCCAAGGCTGCACCCGACCCTGCGGGCGTGGTGTACGAGGGTCTGCTGTCCAATACGGTTGAAGGCGCGGCGGTTGAGCTGTGGAGCGCCGACGATGCGGCCGGTACCAATGCAGTGCGTTGGGATGCCGAGGAGTATGAGCAGGACAATCCGCTTGCGACGGGTGCGGACGGTGCGTACAACTGGAATACGCCGGCCGGCTGGTATCAGGTGCGCGTGACCAAGGACGGGTATGAGGAGGCGCGTTCGGCTTGGCTGCGCGTGCCGCCGATTCAGACTGAGGTGAACATTGGCTTGGTGTCGACGGCGGCGCCCGGGGTGGCTTCGGCCCATGCCTATACCGATTGCATCGAGGTTGAGTTTGCGCAGTATATGGATGCGAGCGACGATGCCCTGGTCGCATTGTGCGCGCAGGGCTTGGGCGACGTGACGTATGCGTGGCTCGACAAGCAGGACGATCCCAATGGCAAGCCGCTGTCGCGCGTGCTGCGTATTCGCTATGCCGATGCGCGTGAGGCGGGCTCGACGGTGGCGTTTGAGCTCGACGGTGCTCGCAACTACGCCGGCACGGTCATGCCACGCTGGGCAAGTGGCGAGCTTGTCGTGGGCGTTCGTGCCGACAAGCTCAAGCTCAACGTGGAGCAGGCTGTGACCATGCTTGATGGCGGTGACTTTGAGCTGGTGGCGCACGTGACCGATAAGGCGGGCAAGCCGTTTGCGGGCGCCAAGGTTAGTGTTGGGCTGGAGTCCTCGGCTATCTGCTCTGTCGATGCTACCCAGGCCGTGACGGGCGAGGACGGCGCGGCGACGTTTGTGCTGCATGGCGCTCTGCCCGGTTTGACGACGTTGACGGCGGCGGTGGACGGCACGGCGCTGTCCAAGCAAGTCGACGTTCGCGTGTCTGCCGAGGCAGTGCGACCGGCGCGACCGGTGGCGACGATTGGTGCGACGACGTTTGGTGCATGGTCGCCCAAGGAGAACTACATTACGGTGTCCAAGGGCACGAAGCTGGAGCTTTCTGCCGAGGATGGCACGACGATTTGGTACACCACCAACGACACCTGTCCCTGCCGTGACGAAGGCCGCGTAAAGTACACCGAGCCTATTGCGCTCGATAGCAACATGTATGTGCGCATTGCGGCACAGCGCCCTGGCATGTCATACAGCGAGTATTCCGAGCGTCTGAACATTACGATTACGGTGACCGATGAGGCGGCGACTGAGCCGACGCCCGATCCCAGTCTGAAGCCAGAGCCTGAGCCGACGCCTGACGGCGGCGAGCAGGGAGGCGGTGCGGATGGCTCTGGTGGCGCCGGGGTCCCTGCGGGCAGTTCGACTTCGACGACGACCACGGTGACGACGGACAAGTCTAAGGGTAAGGGCGAGAACGGCAAGAAGTCCGGCGGCGCGGAGCTCGCCAGCACGGGTGACTCCGCCGCGATGACGGTCGCCGCCCTGGGCATCGCCGGCGCAACCGTTGCCGCGGCCGGCATCGCCGCGACCAAGCGTCGCAAGCGTTAGGTTTTGGTGGCGGCGCCTATCCTCGGCTTTAGCAAAATCTCAATCTGTAACACCAAGCTGCCCAAAACGGCTCCAGGTGTTACAGATTGAGATGAACTGTTCGGCTGCCAATCTAATGTCTCGATCTGTAACACGTAGCGAGGAATTTGGTCTCTAACTGTTACAGATTGAGACAAAGCGGAGGCGGCTGGAGCAATATCTCGATCTGTAACAACTACGAAGCTCAACAGGCTCCAGGTGTTACAGATTGAGACAAAACGACCGACCAGGCCCCAGATCACCACAAAGGTGCCTGTCCCCATCGTGGTGGTTTGGGCGGCCGGCATAGAAAAAGTCCCCGCCGGGCGTGTGCTCGACGGGGACTTTGCCGTTTGGTGGCTAGCGCTGTAGGTGATTACTCGCCCAGCAGGCTCTTGGTGATGGAAGCGGCGGCCTTCTTGCCGGCGCCCATCGCCAGAATGACCGTAGCGGCACCGGTGACGATGTCGCCGCCGGCCCAGATGCGGGGATCGGTGGTCTGGCCGGTCTCCTCGTCGGCGACGATGTAGCCCCACTTGTTGAGCTCCATCTTGCCGCCGATCTTCTTTGCGAAGGGGTTGGCGTTGGTGCCGATAGCCGAGATCGCGACGTCGCAGGGGATCTCCTCGATGGCGCCCTCGATGGGCACCGGGCGACGGCGGCCGGACTCGTCGGGCTCGCCGAGCTCCATCTTCTGGACCTTGACGGCGCATACGGAGCCGTCCTCGCCAGCGACAAACTCGAGCGGGGAGACGAGCGGCAGAACCTCGACGCCCTCGGCCTTAGCATGGTGCAGCTCGGCGCGACGGCAGGGCATCTCGTCCTCGGTACGACGGTAGGCGATGATGGCGTGCTCGGCGCCCAGGCGCTTAGCGGTACGGACGGCGTCCATAGCCACGTTGCCGCCACCAAAGACGACGACGTTCTTGCCGTGCTTGGTGGGGGTGTCGTACTCGGGGAACTTGTTGGCCTTCATCAGGTTCACGCGGGTGAGGTACTCGTTCGCGAAGAAGACGTTGGGCAGGTTCTCGCCGGGGACGTTGAGGAACTTGGGCAGGCCAGCGCCGGTCGCCACGTAGATGGCGTCGAAGCCCTGCTCGAACAGCTCCTCGGCCGTGGCCATGTTGCCCACGACGGAGTTGTACTCAAACTTGACGCCCATGTCCTCCAGGCCGTCAATCTCGCGCTTGACGACCGCCTTGGGCAGACGGAACTCGGGGATGCCGTAGACCAGCACGCCGCCGCCGGTGAAGAAGGCCTCAAAGACGGTGACGTCAAAACCGTTACGGGCGAGCTCGCCGGCGCAGGTGATGCCGGACGGGCCGGATCCGACGACGGCGACCTTCTTGCCGTTCTTGGGGGCCATCTTGGGCGTGGAGGCGAGCTCGGGGCGGTCACCCAGGAAGCGCTCGAGCTGGCCGATGGCCACAGGCTCGGACTTCTTGCCACGGATGCACTTGCCCTCGCACTGGTTCTCCTGCGGGCAGACGCGGCCGCAGATGGCGGGAAGCATGGAGTCCTCGCGGATGGTATCGAGGGCGCCGCCGAAGTCCTTCTCGCGGATCTGCTCGATAAAGCGGGGGATGTTGATGTTGACGGGGCAGCCCTCAACACAGAACGGCTTCTTGCAGTTGAGGCAGCGCTCGGCCTCGGCCAGCGCCATCTCCTCGGTGAAGCCCTTGTCGACGGGGCGGAAGTCGCAGGCGCGCTCGGCAGCCGGCTCCTCGTTATCGGGGGTGCGGGGCGACTTCATATCGGCAACGAAACGACCGTTAACTAGTGGCATGCGCAGCTCTTTTCCTCATAGGCCTTGAGGGACTCGCCCTCTTCGGAACGATAAGCGGCCTGGCGGGCACGAAGGTCATCCCAGTCGACCAGGGTGGCATCGAAGTCGGGGCCGTCGACGCAAGCGAACTTGGTCACGCCGCCCACCTCGACGCGGCAGCAGCCGCACATGCCGGTGCCGTCAACCATGATGGGGTTGAGCGACGCGGTGATGGGGGTGTCGTATTTCTGGGCGGTGAGGGTCGAGAACTTCATCATCGGAACGGGGCCGACGCAGAAGACCTGGCTCACGGCCTTGTCCTGCAGCAGGCGCTCCAGCGGAGCGGTGACAACGCCCTGCTCGCCGTAGGAACCGTCATCGGTAGTGATGTGGATGTGGTCCTCGTCGAGGAGCTCGCGGAACTGGTCCTCCATGAGCAGGAGGTCCTTGGTGCGGGCGCCCATGATGGCGTGCACCTCATGACCGGTCTCGACCAGGTGCTTGGCGACCGGGAAGGCAATTGCCAGGCCGACGCCGCCGCCAATGACGGCGCAGGGGCCCTCGGCCATCTCGGTGGGAACGCCCAGCGGGCCCACGACGTCGCGCAGCGACTCGCCAGCCTCGTAGGTGGACAGCATCTCGGTGGTCTTGCCGATCACCATGAAGATGAACTCGACCCAGCCCTCGTCACCGTTCCAGCCGGCCAGGGTAAACGGGACACGCTCGCCCGTCTCGTTGGCGCGAACCATGAGGAACTGTCCAGCGTGCGCATGCTTGGCGATTGCAGGCGCCTCGATGCGGAACTTGAACACCTTCTCCGAGAACTGCGTCTTCTCCAGGATCTTATACATAGAACCCCTCTCTTGTTAGGGCCGCCGAACCGTGCCTCCACGGAAATGGACGGTAGCCCGAATAAAACCGTACGCGCACAGGCGTTGTGCAGACATACGGTGCAAATTATACCCTCATGGACATGTCACTTACGTGTGTCTTCGGCGGTTGGGAGCAGGGTTTATCCACTTCGGCCTACCAAACAGGGGCAGGTTTATTTTGGTCAGTTTTATCGGGTAAAACGGCAAAGGGGGCCGGCCTCGGGTTGTGATGAGGCCGGCCCCCTTTGGGGCACTATGTGTGTATGGCGGCGCGCGGTTTATTGCGATGTGGCCGCCGCGGCGTTTTCGCAGGTAAAACCCGCCAAAATAAACCTGTCCCTAAATGATAGGTTTTAGTGCTTGCCGTTGGCGGAGGCGGCGCCGTTGACGTGGTCGCGGGCATAGATCACGCCGTGCACGATGGCGAGACCCGCGGCATCGGCCGCGCGGGCACAGGTGTCCTGGAAATCCTCGGCCTCGCGGGCGCGCAGCTGCTTAAGTACGTAGTCGGCGACGGCCATCTTGCCGGGAGGGTTGCCGATGCCAGTGCGGATGCGGCTGAAGTCGCGGCTGCCCATCTTGTCGATGATGGAACGCAGGCCGTTGTGGCCGGCATGGCCGCCGCCGACCTTGACGCGCACGTCACCGGCGGGAATATCGAGCTCGTCGTGGATTACGAGCAGCTCCTCGGCCTTGATCTTGTACTCGCGGCAGAGCTTGGAGATGGGGCCACCCGAGGTATTCATGTACGACTGCGGCTTGACCAGCACTATCTGGCGCTTGCCGCCCTCTTCCTCGGGGTCGTTGATGTTGATGAGCGCGACCTCGGCGCCGGCCTGGTTTTTCCAGTACGTGACGCCGGCCTGACGGGCCAGCTCGTCGATCGCCTTAAAGCCGGCGTTGTGGCGGGTCTCGGCATATTCCTCGCCAGGGTTGCCAAGCCCGGCAACCATGCGAATCTTAAGCGGCTGTGCAGCTGCCATGTTTGTCCTCCGTTGCATAAGTAGTTCAGTCAACGACAAAGGCTACCACGCCCGCCGAAGGCGAGACTTTGTTTCAGCGAAATCCCACCAGACAAAAGCACGGCCGCGACAGAGCGAGCCGTCGGAATAGAAGAAACCCCCGCGCGACCTTTGCGAAGCAAGGGGGAACGCGGGGGTTTCTTCTATTCCGACGGCGAAGCGCCGGGTTGCAAGGACGATGCGGCTACAGCGCGAAGTCGCCGCCGACGAGCGTGGAGACGGGCTCCTCGTGGTAAACGGCGGAGATGGCCTGAGCGAACTCCTCGGCGACCGAGATGGTCTTGATCTTGCCGCCCACCTCGACGGGAATGGCGTCGGTGACGACGCACTCGACGATCGGGGCGTCGTTCAGGCGCTCGATGGCCGGACCGGAGAAGATACCGTGGGTGGCGCAGACGTAGATGTCGCCAGCGCCCATAGCCTTGAGCTCCTTGACGTTGGCGCACAGGGTGCCAGCGGTGTCGATCATGTCGTCGTTGATGACGCAGGTCTTGCCCTTGATGTCACCGATGATGCCCATGACCTCGGCGGCGTTGTGGCGCGGACGGCCCTTGTGGGCGATGGCCAGGTCGCAGCCGAGCATGTCGGACAGCTTCTTGGCGGCCTTGGCGCGACCCACGTCGGGGGAGACGACAACCAGGTTGTCGGTGTCGAAGTGCATGTCGTTGTAGTACTGGCCAAACAGCGGCAGTGCGGACAGGTGGTTGACCGGGATATCAAAGAAGCCCTGGATCTGACCTTGGTGCAGGTCGAGGGTAATGATGCGGTCGACACCGGCGCGCTCGAGCAGGTTGGCGACGAGGCGGGCGGTGATGGGCTCGCGCGGGCCGGCCTTGCGGTCCTGGCGGGCATAGCCGTAGTGGGTGATAACGGCGGTGATGGAGCGGGCGGATGCGCGCTTGGCAGCGTCGGTGGCGATGAGCAGCTCCATGAGCATGTCGTTGACGTTGCCGCCAGCCACGGACTGAATCAGGAAGACGTCGGCGCCGCGGACGGTCTCGTCGTAGCGGGCGTAAATCTCACCATTGGCGAACTGCTTTAGCGTAAGGCCCGAAAGCTCGACCCCAAGGTACTCAGCGATCTTCTGAGCGAGGGGACGGTTGGAGGAACCGGAATACACGCGGATGGACTTGCGCATATTCTCCGACTTCTCGGGATCATTAATCGGCATTACCCTTCTCCTTTATACATCGAATGCCATATAGATGCCTTTTTGCATTGTAACCGTGCGGCGGGGTTAATCGGGTCTTGATAACGTCTTTACCGTCAACGGACACGAACCGACCACTCATCCGGTCGCGCAGGTCACGATAGAAAAAGGAGCCGTCCCCATGGAACAGCTCCTTTTGTGCTTGGCAAAGCGTTATGCCTCGTCGTCCTCGTGCAGACGGCGGCGATAATCGGCGGCCCAGCCCTCAATATTTACCTGACGGGCGCGGCCCAGACCGAGTGCGTCGGCCGGAACCGGCTCGGTGATGACGGAGCCGGCGGCCACGAGTGCACCGTCGCCAATCTGAGCGGGCGCGACCATCATGGTGTCGGAACCGATGAAGGCATCCTTGCCGATGACGGTCTTGTGCTTGTGGACGCCGTCGTAGTTGCAGGTGATGGAGCCCGCGCCCACGTTGACGCCGGAGCCCATGGTGGTATCGCCGATGTAGGACAGGTGGGGCACCTTGGAGCCCTCGCCGATCGTGGACTTCTTGATCTCCACGTGCGTGCCGGCCTTGGATCCGTCGAGCATGTGGGTGCCCGGGCGCAGGTAGGCGCGCGGGCCGCAGTCGACGCCGTTCTCGATGACGGCCTCGATGGCGATGGTCTCATCGATGATGCAGCCGCTGCCGACGGTGGTGTCGGTGAGGCGGCTGTTGGGGCCGAGCTGGCACTCCTCGCCCACGGTGACGTGGCCGATCAGATGCGTCTGCGGCCACACGACGGTGTCGCGGCCGATGGTGGCGTCGGGGCCGATCCAAGCCTGCGTGGGGTCGATGAAGGTGACGCCCTCGGCCATCCAGTGCTCGTTGATGCGGTCGCGCGCGATGGCGGTGAGCTGCGCGAGCTGGATGCGGCTGTTGACGCCCAGGCCGTCGCGGTAGTCGTCGCAGTGGAAGATGGAGACTGCCTGGCCGTGACCCTTGAGGATTTCGAGCATGTCGGGCAGGTAGTACTCGGACTGTGCGTTGTCGTTGCCGATTTCGTTAATGTGGGCGGCGAGCTGCGCGCCGTCGAAGGCGTAGCAGCCGGCGTTGCACTCGAGCAGCGTGGCGGCCTGCTCGGGCGTGCAGTCCTTCTGCTCGATGATGCGTTCGATCTGGCCGTCGGCGCCCAGCTTGATGCGGCCGTAGCCGAAAGGATCGGGCGGGGTCATGGTCATGACGGTGCAGGCGAGCTCGCCGGTAGCGACGGTCTGCGCGAACTTGGCGACGGTGTCGGCGGTGATGAGCGGCAGGTCGCCGTTGAGCACGACGACCGGGCCCTCGGTGATGCCGCAGGCCTCGAGCGCGACCTTCACGGCGTGGCCGGTGCCCAGGCGCTCGGTCTGCTCAACGCACTCGACCTTGGTGGCGCTGTTGGCGTAGGCGCCGTCGATGAGGGCGCGCATCTCGTCGGCGTGGCTGCCGATGACGACCACGACGCGGCTGCAGCCGGCCTTGATGGTAGCGTCGACGATCCACTGGACCATGGGCTTGCCCAGGATCTTGTGCGAAACCTTACAGTGGTTCGACTTCATGCGGGTGCCCTCGCCGGCAGCGAGGATAATTGCGGTTGCGTCCATGTGATCTCCTGTTACGTTATAGAGACGTGTGTTTGGAAACGATACACGGCGCAATATGATACCGCAGGCATATGATGAGCGCGTAACGATTGACGCGTGACGGCTGATGTCGCTGCCGCTGGCGTGGCGTTTGCGCTGCTTGCGTGCGGCGTTGGCGGTGATGCGGAGCTGTCGTTTGAGCGAGGAGACGGGGGTGCCCGTGGACAACATACGAGAAGAGTTTGGCGGCGAGCCCGTCGCGGCATTCTCGATGTCGCATCCGGCGGTGCCGGCCCTCTACATGGTACTGACGCTGGGGCTCACCATGTTCTCGATGCAACCGGTGCTGATCGCGCTGTCGCTTGCGGGCGGGCTGGCGTACGGGCTTGCGACGCGCGGTGCTGCGCGCACGTTGGGGGCGCTTCGCTGGCAGCTGCCGGTGATTTTGATTATCGCGGTGCTCAATCCGCTGTTTAGCGCCTCGGGCTCGACGGAGCTGTTCCGTATTGGCATGCGTGCGGTGTATCTGGAGAGTATGGTATACGGCCTGTGCATGGGCGGGTTGTTTGTGGCGAGCGTACTGTGGTTTGAGGCTGCGGCGTCGATGCTTGGCTACGACAAGGTGCTTGCGCTTCTGGGTAACGCCGCACCGGTGATCGCGCTCATGATTTCGATGTGCATGCGGCTTATCCCACAGTTTTTGCGCCGCGGTCGTACGGTACTGGCGGTGCAGGATGCGATTGATGTGCCGGGTCGCGCGCCGGCCGATCCCGTGCGTTCGCGCCTACGGGCATCGAGCGTGTTGATGGGCTGGGGCATGGAAGATTCGCTGGAGCGCGCGGACACGATGCGCTCGCGCGGGTGGGGTGCCGCGACGCGCCGTACGACGTATGCGCGGTATCGACTGGGGCGCGGCGACGTTGCCGCGCTGGTGGGGCTTGCGCTGTTTGGCGCGGCTGCCGTGGCGGTGGCATGGACCGCGACGACACAGTATTCGTTTTATCCGCAGCTCTCGGTGCCGGCGCCGTGGCCGGGCTATGTCGTGTACGCTGCCTGGATGGTGCTGCCCTGCGTGCTGCACGCGATCGATGAGAAGAGGTTCGGCTGATGGCTCGGTTGGATAGGGGCCCGGTGTCGGGCGCGGCGTGCGGCCCGGATATGCCGGCGATTGAGGTGCGGAGCCTGAGCTTCGCCTACCCCGGGGCTGATGCTGCGGTGCTCGAGGGGCTCGACTGGTCTGTTCCCCAAGGTGCATTTGCGCTGCTTGTCGGCGGTACCGGATCGGGTAAGTCGACGCTGCTGTCGCTGCTCAAGCCCGAGATCGCTCCGGCGGGCGAGCGCACTGGCGATACGCGCGTGCTGGGCGAGAACGTTGCCGACATGGACGTGTGCGCGTCTGCGGAGCGCGTGGGCTACGTGTTCCAGGATCCCGAGAACCAGATTGTGTGCGAGACCGTGTGGCACGAGATGGCGTTTGGCCTGGAGAATCTGGGTGTGTCGCGCGACGAGATGCGTCGCCGTGTTGCCGAGACCAGCTATTTCTTTGGTCTGGAGGACTGGCTTCATCGCGATACCGATACGCTTTCGGGCGGTCGCAAGCAGTTGCTGTCGCTTGCCGCCGTCCTGGCGCTGCGTCCGCGTGTGCTGCTACTCGACGAGCCCACGTCTCAGCTCGATCCCGTTGCCGAGAAGAATTTTCTGCACGCGCTGTTTCGCGTGAACCGTGAGCTGGGCCGCACGGTTGTTGTGGCTACGCATCAACCGCGGCCGATGCTCGAGTATGCGACGCGTGCGTACCGGATTGAGGGCGGTCGCGTGCGCGAGGTGGCGGATATGGCTTCTTTGGGACGCCGAGAATCGCTGTTTTCCGATGACGTGTTGGGGTGGGGTGCCATCCGATGTGCAAAAAACGGAGTATTCAGCAGGCGTGAGGACAATTTAGGCTCTCTGGAGCCGACCGGGGACGTATCGAGCGCGAAAAAAAGTTCGGAATTGGACAAATCGTCCGAATTTGTGGCGCAAACGTCGCTCGAAAACGGCTCGGAAGCCTTCCCGCGCACGGATGGAAGCAGAATACTCCAAAAAATGCACGGCGGGCCGGCTACCACCCTGTCGGAAGGCTGGTTTCGCTACGATCGCGCGGGCGGTTGGGTGCTGCGCGGGCTCGATGTGACGTTTTCAGCCGGCGCGGTGCATGCGGTCGTGGGCGGAAACGGCTGCGGCAAGTCGACGATGCTCTCGGTGCTGGCCAAGACGGCTAAGCTGCAGCGTGGCCGCATGGTGCGTGGGACGGCCTCGGCGGCACTGCTGCCACAGAATCCTAAGGCATTGCTGGTCGCCGAAACGGTGCGCGACGAGCTGATGGAATGGGCTTCGACCTGCGGATACGACGAGGCCGCAGTACAGGAGCAGACAGCGCGCCTGGGCCTAGCGGGCTTGGAGGCGCGTCACCCGTACGATCTTTCGGGCGGTCAGCGCCAGCTGCTTGCGTTGGCAAAGCTGCTGTTGATTGGCCCGGAGCTGCTGCTGCTTGATGAGCCCACCAAGGGTTTGGACCTGGCCAGCCGCCGCATCATCGCTCGCGCCCTGCGTGACCATGCGAATGCCGGCGGTACCGTCATCATGGCCACGCACGACTTAGACTTTGCCGAGCAGGTGTCCGACGACGTCGCCATGATGTTCGACGGCGAGATCGCCTGCATGGAGCCTCCGGCAGATTTCTTTGCCGACAACGTGTTCTACAGGGCGTGATGGGATGACAGATCGTCGCGCCTCGCGCCTACTCACAAAAATGGAGATTCTGCTGCTCCTGGCGGTGCCGGCAGTGATGACTGCGGCGTTGCTGGCGGGCATTGAGCAGGCGGCGCTTGCCATGCTGGTTGTAGTGGCGCTCGTGCTCGCACTGTTCTTTGCGGGCTATGAGGCATCGCGTCCAGGCCTGCGCCAGATCATGCCCACGCTGGTGCTGGCGGCGCTGGCCGCGGCGGGGCGCATCCTGTTTGGCCCCATTCCCGACTTTAAGCCCGTGAGCGCTATCGCCATTATCGCGGGTGCGACACTTGGCCGCCGCAATGGTTTTATGGTCGGCGCGTTGGCAGCGCTGACCAGTAATTTCTTTTTTGGACAGGGCATGCGGACGCCGTGGCAGATGTATGCCTGGGGGCTGGTTGGCTATGTTGGCGGCGCGCTGGCGCATGCGGGCGCGTTCGACCGTGCGGATGGAACCGTGCGCATGCCGGCGCTGATGGCGTACGGCTTTGCCTCGGGCCTGCTGTATGGCGTCGTGATCAACGCGTATGACATCATCGGTTTTGTGCAGCCGCTCACCTGGGCAGGCGCCGTAGCGCGTCTTGCTACGGCGGTGCCGTTCGACATCATGCATAGCCTCGCGACCTGCGTGTTTTTGGCCGCTCTGTACAAGCCCTGGTGTCGCCGCATCAACCGTGTCGTCGTGAAGTACGGGCTGTAGTGGCGGTTGCACCGGGGCGGGAATCAATGCTGCCTTGGTGCCATATCAAAACTATGCCGGTTTACGGGGCTGAATTGACGCAGACCGATCATACCGGCATTTTCCGAAAATAGACAAGCCGTCTACCTGCGGCTTTATTTTGCTCGAATTGCGCGTGGTTGGAGGCTCGCGATTCGGCCCCGTAAACCGGCATAGTTTTGAAATGGCCGGCATATATTGCTGTCGTCACTGATCTCAGAGGGCCGAAAGGATCCGTTTCCCCGTCCCTAAGCGGTCGCTGGGGATGCCCGCCACGAAACCAGCCCATCTACTACGTTTAACCCGATACCTCCAACCATACCCGCGTTTTATGAAAAACCGCAGGCTCTCTACCTGCGGTTTTCTTTTTGCGTTGTTCGCTGTGGTTGGGGGTAGTGGCTTAAACGTAGTAGATGGGCGCTTTTCGTGGCAGATGCATTACGCAGGTATCCTCGGAGAGCCAAAATGATCCGTTTTCCTCCGTCCCCGGGGGATCATTGGGGGGTTAGAGCTCCAGGGCTAGGGTGACGGGGCAGTGGTCGCTGCCGAAGATGTCGCCGCGGATGCCGGTGTCGCGTACGTTGCCGGCGATTGCGTCGCTTACCAGGAAGTAGTCGATGCGCCAGCCTGCGTTGTTCTTACGGGCATTAAAGCGGTAGCTCCACCAGCTGTAGACGCCCTCGACGTCCGGATTGGCCGCGCGCCAGGTGTCGGTAAAACCGGCGTCGAGCAGCTCGGTAAACTTGCCGCGCTCCTCGTCCGAAAAGCCGGCGTTGCCGCGGTTGGACTTGGGGTTCTTAAGGTCGATCTCCTCGTGTGCCACGTTAAAGTCGCCGCAGGTCACCACGGGCTTTCCGGTCTCGCGCTCAAGCGCGCTCAAAAAGCCGCGGTAGGCATCGTCCCAGGCCATGCGCACATCGATGCGGGCAAGCTCGTTTTGGGCATTGGGCGTATAGACGTCCACGAACCAAAACTTGTCGAATTCGAGCGCGCAGACGCGGCCCTCGGTTGCGGCTTGGGCGACGAGCTCGGCAGCCTCACCCTCGCCGGCGTAGGGCAGCAGTGCATCGGCGCGCAGTACGCGCAGCGGTTCCTGGCGGCTAAAGACCGCGGTGCCCGAGTAGCCCTTGCGCTCGGCGTAGCTCCAGGTTTGGTGATAACCGGGCAGGTCGATATCGACCTGGCCCTCCTGCAGCTTGGTCTCTTGCAGCGCCAAGATATCGACATTGAGCTCCTGCGCGATCTGAATAAAGCTCGGGTCCTTTTTGAGCACGGCGCGCAGGCCGTTGACGTTCCACGAGGCGAAAGTGTAAGTCTGAGGCATGGTGTCCTTTCGACGGGGTTGGCAGGCTTAAGATTAGCGCAACAGGGGCGGGGCGGAGTCCGCGAGTGATGGCGAACGCCGCCGTCCCGGAGACACGGACGGAGGACTTACATGACGCAGGCAATATCGGACCCCAAACAGGCCTCCGCCGCGCTGGCGGAGCTGTTCGACACCCATAACCACGTGGTCTTCTTTGGCGGCGCGGGCGTTTCCACGGCAAGCGGCATTCCCGATTTCCGCAGCGTGGACGGTCTGTATCACCAGCGGTTTTCCTATCCGCCCGAGACTATGCTCTCGCACAGCTTCTGCGAGGCGCATCCGGCGGAGTTTTTCGACTTCTACCGGACCAAGATGATCGCCCTTAACGCCAAGCCCAACCACTGCCATGCCAAGCTGGCGGAGCTGGAGCGCGCCGGCAAGCTCGACGCCGTGGTGACGCAAAATATCGACGGCCTGCACCAGATGGCCGGCTCGCAGCGCGTGTTCGAGCTGCATGGCTCGGTCCACCGCAATATCTGCCAGACGTGCGGCGCGGTCTACAGCGCCGAATGGATTTGCTCGCGCGAGCACGAGGATGCCGCGGGCGTGCCCGTGTGTCCTGCGTGCGGCGGTCGCATCAAGCCCGATGTGGTCCTCTACGAAGAACCGCTCGATGAGCGTGTGCTTACCGGCGCCATTGCTGCCATCGCTGCAGCCGACGCCCTCGTCGTGGGCGGAACCTCGCTCGTAGTGTATCCGGCGGCGGGCCTCACGCGTTACTTTACTGGCGATACGCTGGCCATTTGCAATTTGGCGCCCACCGATCAGGATGCAAATACCGACCTGCTGATTTCTTGCGACATCGCGGCCGCGTTTGCGTTCTAGCCCGCGCGCGCGGATACAATAGAAAGACTGATTGCAAAGCGACCCCGCCGCCAGCGCCCGAGCGCGGCGGCGTGGGCATTTTAGGAGGATGTTCATGGCGAACGACAGCAAGACATGGCGGTGCGGAAAGTACGAGCTCAGCTTTGATCGTCCGCGCATCATGGGCGTCCTCAACGTGACGCCCGATTCGTTTAGCGACGGCGGTGAGCACTTTGACCAGGATGCCGCTATCGAGTACGGCCTGGCGATGCTCGATGCCGGCGCCGACATCATCGACGTGGGCGGCGAGTCCACGCGCCCCGGCTTTACCCCGGTCAACCCCGACGAGGAGGCGCGTCGCGTGCTGCCCGTCGTGCGCGCGCTCGCCAAAGAGGGTGCCATTGTCTCGATCGACACGCGTCATGTGGCGGTTGCCAAGGCGGCTGTGCGCTGCGGTGCTTCGATTGTCAACGACGTGACGGGCTTCACCGATCCCAAGATGGTTGAGTTCGTTAAGACGAGCACCTGCGGCGTCATCGTAATGCACGCCGGCGAGGTCGCCGCACCCGCACGCACGCACGCGACGGTGCAGCTCGATACCTCGGCTGCGGCGTTTGTTGCCGAGAAGGCGCGCGAAGCGGCTGCCGAGGCTGCGCGCGAGGCCGAGAAGCCGGCCCGTCGCCGTCGCGGCAAGTTGCTGGGCGAGCCCAAGGTTGAGGCCAAGCTTCCGGGCGGTGTGGTACAGCCCTCGCTGCCGTTTGGCGAACCGGAGCCCGCGCCCGAGTCCGAGCCAGAGACGCCGGCTGCCGAGCAGACCGCTCCTGCCGCCGAGACTGCAGAGCCCGAGACCGTGCCCGCAGCTACCGAAGCCGCGCCGGAGCCCAGCGACCACCTGGCCGCCATGATGCGCCGCAGTGCCCGCCGTGAGGAAGCCTATGTGCCCACCTCGCAGCTCCGCCGCTTTACCCTGCCCGATTCTGCGCCCATCATGCGCCGCGTCATGGGCTTTCTGTCCGACCAGGCCCGCACGCTCATCCATGCCGGCGTGTCGCGCGACCGTATCTGCATCGATCCCGGCCCGGGCTTTGGCAAGACGGCCAACGAAGACATCGTCATCCAGCGCGAGACCGCCAAGATGGCGTCGCTGGGCTATCCGCTCATGTGCGCCGTGTCGCGCAAGCGCTTTGTGGGCGCCGTCTCGGGCGTGACCGAGGCCGCCGAGCGCGATGCCGCCACGTTTGGTGTGTGCCTGGGCGCCATCCAGGCCGGCGCCAACATCGTGCGCGTACATGACGTTGCGGGCTTTGCGCAGTTCCTGAACGGTTACTGGGCCGTTGCCAAACCGCAACCGCGCCGCGCGTTTGTGGCCGTGGGTTCCAACCTGGGGCATCGCTGCGACAACATCCGCGCTGCGCGCGACATGATTGCCGAGATCCCGCTCACCTGCGTGTCCAACTGCTCGCGCATCTACGAGAGCGAGCCGGCCTACGAGACGCGCCAGGACGCATTTGCCAACGCCGTCATCGAGATCAAGACCGAGCTGGCTCCGCTGGTGCTGCTTGACGAGCTCATGAAGATCGAGGCCGAGCTGGGCCGCGACCGCTCCAAAAAGGCCAAGGCAAACGGCCCGCGCACCATCGACTTGGACCTGCTGTGGATGGACGGCGAGACCCACGGTGGCAAAAAGCTGCGTCTGCCGCATCCGCTGATCGGCGAGCGCGACTTTGTGCTGGTGCCGCTCGAGGACCTGATGCACGACCCGGCGCGGTTCTTCCGCTACAACGGCGTCGAGGTCAAGGAGCCCGAGGATCGCGTGGGCCATATCGTGGGCGAATTGGGGCGTATGTAGATGATCGAGATGAATGCTGTAGCCGCCGGTACCGAGCTCGACGCGGCGCGTGACGCGGGCCGCGAGGGCATGTCCGCGGGCTGGTGCGCGTGGAGCGCGGGCGATGCATCGCTGACGTTTTCGCTGGTCGTGCGCCCCGATGTGAACATGCACGCCTTCCACGGCCTGCCGTTTGTGGCCGCAATGGGCATGATGGACGCGCTCGCGGGCACGGCCGCAACGCCGGGCCTGGGGCTTGCCGGCAAAGTGGGCATCCAGTGGCCGAGTGACATTGTGTGCGGCGCGCCTGCGTTTGAGACGTCGCTCGCGCGCCTCGCTGTCAACGGCGGTGCCGGTGCCGCGGGCATGTTTGGTGCTGTGACGGTGGATATTGAGCGTTCGGCACTGAGCGAGCTCGGTGTAGATGTGGCCGACGAAGTGCTGGTCGAGGCGCTGGCCGCGGCGGTGCTCGCTCGCGTTGACGCCTGGGCGGTTGCCGCCAACACACCACAGGGCGCTGCCGGCCCGCTGGCCCCGGTGCTGGGCGAGTACTTCGACATGGTGCCGCTGCTGGGCCGCCAAGTTGCGGCGTTGTCGCCCAACGGCCTGCCGCTCGCGGTCGGCGTGTTTGCGGGCCTGGACATCTGGGGCCGCGCGACCATTAAGACCGACGCCGGCGAGCAAGAGTTTCCGCCCGAGGCCGTACGGATTCGCGGGCTGTAACGCGAGGCGCCCGCGCTCAAAGATAACGATGACAACAAGACCCTCCTCGGCTGTGCCGGGGAGGGCTTCGCTTGTTTGAGGAACGGGTTGCCAGCGCCCTATTCCTCAAAACTGAAATATTTTCGTTTTTGAGGAATAGGATTAAGGCAGCTCGGCCTTTCGCGAGGTATATTCGCTACAGAGCCTATTCCTCAAAACTGAAAAATTTTCGTTTTTGAGGAATAGCGATAAAAGACCGCGAGGAGGCCCCAATGAAACTCATCAATAGAACGTCATATATGGACACGTTGACGAGTCTTATTGGTGTGCCGGACATCAAGGTCATCACGGGCATCCGTCGTAGCGGTAAATCAAAATTGCTCGAGGCCCTCCGCGATTACGTGGAGGCAAATCTGTCCAATTCGAATGTCATCCATATCAACTACAACCTCGATGAGTTCGAGAACCTGCTCGAGTATCACGCGCTGCTCGCCTATGTAAAAGAGCATCGAGTATCCGGCAAACAAAACTTTCTGCTTATCGATGAAGTTCAGATGTGCGACGGTTTTGAGCGTGCGATCAATAGCCTTCACGCATCCGAGCAGTACGACATATTCATTACCGGATCGAATGCCTTTTTGCTGTCGAGCGATCTGTCGACGCTCTTTACGGGGCGTACGTTTGAGATCGAGGTTTTCCCATTCTCGTTTGAGGAGTATCGTCTCTATGGCGACGAGGGCGAGGTCGACCGCGACTTCGATGAGTACGCGAGAACCGGCGGTATGTCCGGCTCTTACCCTTATCCACTGCAGGAGCAGCGCTATCAATATCTCTCCAACGTCTTCAAGACGCTCATTGTGAGAGATATCGTGCAGCGGCATAACGTGAGAAACGAATCGGCGCTGCTGCGCATTGCCGATTACATGATGGACAACGTTTCCAACATTGCGTCGGCACGCAACATTACTGATGCATTAAATGCGGATGGGCTAAAGATTACGAACAAGACGGTCGGCACGTACATGGGGTACCTGTGCGATGCGTTTGCCTTCTATAAAGTTCGTCGGTACGACATTCGCGGCAAAAAATACCTTAAGAGCGGCGAGAAGTACTATCTGGCGGACCATGCGTTTAAATATGCGCTTCTTGGTACACGTGATATGGATTGGGGACGCGTATACGAGAACATGGTGGCAATCGAGCTGCTGCGTCGCGGATACGAGGTATACGTCGGCGTGCTCTATAAAAAGGAAATAGACTTTGTAGCAATCAAGCGGAGCGAGAAACTCTACATTCAGGTGAGCGACGACATCAGCTCGGATAAGACATTTGAACGCGAGATTTCGCCACTGCTGAGCATTGGCGATGCGTATCCCAAGATGATTCTCGCCCGCACGCATCACGAGGCCACGGATCGCGACGGAGTGCAGATCGTGGACCTGGCGAGGTGGTTGTGCGGCGAGGCGTAGCGGAAAGCCTATTCCTCAAAACTGAAAAATTTTCGATTTTGAGGAATAGGACCAATGCATTGCTTAGTTCGCCGCTCGCGCCCGTGCTCGACTTAAGCCCCTGCTCTATCCCAGCTCCTGCATGCGGCGGTAGATTTCGCAGATGCCCTTGATGGTGAGCTGTCCATCGACCACGTCGAAGGCATCGGTCGAATCGGCGACGATGCTGGCGAGACCGCCCGTGGCGATGACGATGGCGTCCTCGCGGCCCAGCTCGCGCTTCATGCGCGCGACCAGGCCCTCGGCCATGGCGGCGGCGCCCATCACGGCGCCGACCTTGATGCACTCCTCGGTATCGCGGCCGATGGCGTGCTCGGGCGCCTCGAGCGGCACGCTGGCGAGCTTGGCGGCACGGGCGGCAAGCGCGTCCATGGAGATGCGAATGCCCGGCGCGATCGCTCCGCCAATGTAATAACCGTCCTCATCGATGACGTCGATATTGGTCGCGGTGCCAAAGTCCACCACGATTGCCGGCGCGCCGTAGAAGGTCTCGGCCGCAACGGCGTTAGCGACGCGATCGGCGCCTACGGCCTGGGGACGCGCCGCGCGCAGCTTGGTCACCGCGGCCGTCTGCGGCCCGATAACGATGGCGTCCGCGGCAATGCGGTCGGCCACAGTGTGCCACTCGCGCGAGAGCTGCGGCACCACGCCGGCGAAGGCGACCGCGTCGACCGCGTCGAGCGAGAGGCCGTACATCTTAAAGAAGCCCATCAGGCGCACATGGATCTCGTCGGCGGTATAGGAGCGGTCGGTGGGCATGCGCCACGACTGCACCAGCTCGTCTCCGTCAAACAGGCCCATGGCCGTCTGCGTGTTTCCCATATCGATAGCGAGCAGCATGTCTACTCCCGGTGTTGGCATAAAAGGACGCGCACCATTGTATACGCGCCGTCGACGGCGCTCGGCCG
>DBGFJU010000081.1:0-7172 GCA_048529485.1 Collinsella aerofaciens | reverse complement strand
ACTTGTGATATAAATCTTCAGTCTCTTATTATCACCGTTACATGAAGAAGGGACGCCCCCTCCGGATGTGGGAAGTTTGCGCTGCAGGTTACTTGTCGGTGCCCAGCTTGTGCGGCTTGAGAGCGAGCGCATTGACGAGCGCGTCGGTGGCAGACTTGACGGCTGCCGGCTGCGGATCGTTGACGTGATCCTCAGGATGCACGGGCAGGTCCTTCTTGACTGCGTCGTGGATCAAGTTGAGGTACTCAGTCACGCCAGTGGTCGATAGGTGCGTGCCATCGCCATCGAACAGGTCGTTGCGGTTGGTACTGTATCCGTACCAGTCGATAACGCGCACGTTCTTGTAGCGCGTAGCGGCGTTGGCGATGGCCTGGTTAGTAGAGCCAACCCACGGCTGCGGGCTGCGCGTGTTCACAAACACCACAATACGCTTATCTCCTGCATCGGCCATGATGGCGTCGATTTGGTCGTCGGTTACCAAGCCGTTGGTGCCCAGCGCAAAGACCACGATCTTGCCGGCAAGGTTCTGTTGAAGATAGCCCTCAAATGTCGCACGGCCCGCATCGAACTGGCGGCCCTTTTCGGCATCGATATGGCTGTGCGGGAACACGCCGTCAAAGGTGTCCACGGCACGCAGCGACACGGAGTCGCCGATCATAAGCAGATCGTAGGAGCCATCGGGGAAGCCGTCGTTGTCCTTGTCGGTGTCGTCGGCCGCCTGCTGGTCGGTGGGCGCGGTGTTCTTGGCTTCCTTGTTCAGAACTTCGGCGCCCTCGCCGCTCAGCGCAGACGTCTCGGGAACAAAGATCAGGCCGCCCAGCGCAACGACCAACACGACAGCGCAGGCTGCGCAGACGGGGACGTGCGCGCGTGCCCAGTTGGCGGGCGTGGTGGTGCCATCGCGGAATTCGGCGACGGTGCGCCCAAAGGCGCCCTTCCTAAACGGCGTCTCGATAAAGCGATATGAGCATTCGGCCACGGCGACCACCAACAGCACCTGCAAAATGTACTGCCACCACGGTGTATCGTTGATGTTGGCGACCGGGTTCATAAGCAACAGCAGCGGATAGTGCCACAGGTAGATGCTGTACGAGCGCTTGCCAACCCACACGAGCGGCTCGGTGGACAGCGCGCGGGCAACCATTCCCTGGGGCTGCACGCAGGCCGCGATGACCATGAGCGTGAGGATCGAGCACAGCAGCGTGCCTCCGCGATACTGGAAGGCGGTGTAGCCGTTGGTGAGCGCGACCATGGCGGCAAGGCCAACCAGACCCACGACGCCCAACACATCGATGGATGCGGGCGAGGACCAAAAACGCACGAGGGCGCTCGGCTGTGCCGGGGCGGTCTCGGCTGCTTCGTCGGCCTTCTCGCCAGGCTTGCCCTCGGCGTTCTTGCCGTGCTTGGCGGCGCCAGCTAGGCGATTGAGCCCCAAACGACGAGCGAGACGCACCGGCGCCAGGTCGCGATCGGGGATAAAGGCCATCCAGGCACCCAGCAGCAGCGAGAACACACGGGTGTCGGTGCCGTAGTACACGCGGCTGGGGTCGGCGGCAGGGTTATAGAGCACCATCATGGCGATGGCGGAGACAGCAGCTAGGCCCAGAACCACGCGGCGCGTGTTGGGCTTGCTCACATGCATGGATACCATGGCAAACAGCAGTGGCGGCCAAATCAGGTAGAACTGTTCCTCGATGGCAAGCGACCAAAAGTGCGTGAGTGGCGAGGGGTCGCCCAGAGCATTGAAGTACGAGACGTTTTGGGCAATCTGCCACCAGTTGTTGAAGAACAGCAGCGACGGCAGGATGTCGGGGCGCATCTTGGTGAGCATCACGTGGTTAAAGATGGTGCACAGCGCGCAGGTCACCACCACGACGGTCACCACGGCGGGGACCAGGCGACGGATGCGGCGAATCCAGAAGCTCTTGAGGTCGATGCGTCCGGTCTTAGCGACTTCGTTGAGCAGCAGGCGCGTGATCAGATAGCCCGAAAGCACAAAGAAGATCGTGACGCCGAGCAGACCGCCCTGCGCCCACGTGAGGTTGAGGTGATAGAGCACCACCGCGACGACGGCAAGCGTGCGCAGGCCGTCAAGGGCAGGGATGTAGCGGGACTTGGGGCGAGCAGGCGTCTGCTCCGCGGCGGGAGTGTTGGCGCGGCCCGCATTGTTTGCAGAAGCGCGATGGGGGCTCGTGGTGCGTCGCGGCTCGTTGGCACGGCGTTCGCTCTTCACGCGTTCGTGCGGCGCCGGCTCGTTGCCCGTGCGGCGTCGACCGCGCGAGCCCGATTGCGAGAATTGTTCCATAAAACATCATCCAATGACGAGAATAATCAGCACGCCTTCATTGTAACTGCCTGCTCCTGTGAATGCTTGCTGCTGGCGCAACCTCAAGGGTGCGTTCACATCAAAGTGAACTAAAGTTATAGAGGTGCGAAGGCGCGCAATCGACGGTCGACGGTGGGTGCAAAGCCCGCAGATGAGAGGTTTCCATGGCAGATCGCGGCATCGTTGCGGTGTTCGGTAGCATGAACATGGACCTTTCGGTGGCGTGCGAGCGCATACCGCGTGCGGGCGAGACCGTCGGCGGCAGCGGGTTTATCACCAACGCCGGAGGCAAGGGCGCCAATCAGGCCGTAGCTGCCGCGCGTATGGGCGCGTGCACGCACATGATCGGCGCGGTCGGTCGCGATGCGTTCGGCGCGTCGCTCGTGGCGGGGCTCCAAGGCGCCGGCGTGGACTGTGACTTTGTAGTGCATCGCGATGACGTGGAGACGGGAACGGCGACCATCATTCGCTGCGAGGGCGACAACCGCATCATACTGTCACCGGGCGCCAACCATGCGCTTGCGGGCGCGGACGTTGCCTGCGCGCTGAGGCGTCTGGTGGCCCATGAGTTCGACGGCGACGCCAGCGAGATTGCCCCGGCTGTCGGAAGCGTCTTTATCGCCCAGGGCGAATGTGACCTTGCGGCGACGGCCGAGGCGCTTGTTTGCGCTCACGAGCTGGGGTTCTATACGGTCTTTAATCCAGCGCCTGCCTGCGAGCTGCCTGCGGAGGTCTGGCCTGCGGTCGACCTGGTCTGTCCCAACGAGACCGAGTGTCAGGTGCTGACGGGAATCTTGCCCGCGGACGATGCAAACTGCGTCGCGGCGCTCAACGCCCTGCTCGCTAGGGGTGCCGGAGCTGCGGTCATCACGTTGGGCGGTGCCGGCTCGGTTACGCTCGGCGATGGCGGTGAGCTGCTGCGCATGCCGGCACTTTCGAGTACGGTAGTCGATACCACGGCCGCCGGCGATACGTTTATCGGCGCGTTGGCGGCGGCTCGCCTAGAGGGTTTGCCACTCTTTGAGTGCATGGCCGCGGGTGCTCGCGCCTCGGCAGTGACGGTGTCGCGCTTGGGCGCTCAGCAATCGATTCCCACGCGCGCCGAAGTTGAACATTGGTTTGGTTAAACGATAAAGACGGAGAAGCGGAGTAGAACAATGGCAATCAAGAAGCTGATCCTTGATCTGGATATGGGTGTTGACGATGCGATGGCGCTGGCCTATGCCATCGCGAGCCCCGAGGTGGAGCTCGTGGGCATCACCACGTGCTTTGGTAACGTGCGCGTCGAGCAATCGGCGCACAATTGCCTGGCGGTGCTCGATCTGCTGGGTCGCCCCGAGGTTCCGGTGTACCTGGGTGCCGACCGTCCTCTGCAGGCGACTGAGCCCTATACGCCGCCGGCGTCCACCGCGCTCATTCACGGCAAGAACGGCATCGGCGGCGCGAGCGTGCCCGCGTCGCCCTACGAGCCGGTGGGGGCGACCTCGGCCGACGGCAACGCTGCGGTCGATTATCTGATCGATGCCGCGCGCACCTATGGTCCCGATCTGGTCTACGTAGCGACTGGCCCGCTCTCCAACCTGGCGCTCGCCCTGGAGCGCGATGCGGCGGCGATGATGTCCATCGGCCGCGTGGTCGTGATGGGCGGCGCCCTTACCGTGCCCGGCAACGTGAGCGCGGGCGCCGAGGCCAATATGGCGAGCGACCCCGAGGCAGCCGACGCGGTGCTGCGCTCGGGCCGTAAGCTCACCATGGTGGGTCTGGACGTGACGCATCGCGTGGTGCTCACACGCCGCGACATTGCCGGCTGGACGGGCTCGGGCACCATGGCGGGCTGCGCATTTGCGAGCATGGTCGAGCACTACATTGGCTCGTACGAGATGAACGCACCCTACCTGGGTGGTTGTGCGCTGCACGATCCGCTGGCCGTTGCCGTGGCGATCGACCCCACGCTCGTAGGTGCGCTCGGCTGCAACCTGCGTGTTGATCTGCTGGGCGAGTACCGCGGTCGCACCATCTGCGATGAGCGCCGCCTGTCCGATCCGGACAAGAGCGCGCTTGTGGCACTGACCGTGGATGCTCCGCGCTTCCTGTCCGAGTTCAAGACGCGTATGGCCCGTGTCCTTGGCTAAGTTGTCTTTTTGGGACGGGGCTTTTTGACTGGTATGATTGGTGCGACCAATCGAACCAGCTAAAAGAGCCCCGTCCCAATTTGACTATCGAGAGGATCTGCCATGGAGCGCATCGCCAGCTTTTCCGTTGATCATCTGCTGCTTGAGCCCGGCGTGTATGTGAGCCGCATCGACCGCGATCCGGCGACCGGTGCCGCCGTCACCACGTTTGACCTGCGCCTGACCACGCCCAACAAGGAGCCGGTCATGAACACGGCCGAGTGCCACACCATCGAGCACCTGGGCGCGACGTTCCTTCGCAATCATGCCGAGTGGTCGAGCCGCATTGTCTACTTTGGCCCCATGGGCTGCCGCACGGGCTTTTACCTGGTTGTCTTTGGCGAGCTGACGAGCGAGAAGGTCTTGCCGCTCGTCCGCGAGCTGTTTGAGTTTGTCGCCGGCTTTGAGGGCGATGTCCCCGGTGCCGCTCCCGAGGAATGCGGTAACTACCTGGACCAGAACCTCCCCATGGCCAACTGGCTTGCGCGCCGCTATCTCGACCGCGACCTGGCCGATATCGACGAGAAGCACCTGCACTATCAGCAGGCGTAAGGGCTTTATCGCCCAAAACGCGCGCATTGGGCGCCTTCGCTTATGCGGGGGTGCCTTTTTGCTGAGTGGTCGGGACGAGTGTTTAAAATCGCTTATGTTTGTTCTAGAATGTTCATACTGTCACATAAACGAACAGGAGCGAACATGCATATCTACTCTGTCAACGATCCCGAGTTCAAGTCCTATGGCAACGTTTGGGATAACGTTTCGTCCGAGCTTACGTCGCCCGTGCTCGAGGCGCTCTCTGCCACGCCCATTCCCGAGGGCAGCAAGTACGTTGCAAGTGCGCCGGAGCTCGAGGACGTCAAGGATTCCGACAAGCTTGGCTTTCTCATGTTTGGTGGCCGTCCCTTCCAGCTCGGCTGGTGCAACGGCCACAATACACGACTCAACTGCCTGGAGTATCACCGCGCGAGCGAATTCAACCTGGGCGCTCGCGACTTTATCCTGCTCGTGGCGCATCGCTGGGAGATCGAGGACGGCAAGCTCGACACCGCGTGCGTCAAGGCGTTTCGCGTGCCGGCGGGTACGGTCGTCGAAGTCTTCAACACCACGCTCCACTACACGCCGTGCATGGTCGACGACGGTGGCTTCCAGGTGATGGTGGCGCTGCCCGCCGGCACCAACGGTCCGCGCCCCGAGGCTGCGGCCGATATGCCTGCTGCCGGCGACAGCTACTGCTACTGGAAGGCCGACAAGTGGGTCCTCTGCCATGCTGACAGCCCCAAGGCAGCCGAAGGCGGCTACGTAGGCCTCATCGGCAAAAATCTCGACATCGCCTGCGACTAGAATCTTCTGTCTCGATATGTAACATCTGGCGGGCCAAATCGTCTCTACCTGTTACAGATTTAGACAAACTGCAGGGGCTGCCCGAAAGATCTCGATCTGTAACACCAGGCCCGGTTTTGACGGCCTAGCTGTTACAGATCGAGACAAAACGGGCCCAAACCACCACAAAGGCGCCTGTCCCCATTGCGGTGGCTGCCTAGAGTTGGCTGCGCAGATAGTCAGCCATATATGGAACGGCGAAACGCACGTAACCGCGGCGCGCCTGTTCGATTACGCCGGCGTCGATGAGGCGCCGGCGATACTTTTGCGCATAGTCGGGTGTGACTGACATACGTTTCGCTACATCGGAAATGCGCGAAACGGCGTCTTCGTCATCAGTCATTGCGTCGAGAAACGCGACGTCTTGGTCCGATAGCGCGGCGAGCGTCGTTTCACAAACATCGTTTTCGAAATCGGCTTTTGACGCTTCGATAGCTCCGTCGACTTGCTCTGGCGTTACGTGTTCTCCTGTCTTGCAGCGATTGCCGATGTTATAGCCGATGAGCTGCAGCATATAGGGCGAGCCTTGGGTTGCGCGAGCGGCACGGAGGCGAAGATCGCCTGGAATATCAAGGTCGAGCTCTTCGAAAGCCCGCTGATAATAGGCATCGACATCTCCGACTGAAAGCGGTTCGAGCGTGACCTTGCGAGCGCGGTTGAGAAATGTCAGCACGCGGTCATTGAGCGTTGCACAGACGGCTCCCGGGAGACCTGCCATAACAAGCGCGACGTTGAGTCCCTCACCGACCAGCTCTTGATAGGCGGTGACGAGCTGTCTAATCTCAGGTGAATTAGCTTGGAGCTCATCGATAAGGATGAGGATGCCGTGCCCCTGCTCGGTCAGCTTGCGCGCCAGCTGCGTGAGTTTGAACTGGAAACTCTTGGTCTCCTGCACATCGCGTGTGAACTCGAGACCGGCTGAGAAGCCGAAGACGCTCAAGCTACCGCCAGAAAGTTTGGGGAGATGACGCTTGCTGACATAAGGCTCGCCTGCTTCTTGGATTTTTTCAACAATGCGCTCAAGCATATCTTCGGAGGCTACGGTGGGTGTGGCGACAACAAAACCGAGCTTGCGTGCGCGGTCGGCAAGTTCCCACAGAAGAACCGTCTTGCCGCTGCCTCGCTGGCCGAGCATGAGCATGGCTCGGTCTCGATTGCCCGGCTCCTGCTCAAGACCGGAGATGAATGTCGAAATCACGTTCCCGCGACCCACCAGATAGGACGGGCGATTTCCAAATGAGGGGGAGAAGATGGTTTCAGTCATAAGTCTCCTTTCGTTTTTTTCCTATTTTTTC
>DBGFJU010000080.1:0-3464 GCA_048529485.1 Collinsella aerofaciens | reverse complement strand
GGTTGGGTTAACGAAAAAGGCTATGAAGGAAACATCAGCATCGTAGAAGGAAAAGCTCCTTTAAACCCAATAGCGCGCTCAACACCTATCTCACCTGCATCAACGCATCCGACCGGGACCTCGAGTACTTTATCAACGAGCTCCGCAATATCGGCAGACCGGTTGTCCTTGTCTTTTTTGGCGACCATCAGCCGAGCGCCGCAACGACTCTCAACGACGAGCTGTACCCTCAGGAAGATACGGCAAGCCACGCTTTCCGTATCTATCAGTCGACATATTTCGTCTGGGCTAACTATGAAATCGCCGGCAATACCGAGCTCAACGTCTACGACACCGTCGGGGCAAACGAGATTGCAGCCATTACCCTTAATAAGATCGGCGCCCCGCTCACCGACTATCAAAAGGCTCTGCTTGCAACAAGGTCAGATGTGCCCACCATCAATGTCGCCGGCTACCTTGGTGCCGACGGGCTGCGCTACGACTTGGAATCTGAAGACAGCCCATACGCCTCGACGATCGACAAGCTGCAGCGCATGCAATACCTCGAGTTCGCCAGCAAAGTTCAGTAAGCCCGCCCATTCGCTTGGACCCATCGTATTGCAAGCACGCTCGGCCCAAATGCATCGTAAATGACTCCCGCTCGCAAACGAGGGTACAATGACGCTCGTGTCACATCACGGGGCCCCGGCCCCAACATATACAAAGGAGTCATACATGGGTTGCGAGCACGCACAGGCCGCCGGCGGACAAACGTCGCCGTCGCAATTTGAGGAGAATACGCTGTCCGAGGTCAAACGCGTCATCGCCGTGCTTTCCGGCAAGGGCGGTGTCGGCAAGTCGTTTGTCACCGGTGCCATCGCCACCGAGCTTGCCCGTCACGGCCACAAGGTCGGCGTCCTCGATGCCGACATCACCGGTCCCTCTATCCCCAAGATGTTCGGTATGAGCGGACGCCACGTCCATGCCCTTGGCAACCTCATGCTGCCTGAAATCTCCGAGCACGGCGTCAAGGTCATGAGCTCCAACCTTCTGCTCCAAAACGAGACCGACCCCGTCCTTTGGCGCGGTTCGGTCATCGCAGGCGCCATCAGGCAGTTCTGGAGCGAGACCTCGTGGGGCCCCATCGACTACCTGCTGGTCGACATGCCTCCGGGAACAGGCGACGTCGCACTCACCGTCTTCCAGTCACTGCCCGTCGACGGCATCGTCATCGTCACGAGCCCGCAGGATCTGGTCTCGATGATCGTCGCCAAGGCGGTCAACATGGCCGAGAAGATGAACGTCCCCATTCTGGGCATCGTCGAGAACATGAGCTATATTGAGTGCCCCGACTGCGGCAAGAAGATCGAGGTCTTTGGCAAGAGCAAGCTCCCCGAGGTCGCAGAGCGCTATAACCTCGACATCTTGGGCACGCTTCCCATTAATCCGGCACTCGCCGAGGCCTGCGATAAGGGCGAGGTCGAGACCGCGCTGCCCGATGGCATGTTGCCCAAGGCAGTCTCTGCCGTCGAGGCTATTACCCCGCACGAGACCGACGAGGCCTAAGTGAACACGAGCGCCTTCTATGACGTCCTGGTAATCGGCGGCGGGGCTTCAAGCCTCGCCGCCGCCATTACGGCCGCACGTGCTGGCAAAAGCGTCTGCATCGTTGAGCGCGATGTCGCCTGCGGCCTTAAGCTCCTTGCGACCGGTAACGGCCGCTGCAACCTCTCCAACGAATCGATTGATCCTCAGCGGTATAACCACCCCGCATTCGTCGAATCTGTCATGGGCCCCCAACCCGAACAAGAGCTTATGGGTTTCTTCTCCTCGCTGGGCATCATGACAACCTCCGAGGAAGGCCGGCTGTACCCGCGCTCCCTTCGCGCCGAATCGGTGCGCGACGCACTTCTCAATGTTTGCGACCGCCTGGGTATCACCTTAATCTGCGGAGCCAACGTTGCCTCGGCACACAAAGCTTCCGAAGGCTGGGCACTCCAAATAGACCGTCCAGCGCGGGCGCTCAAGGCAAAAAAGCACGACGACCGAAAATCGGAGCTCCGCTCGCTTCGGAAAGCGCTCGCCGATGTCCCTCGCAAGAACGAGGCCCTGGAGGCACATGCCGTAATTATCGCCACGGGTGGCAACCCCACCGGTATCGCCGATACGTTTCGCCTCCCCCTCACTTCGCTGCGCCCCATCCTCTGCCCCGTATCGGCAACGGTCGTCGGCGATCGGGCGGCACTCAAGACGTTGGATGGCCTGCGCGTCCGCGCCCGCTTGACGCTCGCCCGCAATCATAATGAGCTCTGGCACGAAGACGGTGAAGTCCTGTTTCGAGCCTTCGGCATCTCGGGCGTCGCTGTCTTCAACCTCTCCCGTCGTATCCAGCGCGGTGATACGATCCTGCTCGACGTTTTCCCCGACCTCTCCAAAGACGAGCTGCTCGATATGCTCAACCGGCGCGTTGAGCTGCTCGGCAGCTTTTCGCCCCGCGATCCCCGTTGGCTCGACGGCATGCTCGCCCCGCAACTCTCCCGCGTCGTCTGCACGGCGTTCGAGCAGTGCCATCCAGGCTCCAACGATGTCATCCACCTGGTCTCGATCCTCAAGCACTTTAAGTTGCTCGTTGAGGGAACAGCCGAGGAGCGCTCGGCACAGGTCACGCGTGGTGGCGTATCTGTCGAGAGTATCTCAACACCCAGTCTACGCGCGCGCAGCGTTGTCGACGCCCCGCTTTACGTCTGCGGCGAAGCGCTCGACATCGACGCCGATTGCGGAGGCTTTAACCTTGCGTGGGCATGGCTCTCGGGCATTCGCGCTGCAAGCAGCCTGTAGCCGCGCAGTCTATAATCAAAAACGCATTCGGGCCGTCTGGGATACCGGACGGCCTCTTTCTTGCCTCTAAGGAGACCTCGATGATCGAAATCACCCAAGTCAACGCTTCGCTCGATGAAGCCGGCGATGAAAATGCCTGCCTCATTGTTGGCAAGCGAGTCGCCAAGCGCGTCCTACGTTGCAAGGACTCCGAGATCAAGTCCATCGAGCTCCACCGCAAGTCAATCGACGCTCGCAAAAAACGATACGTCCATTTTATCCTGAGCTTTCGTGTTGAGCTGACCAGTCCCCACCTCGAGCGAGAAGCGGTCGACAGCGTTTCCGAACGTGACCGCTCGCGCGTACGCGCGATAGAAGACGATGAGCCTTCATTCCCCACCCCCGTCTCCGACGCACCTCAAGAACGCCCTGTCGTTGTCGGCGCCGGATGCGCCGGCCTTTTCGCTGCGCTTACGCTCGCCGAAGCAGGTCTTAAGCCCTTGCTCATCGAGCGCGGCGACCCGGCATTTCGCCGCTCGCATGCGATCGACCTCTTTCTAAAGGAGCGCATCCTCGACCCCGAGAGTAATATCCAGTTTGGTCTGGGCGGCGCGGGGACCTTCTCGGACGGCAAGCTCAATACGGGAACAAAAAATCCCGCCCATCGC
>DBGFJU010000079.1:0-22265 GCA_048529485.1 Collinsella aerofaciens | reverse complement strand
GCTCGGCTTTGTCTTCCTGTCGACGACCGGCGCCGAGGCCCTCTACTCGGACATGGGCCACGTTGGCAAGGCCAACAACTATGCCTCCTGGCCGTTTGTTAAGGCGGCCCTTATCCTCAACTATCTGGGTCAGGGAGCTTGGCTGCTCGCCAATAACTCCAACCCCCAGATGCTCGCGATGGATATCGTCAACCCGTTTTATATGATGCTTCCCGAGCCCCTGCGCCCCTTTGCCATCGTGCTTTCGGCCGTAGCGGCCATCATCGCCTCGCAGGCGCTCATCACCGGCTCGTTCTCGCTGGTATCCGAGGCCACGCGCCTCAACCTTATGCCGCATCTGCGCATCCACTACCCCAGCGACACCAAGGGCCAGCTCTATATTCCGCTCGTCAACAACATCATGTGGGTCGGCTGCATCTTCATCGTGCTGCTGTTCCAAAACTCCGAGCGCATGGAGAGCGCCTACGGCCTCGCCATTACCGTGACCATGCTCATGACCACGACGCTTTTGACGAGCTATATCGCTGGCATTCTCAAGCACAAGCTGGGCGCCTGCGTCTTCGCCCTGCTCTTCGGTGCCATTGAGCTGTGCTTCTTTGCCTCGTGCCTCACCATGTTCTTTGACGGCGGCTATGTGATGATCTTCCTGGCCGCACTGCTGTTTGGCCTTATGTACGTGTGGCGCCGTGGCACCGCCATCGAGCGCACGCAGACGATTCTGTTGCCCGTCTCCAAGTACATCGATCAGCTCAACCGCCTGCGCAACGACGAGACCTATCCCGTGCTCGCCGACAATCTGGTATTTCTCACCAACAGCCCCGACCCGCTCACGCTCGACCGCGACGTGCTCTATTCCATCCTGGATAAGCATCCCAAGCGCGCCAAGGCGTATTGGTTCATTAACGTGCATGTCACCGACGAGCCCTATACGCACGAGTATTCCGTCGAGACCTTTGGCACGGACTTCCTCTTCCGCGTGCGCCTGGACCTGGGCTTTAAGGTCAACCAGCGCATCAACGCCTATCTGCGTCAGATCGTCGGCGACCTGATGGCTTCGGGCGAGCTGCCGCCGCAGCACCACACCTACTCCATCTACGAGACGCGCGGCAACGTGGGCGACTTCCGTTTTTGCATGCTGCGCAAGATGCTCGCCCCCGAAACGGACATCAACCGCAATGACCACCGCGTGATGGCCATCAAGTACGCCGTCCGCCGCGCCTGCGGAAGCCCGGCACGCTGGTACGGTCTTGAGAACTCGGCCATCATCATCGAGTACGTGCCGCTGTTTGCCCGCATGCGCCCGGCCGTTAAGCTCGTGCGCACCCAGGTGCCGCTCGAGGTTCAGATTGAAGAGGCCGAGGAAATGGAAGTCGACATCTTCTCGGACGACTTGGTCAACGGCAACGAGGCCGGTAGGGACATGAACATCGATCCCACCGAGCTGCTCGAGAGCGTCGCCGATACGCCCGAACAGCAACTCGACGGACTCGAGAGCACCCAGTTCAACGACGCCAACTTCTAACACGCCACCAGCCATTGACGACAACGACCTCGCATCTCATAAGAGGTGCGAGGCCGTTTTATGTCGCAACGGACCAGTGAGCTACGAACGACGCGGCTCGGGAACCACGAGCCTATCGGGGCTCGCGCCCTCGGCATCCATCAGGCTCACGTAGCGAATCGACGGATCCCCATACATCGCGTAGTAATAATTGCCCGTGCGCGCGCTAAAGCATCCGGTGTAGATAGTCTTCTCGAACTTGCCATCGCCCATCCTGGACGCTCCCTCGATCATCACCACGCCCTCGAGCGAGCGGAACATGCGAACGACGTTTTCGGTCTCGCTCTCCTTTTGCGGGTAATTGGCATTGAGGTACGCCGCCTTTACAAAACGGCTCGGCGAATAGCAATCGCCCGGAATGCCGCGCATGCCGGCACCGGCTCCATAGGGCTTGAGCTCGGCGCCACGCCATGTCGCCGTCTGCGGAAAATCGCTTGTGGCGGTGATATAGGTGCGCAGGTTTTCCATGTGCCACGGGAAGGTCGGCTGGTTGGCAAGGGTGTCGACCGGATCGTCATATACATGCAGACCGTCAGCCATCATCTCGACCACGATGCTGCGCTGGCTGTCGCCGATAATCCAATGGAGCAGCGACACGCCCAGCCCCTCTCCGGCAGATTTGGCGACAATCACCGTGTCGCGCAGCGCGGCCTCGACCTCATCGACCGTCGAGAACGTCGCTGCCACCCACAGGGGGAACTCATAGGCCGCGATATTGGTCTTTCCATCAACCGGGCCCTCGGCATACTCGGCATAACCCGGGAAATTGAGACCCGCCACGGCGAGGCCCGCATCGTTGCCGCAGTCGAAGAACATAGGGTAGTTCTCGTAATCGATGCACATGCCGATTACCGCGTGCGCCGCCGACGCATCGTCGATAAACGAATACGGGACGTGGAACCCGCGCGGCATCACGCGAACCTGTTGGCCGTAGTCAAAGCTCCAGTCTAGGTTGCGGCCTAGATACATGTGACCAGAATTATCGGTAAATCGAATGCTCGTACACATAGCGCCTCCTAGCTTTACGTTCTTGCTAATTTCATTGTCTCCAAACAAAAAGGCGCTAAACACAAAAGCCCGGACATGACAACAATGTCACGCCCGGACTATTCAAACAGGATAAACTCAACCAAGTTAACCCCGCAGGTCGTCTAAGGGGTCAAAGTGCCGCAGATTGCCACGAAAGAGGAGCGAAGCGTACTTAAGGTACGCGAGCGACGATTGAGCGGCAAGGTGCGGTGCTTTGGTCCCCTTAGACCAACTTTCCAAGACAGTGATCGATCATATGCTGGATCATCTGTGCCTCAAAGCCCGCGTAGTCACGGCGGCACTCCTTCATCTTGCCGTCGACAATCTGGTCAAAGGCAACCTTGCACTTGATATAGCGCGTGGACTTGGTGACCTCCTCGTGCGTCAGGCAGCTCTCCTCCATCTTGCTGGCGCCCAGGCCAAACACCAAACGGGGGTTGTAGAGCACGTGGGGCTCGCCGGCGTCGTCCAGATAGACGCAAACCTTCTTGGTAACGCCAATCTGGTTAGCGGCAAGGCAGCCGGCATCGTCGAGCGACTTGATGGTATCGATCAGGTCCTGTGCGACCGACTCGTCCTCGACGGTCGCAACCTCGCAACGCTGGGACAGGATAGCCTCGTCGTGGCAAAGCTCTTTAATCATACGTTCCTCCATAGGGGTCGTTGTAACCGCTTAAGTATACGGTACCCACACATTTTCATACGGAAAATACCGCCCGTCCGCTACAAAGCGCCGAACATCAACATGTGAGGAACAGCAAGGTTGTAAAGGCGATATAGTAAGTGAGTTCGTGTCAATTGGCCTAAACTCGGGGCCGAACAAGGAAAGGGTATGCATGGACGAACTATTTCACGTCAGCGAGCGTAAGTCCACAATCGGGACCGAACTTCGCGCTGGACTGACAACGTTCCTGGCAATGGCCTACATCATTGCCGTCAACCCCGCGGTGCTCTCGGGCGCCGGCATCGATGCGGGGGCGCTCGCCTGCGCCACCTGCCTGGGCGCCGGCATCATGACCATCTGCATGGGCATCTTCGCCAACCGCCCGCTCGCCTGCGCGTCGGGCTTAGGCGTCAACGCGATGATCGCTGGAATCACCACCACCGTCTGCGGCGGTGACTGGCACGTGGCCATGAGCGTCATCTTCCTTGAGGGCGTCGTCATCTTGCTGCTCGTGCTTTGTGGCCTGCGCGAGGCCATCATGGACGCCATCCCGGTTGTCCTGCGTCACGCCATCTCGGTGGGTCTGGGCCTGTTCATCGCCATGATTGGCCTGTGCGATGCCGGCATTATCACCGCTGGCGCCGGTACACTCGTCGGTCTGGGCGACATCACCTCCCCCACCTTCATCGTCGGCATCATCTCCATCCTGGTGACAGTCGCCCTCGCCTGCCGCAACGTCCCCGGCTCGCTGCTCATCGGCATCGTCGTCGCCGTCATCGCCGGTATCCCCCTAGGTGTGACCCAGGCTCCGACCGGTATCATCGCCCCGCTCGACTTCTCGAGCATCGGTGGCCCCATCGCCGACGCCGGCGGCGTGCCTGCCATCGTCAAGGTCCTTACCGACCCCGCGCTCCTCGTCATCTCGTTCTCGCTGCTCATGAGCGACTTCTTCGACACCATGGGCACCGCGATGGCCGTGGCCAAGCAGGGCGAGTTCCTCACCGACGACGGCAACGTCGAGAATATCAAGGAGATCCTGATCGTCGACTCCGCCGCCGCTGCTGTGGGCGGTTTCATGGGCGTCTCCTCCATCACCACCTTCGTCGAGTCCACCTCTGGCGCTGCCGACGGTGGCCGCACGGGCCTCACCTCCGTCACCACCGGCGTGTTGTTCATTCTCGCCGCGTTCTTCTCCCCCATCGTCACCATCGTTTCCAGCGCCGCCACCTGCGGTGCTCTGGTCTACGTCGGCTACCTCATGATGAGCGAGGCCTCCGAGATCGACTGGTCCGACGTGTCGCAGGGTTTCCCGGCGTTCATGATTGTCGCCGGCGTGCCCTTCACCTACTCCATCTCTGCCGGCATTGGTCTGGGCTTTATCGCCTACGTGATCGTCGCACTCTTTAAGGGCGAGGCCTCCAAGATCAAGCCGCTCATGTGGATCGCAGCCCTCGCCTTCCTCGTCTACTTCTTTGTAGCGTAGCGGCAAAGCTGCCAAAGCAGAACACCAAAGCGCGGAGTCGCATCGAGCGGCTCCGCGCTTTTCTTTTAAAGCCAGGCAACGCACGGACGCGCGATGTATTGCTTCCCGAGTTTTGGACATTTTGCCCTCAAAACGGCACTACCGCCGGCTACATCCTGCAGATATGCTGGGCGTAATCGCATAGGCCCTATGAGGATGGGAGTAACCATGGCCGCCTTGTTCACGACCCCCAAGCGCAATGACAAAACCTCTGGACCCCATTTTGTCGAGCCCGACGTGCGCCGCCGCACGCTGCTCGCACACGGCAGCTGGCGCCGCGTGACACGCCGCATCGTTGTAGGCGCCGTTTGCGCGCTCACGGTAAGTTCGCTGCTCATGCCGAGCGTCTCGCTCGCGGCCGAGTGGGTGGACGTCGGCGGCACCCAGTACAACGCCGGCACCGCGGCAGGCGACGAGGCCGGCACCTGGAGCTGGGACGGCGCCGACGATATGAAGCTCAACGGCTATGACGGCGGTGCGATCAACTCTGCAGGCAAGCTCAACATTGCGTACGAGGGCAAGAACACCGTGAAAACCGAACCCGATTACACCGGAGCCGCCATCAAAGCGCAGGATGGCACTAACCAGAAAGCGGAGTTGAACATAACGAGCTCGAATAGCACGGATGAGCTCAATGTGACAGCCGAGGCCGATGCAATTAAATCCACAGGCGACCTCTCCATTTCTGGCCCAGGCACCGTGAACACCACAAGCACTACTTCCGACGGAATTGAGGCAAAGGGCGACCTCTCTATCACGGGCTCGGGCACAGTGAATGCAACGGGCGGTACCGAAGGTATCCAATCCAAGGGCAAGACCACCATCGATTCCTCTGGCACAGTGATCGCTAAAGGAGGCGAAGGTTACGGCGTCGCCGCGGGCAGTGACATCATCATCAAAGGCGGTGGCAAGGTAGAAGCAAGCTCGATAGAAGAAGCGGCGATTTGGGCTGACGGCAACATCGACATCTCGGGCGGCAGCCAGGTCGAGGCAAGCTCCCAGGGAGATCTTGCCGTCGACGCTGAGGGCAGTCTCGCGGTCACCAACGCATCCCTTAACGCAAGCGGTGTTGAGTATGGCGTCTATGGCCGCAAGGGCATCACGCTCGACCACGCGACCGTGACGGTCCGTGCAAGCACGGGCGGCGGTTGGCAAACTATCGCTCTCATCACTGACGAGGACGACATCGTCATCAAGAATGGTTCCATCGTGGACGCGCTCGCGGAAGGCGGGTTCTCGGCTGCTATCGCCAGCAGAAACTACAACCCTGGCGAGTCAGGCGGCCACATCTACATCAGCGACTCCGCTGTCAAGGCTATAGCCCGCTATATCGAGACCGGTGGCGGCGGCCCCGATCACTACAGCGGAGACCAGAACGACGAAATCATCCCTGAGTCCGAGGGCCTGAACATCGGCATCTTCGCGCAGACCAGCGAGGGCATCACGCCCGCGACCATCTCGATTATCCGCAGCAAGGTCACGGCCGAGGGAGACACGGCAGCAATCTTCGCCCTTGCCATGAGCGAGGACGGCAAGGCGATCGGCACCATCGAGATCGAGGGCGCTCCCATTCAGAGGCCCGCAGGCGGCAAGGTCATTGACTATCGCTACGAGCAAGAGTACAGCCGCAGCATTATCTATGAGGCAGGGCAAACCATCGGCACGGGCGACGCCACGATCGACTCCCCCTATGACGCCGCTGTCGCCAAGAGCACGGTCATCATGCCTCCCGAGGAGATCAAACCCGAGGAGAAGCCAGGCGAGACCAAGCCCGAGGGCTCCAAGTCCGAGGGCACGAAGACGACCAAGACCGTTGCAGTTGCAGCCACGGGAGCCAAGATCGCCGGCAAACTCGCAGCAACCGGCGACGCCTCGAGCGCAGCCATCGTGGCAGCCGCCCTTGCGGGAACAGCCGCCATCGCCGCGGGCGCCGTGGTGAGCCGCAAGCGCTCGTAAACACTTTTTCGCACGGGACGGGTGGATCGCGGCCCTTGCCTTCCTCGTCTACTTCTTCGTAGCGTAAGGGCAAGGCTGCAAAAGCTGAACAATAGAGCGCGGAGTCGCCATGCGGCCCCGCGCTTTTCTTTTAGCGCCGGTCCCTGCGCCGGCGTGCGGCCTATTTCTCCCCCATTTTGGCCATTTTGCCCTCCAAACGGCACTACCGCCGGCAACATCCAGCAGATACGCTGAATCTAGTCGTATAGGCCCTATGAGAACGGGAGCAACCATGGCAGCCTTGTTCACGACCCCCAAACGCAATGACACTACCGCCGGAACCCATGTTGCCGAACCCGACGTTCGCCGTCGCATAGGACTCGCGCACGGCAGCTGGCGCCGCGTGACGCGCCGCATCGTCGCGGGCGCCGTGTGCGCGCTCACGGTGAGCTCGCTGCTCATGCCGAGCGTCTCGCTCGCAGCGGAATGGGTCAAGGTCGGCGGCAACAAGTACAACACCGCGGCGAGCGACGAGGCCGGTACCTGGTCGTGGGACGGCGCCGACGACTTGAAGCTCAACAACTATAACGGCGGCGAGATCCAGGCCGCAGGCAAGCTCAACGTGAATTACTCGGGAACCAACATCGTCACTGCCGAATGGATCGAAAGCATCAACGTTTCTCATGGCACTAACGAGAATGCCGAGCTCAATATCCAAGGCGACGAGGGCGGCACGCTCAGCGTGACATCTACTGAGGACGCTATCCTCTCCACGGGTAATATCAACATCGACGGAGCCGGATCCGTCAACGCCACGAGCACTGGGTTTGATGCCATCAATGCCGGAGGTAATCTCGCTATCAAAGGTTCGGGCAACGTCAACGCCACGGGTGCATCGGATGGCATCAGGGCAAACGGCAATATCACGATTGACGACAGCGGAGCCGTCACCGCCAGGGCTACCAAGGACAAGGGTATTGGAGCCGACAAGAACCTCACCATCAAGGGTGGCGGGACGGTCGAGGCAAGCTCAGCCGATGGTGAGGCCCTTTGGAGCGGCGGCAATATCAACATCTCGGACGGCGGCCAGGTCAAGGCAAGCTCCGAGAAAGACGCTGCCGTCGAGGCCAAGGGCAGCCTCGCAGCCACAAACGCCTCCCTCAACGTAAACGGTGTTGAATATGGCGTCTATGCCCACAAGGGCATCACCCTCGATCATGCAAACGTGACGGTCCGTGCAAGTAAAGGCAGATACGGTGGCGCCAACGCCCTCTTCACCTACCAGGACGACATCGTCGTCAAGAACGGCTCCACCGTGGACGCGTTTGCGGAAGGCGAGGTTTCGGCTGCATTCTCCACCAGAAACGATCGACCCAACGAGAAGGGCGGCCACATCTACATCAGCGACTCCGTTGTCAAGGCCATAGCCCGCTATGTCGAGAACGGCGACGGCCCCATCCCCTACAGCGAAAACCAAGATGGCGAGACGAGGCGCGAACCCCAAGGCGAGAACATCGGCATCATCGCCCAGACCAGCGAGGGCGTCACACCCGCAGTCATCTCGATCATCCGCAGCAAGGTAACGGCCGAAGGAGATACAGCGGCAATCTTTGCCCGTGCCATGAGCGCTGACGGCAAGACAATCGGCACCATCAAGATTGAGAACGCCGCCATCCAGACGCCCGAAGGCAGCAAGGTCATTGACTATCGCAAGCTCCGTGACGGCATCTACGAGGCAGGCCAAGCCATCGGCACGGGCGACGCCACGGTCGACTCCCTCTATATCAAAGCAGTCGCCAAAAGTACGACCATCGCACCTCCCGAGGTAGCCAAGCCGGAAGACCCCAAGCCCGACGAGACCAAGCCCGCAGAAAGCAAGCCCGCGGAGTCCAAGCAGAACCCCAAGCCTGAGGGCTCAAAGCCGACCAAGGCCGTTGCGGCTTCAACCACGAAAGCCAAGACTACCGGCGTGCTCGCGGCAACCGGCGACACCTCGGGTGCGGCCATCGTGGCAACCGTCCTTGCGGGAACAGCCGCTATCGCCGCAGGCACCATGGCGAGCCGTAAGCGTTCTTAGACGCCTCTGCGCACATGGCAGCTCCCGCGAAGGCCCCGAGCCCCAGCACCGTTTAACAACGCCACCGCCGAGCTCCCCTCCAGCGGTGGCGTTTTCCATATGCGTCCGCAGGGGATGCACGAGATTGTCTTTGGTCTAGCCCAACCGGCATACGCTGGCGTGCGACAATTGGGGCTGCCGATATCACAACACTGAGAGAAGCCCGTCATGGAAGCGCATCAAAAGCAGATAACCGTTTATTCGAATCATACGGAAAGCGCGCCTGTCATCTACCTTCCTGTGGTCGTGGGCGACGGCAGCGAGGTTTATAAGTGTTGCCGAGAGCTCGACTGTCCGCCATTCGCCCTCGTCACCATTGGCGGGCTCGATTGGAATCGCGAGCTGAGCCCCTGGGCATGCGACGGGACCGTACGCGATGCCGAGCCTTTCGGCGGCCAAGCTGCCGATTTTCTTGATGAGCTGCTGAATCAGATAATCCCCCAGGTCGAGTCGTCGCTTCCTCAGCCGCCCACCCGGCGCGGCATTGCCGGTTACTCGCTCGCGGGCCTCTTCGCACTCTGGTCCCTCTGGCAAACCGACGCCTTTGACCGCGCCGCGAGCGCATCGGGGTCGCTATGGTTTCCCGACTTTGTCGACCGTGCCAGCACGGCCCCTTTTGCCGGCAGCCCGCAAGCCGTCTACCTGTCACTCGGCAAAAAGGAAACCAAGACGCCCAACCGCATGATGCGGCATGTACTCGACGACACACGCGCGATGGAAGCGTTGCTCGTCGAGCGCGGCATTCCAACAACGCTGGAGCTCAACCCCGGCAATCACTTTGCCCAAACCGACTTACGCATGGCCCGCGGCATCCACTGGATACTGACACATTAAAAATGGTGCCCACACGCATATACGCATGGGCACCATATCTTGTTTTAGCTGAACGCAGCTGCTACTCAGCAGCCTCCTCAAGCTCGGAGACATCAAACTCAAAGTCGTTACCCGGCAGGATGGCGTTGAGCACAATGCCCACCAGTGAGCCCACGGCAATGCCGGACAGCGAAATGGTCACGCCGCCCAGCTCCAACACGATGGCGCCGGCGGTGCTGTACGCGATGCCGAGCGAAAGCACGAGCACCAGCGCGGCAACCAGCACGTTGCGGTTGTTCTGGAAATCGACCTGGTTCTCGATGAGGTTGCGGACGCCCACAGCGCTGATCATGCCGTAGAGCACGAGCGACACACCGCCGATCACACACGCCGGCATGGCCGCAATGACAGCCGCGAACTTGGGGCAGAACGAAAGCACGATGGCGCAACACGCGGCAATTCGAATTACGCGCGGGTCGAACACGCGCGTCAGGGCGAGCACGCCGGTGTTCTCACCATACGTAGTGTTGGCCGGAGTGCCAAAGAGCGAAGCCAGAATCGTGGCAAGGCCGTCGCCGAGCAGCGTGCGATGCAGACCGGGATCGGCAATGTAGTTGCGCTCGCAAGTCGAACCGATAGCAGAGATATCGCCGATATGCTCGATCATGGTCGCGAAAGCCAGCGGCATGATGGTGATGATGGCCGTCGTGGCAAGACCGCTATCGAACTGCGGGCCAAAGAGCGCAAACACGGTGTTGTCCCACACGACGGGCAAGCCAACCCAGGGAGCGGCCGCGACGCCCGAAAAATCGACCTCGCCCAGCGCAGTCGCAACGGCATAGCTCACCACAACGCCCAGCAAAATCGGCACAATCTTGACCATGCCGCGGCCCCAGATGTTGCAGATCACGATAACGGCAACGGCAATAACAGCCACAAACCAGTTGGTCTGGCAGTTGGCAATAGCGGAGCTCGCCAGAATCAAGCCGATGGAAATGACGATAGGGCCAGTCACCACCGGCGGGAAGAAGCGCATAACGCGCTTGGCGCCAAACGCGCGGAAGAGCGCCGCCAGCACCGGATAGAGCAGGCCGGCGCAGGCTACGCCCAGGCAGGCGTAGGGCAAAAGCTCAGTCTCGCGGTTGGGCGCGATTGCGGCATAACCGGCAATAAAGGCAAACGATGAGCCCAAAAATGCCGGCACCTTACCGCGCGACAAGAAGTGGAACAGCAGCGTGCCCAAGCCGGCAAACAAAAGCGTCGCCGAAACCGAGAGACCGGTGAGCACGGGCACCAGCACGGTGGCGCCAAACATGGCAAACAGGTGCTGCAGACCGAGCAGGAACATGCGCGGGCGGCCAAGCGACGATGCATCGTAGATGGCATCGGTGACGGCGGGCGTCGAGGATTGGGACATGGATGTCCTTTCGAATGGAAGGGCGATCGGGCATATCGGATAACCTGTCCGAACGATACGATCTGAACCATTGTACGCGATACGCCATGTCTCGCACGCGCCGTCACCTGCGAACGTTACCGCTATTTCCAAACGCGCTTGGCAACGCGCTTGACCAGCGCGATCTTTGCCCATTGCTCGTCCTCGGTCAGCTTGTTGCCAATCTCGCAGCTGGCAAAGCCGCACTGGGGCGACAGATACAGATTCTCGAGCGGCACGTACTTTGCGGCCTCGCGGATGCGCTCGACGATAATATCCTCGTTCTCGAGCTCTGCCGCCTTGGTGGTCACCAGGCCCAACACGACCTTCTTGCCCGGGGCAACGTACTTGAGCGGCTCAAAACCGCCGGCGCGCGGCGTGTCGAACTCCAGATAGAACGCATCGACATTCTCATGCGCAAACAGGTACGGCGCGATGGGATCGTAACCGCCCTCAAAGGCATAGGTAGAGTGGTAGTTACCACGGCACACGTGCGTGTTAATGACCAGGTCGTCGGGCTTGCCCTCGATGGCGGCGTTGTTGAGCGCCACGCCCAGCTCACTCACCTTTTGCAGATCAACCGGGCTCATTCCGGTCTTGGACACAAAGTCGGTATCGCAATAGATGCCCCAGGTGCAGTCATCAAACTGGATGTTGCGGCAGCCTGCAGCGTACAGGTCGGCGATCACCGTGCGATAAGTGGCTGCAATGGCGTCGGCAAGCTCCTCATCGGTCTTATAGACAGCGCGCAGGCTCTCCTGCTGGCCGTCGCAGCGATCGAGCGTGACCTCAGAGAACGTCTGGATCGGCGCCGGAATGGTTTGACGTGCGACCTGACCCTCCCCCTCAAGCGCCTTGACAAACTTAAAGTGCTCGACGAATGGGTGGTTCTCGCCGCTAATGGGACCGGTTACCACGGCGGTATCGGCCGTGGTCTCCTCGTCGTGGAACATATAGCCCGTACGCGAGGTACGGCGTTCAATGCCGTTGAGCCCCCACATAAAGTCGAGGTGCCAGTAACTGCGGCGAAACTCGCCATCGGTGATGACCTGCAGACCGGCGGCCTTCTGCTTTGCCACCAAATCGCGAATGGCATCGTCCTCGACGGCCTTAAGCCCCTCGGCATCAAGCGTGCCTGCCGCATAGGCAGCGCGGGCGTCCTTTACGGCCTGCGGACGAAGAAAGCTGCCGACGATATCGGCGCGAAACGGCGCGTTCGGTTGAATTGAAGTGCTCATAGATATCTCCCTTTGCATTGGTTGCTTTACTGGGACAGAGTATGAGCGCTCATATGGACATCGTAAAATATACGTTTATATCAGTTTGATATAGACGTTTCCTATATCAGTCTGGACTGCCATAAAGAGATCTGACCCGCGCGGAGCACAGCAGCCTAGATATGCTGGCGAATCGCGTCGATATAGGCCTGCCCGTAGCGCGTAAGTGTCGTGTTCTTGCGCGTGATGATGCCAATCTCCATGTACTCGTCTACATCAAGCGGAATCGAGATGATGCCGGGACCGTTAAGCTCATGGCTGATCACACCCGAACACACCGTGTAGCCGTTGAGGCCCATGGCCAGGTTGAACAGTGTCGCACGGTCGCGCACGCGGATATTCTTGCGGCGCTCAAACGTCGAGGTCAGTTCCTCGGAATAGTAAAACGAGTTGTAGCTGCCCTGCTCGTAGGACAGGAAGGGATAGTCCTCCAGGTCCTCGAGCGTCACGCTGGAGCGGCCCGCCAGCGGATGGTCGGCACACACAAAGACGTGTGGCGTGGCGCAGAATAGTCCTTCGAACACGAGCTCGTTGGCCGCCAGCATGCGCTCGATAACCTCGCGATTGTGCTCGGATAAGTACAGGATGCCCAGTTCGCTCTTCATATGCGCGACGTCCTCGATAATCTCGTGAGTCTGCTCCTCGCGCAGGGTAAAGTCGTAGCGCGCGGCATCGAACTCACGGATCACATCGACAAACGCATTAACGGCAAAGGAATAATGCTGACAGCTCACACTAAAGTGCGGCACCTGCTCGGACGCGCCCTTGTACTTGCCCTCGAGCAGGTCGGCCTGGTCGAGCACCTGGCGCGCGTAGCCCAAGAAGGTCTCGCCTTCCTCGGACACAATGACGCCCTTGTTGGTGCGCTCAAAGATGTGCACGCCCATCTCGTTTTCGAGATCGCGGATTGATGCGGTAATCGAAGGCTGCGACACAAAGAGCCGGCGCGAGGCCTCGGTGATGCTGCCGCATTCGGCAACTTTGACGACATACCTGAGCTGCTGAAGCTTCATGGCTTTCTCCCTAGACGTTCGTGACGTCGAAACCCGTCGCATCCATCTGACGCATAAACGGCGGCATCTCCCCCGTCGCGGCGCAGGCGGCAATCTGATGCAGAGCCCCGGCAACCGCATCGTCTGCCGCAGCGCCGATATGCCAGCGCGCGGCAGCCGTGACGGCCTCGTTGGCATTGGCGACTGCAACGGAGTTGGGAACGGCATCGATCATGGGCAGATCGTTATCGGAATCGCCAAATACGGCCACCTCATCGGTCGTCAGGCCCAAAGCGCGCGCCAGCTCCAGTGCAGCGCAGCCCTTGTCCCAACCGGCCGGAAGGATGTCAAGCAGGCGCACTCGATTGTTGGGAAACACAAGCGAGAGTTCCGGCACCTCAGCGGCAACGCGCTCGCGTAGCTCCACGAGCTCCTCACGTGAACGGGCACTCCAAATATTCGCCTTAAACACCGGCGCATCATCGACGACGGGACGGCACGGGGCCTCTTCGCCCTTGAGCCACGCGTTGCCGCCCGACTCCATGGCGCGGCGTACGCGCTCGGGATCGCTCGTCACGCAGTAGGCATCGTTATTCCAAAAGTCATCACCCAGGCTGTAGACCTTCAGATACGTATCGTCGGGCTCCTGCTCCAAGTAGTCAGCCAAACGCATAAGGGCGGCGTTGTCGGTCGCGCGCGAAGCGACCGCCTGACCGTCGACAAACATTACCTGGCCGTTGCAGAACGCGCCGGTCGAGAAGCACTCGACGCAATTGCGGAACATCCAGCCCATCGCGGACGGCTGGCGACCCGAAACCGGGCCAAAGTGCAGACCCGCCGCCTGCATGGCATGAATGCCCTCGATGGCGTAGTCGCTGGCGCCGTCATGCCCGGCTGGAATCAGCGTATCGTCCATATCGGTCAGCACAAGTTTAATCATAAGGCCCCCATTCGTATCGGTCCTACCTATTGTAACGACCTGCCAAAATAAACCTGTCCCTTTTTGGCAGGTGCGCTAGTATAGGGAACAACAGATTCGATGCGGGAGTGCCGGCGGTGCAAACCACAAGGCTGAGAGGGCATGGGGCCCAATCCTTTGAACCTGTCAGTTAATGCTGGCGTAGGGAGCATGCCGCCTTTACAGGGGCGCTGTCTATGCACAGCGCCCCTTTTCTATGCCAAGGAGGCATGTGCAGTGATTGATTCGGAACAGCTTAAGCAAAATGTGGTCAAGGCCGTGGAGGAGATTCGCGCCACCAATCCGATGGCCGGCTCCATCACCAACACGGTGACGATCGACTTTGTCGCCAATGCTCAGCTCGCCGTGGGCGGTTCGGCCGCCATGGTCTATCTGCCCGACGAGGGCGAGGCGCTCGTTGCCGGCGGCGGCGCCATCTATCTCAACATGGGCACGCTCTTCCCCATCTACGAGCAGACGATTCCCCGCGCGGCCAAGGCGGCACACGACGCCGGCAAGCCCTGGGTGCTCGATCCGGTGGGCCTGGGTATCGGTAGCCTGCGCACCCAGCTGGTAAACGAACTCAAGCAGTACAAGCCCGCCATCGTGCGTGGCAACGCCTCCGAGATCATCGCACTCGCCGGCCTGTGGGGTCTTGAGGGCGAGGCGGCCGATCTGAGCCGCGTGCGCGGTGTCGATACCACCGACACGGTCGACGCCGCCCGCGATGCCGCCGTGGCGCTCGCCCGCTACACCGGCGGCGCCGTAGTGGTCTCGGGCGAAGTCGACCTGATTACCGACGGCACGACCGTGGCCAAGTCCCACGGCGGCAGCCCGCTCATGTCCAAGATCACCGGCTGCGGTTGCTCGCAGGGCGGCGTGCTGGCCGTGTACGCCTGTGCCACCGACCCGTTTACGGCAGCCGTCTGCGGCACCGCGGTCTACAACGTTGCCGGCAGGCGTGCCGCCGCTGTCGCCGATGCCCCGGCAAGCTTTAAGGTCGCCTTTATCGATGAGCTATACCGCGCGACCGCCCAAGACATTGCCGACAACCGACTCGAGCTCGAGGAGGCATAGGCCATGTCCGATCCCACAACCAATACCGGCATGAACACGCTCGTCGCCGTGGCCATCGCCCCCTGCGGCACCGGCGATGAGCTATCCGCCGAGGTCGCCGAGGTCGTGCGCATCATTCGCGAGAGCGGCCTTCCCAACCGCACCACCTCTATGTTCACCGAGATCGAGGGCGACTGGGACGAGGTCATGCAGGTCGTGCGCGACGCAACCTTTGTGTTGGCGAGCAAGGGCATCCGCACCGAAGTCGTGCTCAAAGCCGATATTCGACCCGGATTTACCGACACCATGACCGGCAAACTCGAGCGCATGGAAGCACAGATCAAGAAACAGGAGGAAGCGCGATGAGCATCCGCGACAACCTTGATATCTCGGCCTATCTGGTGCTCGGCCCCGAAAACACGCTCGGGCGCCCCGTGGGCGATGTGGTGGCCCAGGCACTCGACGCCGGCTTTACCTGCATCCAGGTGCGCTCCAAGGTGGCAAGCGCCCGCGAAATCATTGCACTGACCGGCGACGCCGCGCAGGCAATCGCACAGGCTGGCAAGACCGGTCAGGTCGCTTTGCTGATTGACGACCGCCTGGACTGCGTACTCGCCGCGCGCGAGCAGGGCATTGCTGTCGACGGCGTGCACGTGGGCCAGAGCGACATTCCCGTCGAGGTCTGTCGCAAGCTGCTGGGGCCCGACGCCATCGTGGGCCTTTCCGCCCGTTGCGAGGAGATGCTCGAGTACGTCAAGACCGCCGACATGAGCCTAGTCGACTACCTGGGCATCGGCCCACTCCACGAGACCGAGACCAAGCGCGACTGCGGACGCGCGGCCGACGGCTCTATCATCACCAAGAGCTTTGAGGACCTGGCCGCCCTCCATGCGGCAAGCCCCGTGCCCATCGTGGTGGGCGGCGGCGTCAAGACGGCCGACCTGCCGCAGCTCAAGGCCACCGGCGTCGATGGCTTCTTTGTGGTGAGCGCCGTCTGCAGTGCCGACGACCCCTACGTCGCCGCCAAGGAGCTTGTCGATACCTGGCAGCAGGCATAGGCATAAGCCGAGCAGCTGATTCGCAGCCTCATATCTTCAATAGCGGAAAGCGCATCCCAGTTTGGACCTCCATTCTGGGATGCGCTTTCCATATAGAGGCTCAACGGGAAACCGCGTCCCAGTCTGAACGCATATTCCGGGACGTACTTTCCGAAACCCCACCGTTTGGGAAACTGTAACCCGTTCTGAGCGCTCATTCTGGGACGCGCTTTCCGCCGAGTCCACGGCAGCTTGCCCTACCCCGCCAGATACGCTTCCAGCGCCGGCAAGGTTGCCTCCGCATCGCGGCGACCAATCTGATAGATGCGCTCGAGCTCATCGGGCTCGCGGCACAGCGACGGCACCTTCACCGATTCGCTCGGCCGTACCACAAAGATTTCGCCGGCAGCCTCGCGACGTGCCAGGTCATCGAGCGTGGCATTGTAGACCTCATGCCGATGCTCAAGCGCTGCAACAAATTCCGGGTAGTGACGGAACACGCGCCGCAGCATGGGCATCACGCTGTTGGGCTGCTTCACAAAGCCCGCCGGCTGCGTGAGTACCACGATATTGCGGTCATACCCCTGCGAAAACAGCCATGCACTGGGAATAGAATCAGCCACGCCACCATCCAGATACTTATGCCCGCCAATAGCAACGGGACGCGTCGCCACGGGAATCGCAGACGATGCCCGGATCCACTCGATATCCCTCTCGTCGCCATAGGGCAGGTCGTGGTAGACGGCCTTGCCCGTCTCGATGTCGGTACACACGCACGTAAATCGCATGGGGCAGGCGCGATACGCCTCTAAGTCAATGGGATCGCGCTCGATAGGCACCTCGTGATAGGCAAAATCGGCATTGAACATGTCGCCGGTTCGCAACCAGCTTGTCACGCTCGCATAGCGCTTATCGGCACAATAGGCTTTGTTGTAGCGAATGGCGCGGCCGATCTGGCGCGATTTAAAGTTGTAGCCAAACGCCGCGCCCGCCGAGACACCCACCATATGGTCGCAAGTTAAGCCGTGCTCCATCCATACGTCGAGCACGCCCGCCGTATACATACCGCGGTAGCCGCCCCCCTCGAGCGCAAGCCCCACCGTGCGCGTCATATTTGACTGTGCCATGTGACCATCTCCATCCCCGCAAATTCAAACGGAACAAGTATACCCGTCAACATATACCGCCCCAGTCGCATTTTCATCGAACATCGCATCGTCGCGCTACCGCCTGTCGAATGATAGCCGCCCACAGCATGTGCACCCATATATAATTGCGTACTGTTGTTTACACTACTCAGCTGTTATCAACAGCGAACATTAGCCGGCAAATTAACTCAACAACGCGGCAAGGCGGGGGCCTGGATACATGCAAAGCGCTGAGCAACGATGCATGTACACAACGAGCTCGCCCGACGCAATCCGTCCCGACCTCAGAAAGCCGCTTAGAACATGGATACTGTCAGCAATTACACCGAAACGCTCGAAAAGACCGTCCATGACCTTCTCGAGCGGCAGGAGGATCTGATCAGGGCTGCCTTTACCGACCAGCTTACTGGGCTTGGCAACCGTGGCGGCTTTGCCCGTTCCCTCGAGGAGCTCTGGGGGCAGGACGCCCCCGTTACCATGGCGTTCATCGACATCGACAATCTCAAGCACTGCAACGACGTCTTTGGGCATGACGAGGGCAACCGCTATATCTTGCAGGTAAGTCTCTATCTTAAGCTGTATATGAAGGTGGGCGAAGCGGCGTTTCGCATAGGCGGCGACGAGTTTGCCATCCTATCTACGATTGCAACCGAGGAGGACCTCGCCGAACGTCTGAAACACTGCCGAACGGTTCTGCTCAAAAACAACGATTCCGAGATGCCCCGCTCGTTTAGCTACGGAGTGTCACATGCCGACCCCGCCCTGGGCGAAGCTTCCAATCGCATGACGCTCGATGCCGACCATCGCATGTACGACTACAAGCTACGTCATGCCATGCACCTCGATCGACGCAATATCACGCAAGTTCACGCCGACGACTTCGAAATAAGCGATCGTATTTTTGACGCCTTTTCGATGCTCAACGAGGGCCGTTATTTCTTTATCGAGAACTTGGACAAACATCGCACCCTTTGGTCACAAGGTGCCTTGCGCGATCTTGGCCTTCCCTCGGAGCACATAGACAACTGTCGCGATTACTGGAAAACGCGCGTCCATCCCGACGACCTTGAGGCCTGCATCAACGACATCGACCAAGTCTACAACGGCACCAAGCACCGTCGCGTCATGCAGTATCGTGTGCGCAACGCCGGCGGCGACTACGTCCTTTGCCGTGCTCGCGGGTTTCGTATCGACGGCGACGGAAATGTCCCCTCGCTCTATGTCGGCGAGCTCGTCAACCACTCACTTGCCGAAACCGTCGACGCTGCCACAGGCCTCGGAACGCAGCGCATGCTGGCCAACGCCATCGACGCCTGCCGCCGCGATCGTTGCGAGACAGGGCTTATAGCGGTGCGCGTTCGTGGCACGACAAAGCTCAACGAGCTCTACGGGGCCGAGGCTGTCGACAACATGCTTGCCGAATACGCAGGCCGCATGCTGTCGATCACTCGCGGCAGGAGCCGGGTCTACCGTTCACGAAGCGTTCAGTTCGTCGTGCTCAGCAACGACCTAGACCACGAGGCATTCGAGCAACTGACCCGCCACCTTAAAGAGGCCGTTTTCGCTCCTGTTCGAATCGCAGGCGACACCATTACTCCCGTCTGCCTTGTCGTCCCGGCCTTTTACGAGCACTTAACCCATCAAGCGACCGCCGTTTTAGGCGAACTCGACCGTCGCCTTCGCACGGCCGGCGGGCTTGTTCCCAACGACAGCCTCCCCATACCCGAGGCGGAGCGCAAAAGCGCCATAGCCGAACGTATCGACTCGCTCACGGGCCTCTATCGACCCAGCGAGTTTATGCGGCGCGCCAACGCATTTCTCGAGGCAAGGCACAACGGCACCTGGTGCATCGCCACGGTCGACATGGGCCACATGCGCTTGTTTAATGAATGGCACAGCCAGGCCGAGGGCGACCGCGTACTCGCCGATGTGGGCACGGTCCTCAAGGACATCGAGAATGCCGATATGGGCGTCGCAGGGTACTGGGGTCAAGATGACTTTTGTGTACTCATCCCCTTTAAGCACATCGCCGTCCATCAAATCTACAACCGCGTTCGCGAGGCAGTAGCCAGGCATGATGACGGCGTAGGTTTCTGGCCGTCCATGGGCGTTTACCCCATCGACTCCAATGAGGAAATCACCATCGATGCGCAGGCAAAGGCCATGTTTACCAATCGACGCGCCAAAAACGACTTCAAGGAGCGCATTGCTATTTTCCGCCCCGAGGAATATGAACACGAGATTGCGTTCCACCGCACGCTGACCGAATTCCAGTACGCGCTGTCAAATGGTCGCATCACGTACTATCTTCAGCCCCAGGTCGATATGGAAACCGGCGAGATTATTGGCGCCGAAGCACTCACCCGCTGGATTGACAAGGACGGCTCTCTCATTTCGCCCGCAACGTTTATCCCCGCACTCGAGGAAAGCGGCTTTGTAGTGACGCTCGACAAGTACATTTGGCAGGGTGTCGCCATATGGCTTCGCGAGCGTCTCGATCGTGGTCTTCGCGTGGTTCCGGTCTCGCTTAATGTGTCGCGCGTGGATATCCTTGCCTGCGACGTTGCCGAACATATGGGGGCGCTCGCCGCCCAATACAACCTACCGCCCGAGCTCATGCGTATCGAGATCACCGAGACGGCTTATACGGGAGAATCCGAGGCCGTGGATAAGCTGACCGCAGATCTGCACACCCGCGGCTTCTCGACCTATATGGACGATTTTGGCACCGGTCAGTCCACGCTCGCGATGCTCAAGAACGTCAACGTCGACGTCATCAAGCTCGACCGCACCTTTGTGCCCACCGACCGCGATCAAGGCCGCAGCACGCAAATCATTTCATCGATGCTCGAAATGGCGCAGTCGCTCCATCTGCCCGTCGTGGTCGAAGGCGTCGAGACAAATGAGCAGGCGAACATGCTACGACAAATGGGCGCCCGCTACGCTCAGGGCTTCCTCTACTACCGCCCCATGCCGGCGAAGGATTTTGAGGCATTGCTCGATGGTGGCAATAACAACTGATACGCTCGCGCGCAAAACGCCACCGTCGAAGGGGACATTTGTCTCCATTAGCTAACTTATATCCCCAATTCAAACCGAATTGGGGATATGATACAAACCGTTGTTCCGCCCAAGGAGGTTATCCATCATGAACGAGTCATATCGCCTGGGCGAGCAATCGATTATTGCCTATCTTCAGCGACTTGCGAACGGCGTCTCGACCGCTGAACTCGATGTTGCCGCGCTGCCTGCTGAGCTACGCGCCGTTGGTGAGCAACTGCAAAAGACGCATGCCATCCTGCAACAAGAGCGCCAGCTGCTTGAGCGCAACGCCTATATCGATCCGCTCACCAACTTGGGCAACCGCAACGGATTCGACCGTCACGTCGAGCAACTCTGGCGCAAAGGCGACCCCTTCACCTGCGCCTATATTGACATCGACCATCTCAAGCATTGCAACGATAGGTTTGGCCACGCCGAAGGCAATCGCTATATTCTGAGCATCTGCCGCACGCTCTCCGAAACCATGGAGCACGATGAGATGCTGTTCCGTATCGGTGGAGACGAGTTTGTGCTCATCTCGCTCTCCGCAAACGAGATTGAACTCGAGCAGCGCTTGGAGCAGGTACGTACCAGGCTGATCGAGGCGAGCTCAGGTGGCAAGGCGCCCATGATCGGCAGCTTTAGCTTTGGCTGCTCGCGCGTCGATCCACTTGCTGGCGACACGCGTCGCCAGATGACGATGGATGCCGATCGCAAGATGTATCGCTATAAGCTTATGCATCGTGTGCAGCAACCGAAAGACAGTGACGCGCCGCAACGCCCAATCGTCGATCAGCTTCCCTGCAACGACCGGGTGTTCCAAGCGATCTCCATGAGCTCCGAGACGCGCTATCCGTTTATCCTCAATCTCGATACGGGAGAATCGCAATGGTCGGTTAACGCCGTGCGCGATTTTGACCTGCCCTCCCAGCACCCTTTTAACTCACTCGACATGTGGCTCGCCCGCGTTCATCCCGAGGACCGCGACAACGTACGTGCCGAGCTCGACATGGTGATAAACGGCACATGGCACTTCCACTACATGCAGTATCGCGTAATGGATGCCACCGGAAAATACGTGCTTTGCGACTGCACGGGCTACCGCTTGGACGGCACCGATACCGAGCCCAGCATGTATGTGGGCATTATCGTCAACCGAAGCTTGGCAGATACGACCGACTCGGTAACGGGCCTGGGCGATGTCCACGCACTGGTCAACGCTATTGGAGAGATGCGCCACGTGCCGCATGAGGCAGGCTTTATTGCCATTAAGGTCGACGATATCGCCGAGGTCAATGCCCGCTTTGGATTCGATGCAGGCGACCGCGTGCTCGCCGAAAGCGCCGCCTGCCTCATGGATTGTTCGCGCGGCAAGGGCCGCCTGTTCCGCTCGACGGGGCCGGCATTCGTGGCACTCTTCGATGAGCTCGGCCCCGAGGCGATCGATGAGATCGCAGGCGACATCGAACGGTTCCTGGGTTCTCCCGTGCTCATCGGCCCGCTTGAATATCAGCCGCCCATTCGCGTGGCCACGCTCCATCTGGACGGCGTCGACCGTCAGCCCGTTTCCATTTTGAACGAGCTCAAAGCGTTGCTCGGGAAAGCCGTGCAGGTGCCAGGTACCAAACTGGATTAACGCCGCGCCCGCGCCGCCTCCCCCATCGTGCGATAATCCTCTGC
>DBGFJU010000078.1:0-3877 GCA_048529485.1 Collinsella aerofaciens | reverse complement strand
GTCGCTGACCTTGACCACTTGGGCGACCAGTTTGATCTTTCATGCATGTCCGAGGACGTTTTCAGAGCTTTACCCTGTAGGGTCCCGAGGGGATATGTCAGCTACTCAGCCATCTGAGCCTGGACGGCGGTGATGGCCACGACACCCACGATGTCGTCGGCAGAGCAGCCGCGCGAAAGGTCGTTAACCGGCTTGGCGATGCCCTGCAGGATGGGGCCGTAAGCGTCGGCGCCAGCGAAGCGCTGGACCAGCTTGTAGCCGATGTTGCCTGCCTCGAGGTCGGGGAACACGAGCACGTTGGCCTTACCGGCGACGGAGGAGCCGGGAGCCTTGAGCTGGGCGACGGTGGGGACGATGGCGGCATCGAGCTGCAGGTCGCCGTCGATGGCGAGCTCGGGAGCCTTCTCCTTGCAGAACTTCACGGCCTCCTGGACCTTCTTGGCGACCTCGCCACCGGCGGAGCCCATGGTGGAGTAGGAGAGCATGGCCACGTGCGGCTCCACATTGCCCATGAAGGTGGACCAAGAGTGAGCGGAGGCGATGGCGATCTCGGAGAGCTCATCGGAGGACGGGTTGATGTTGAGGCCACAGTCAGCGAAGATCAGCGTGCCGTCGGTGCCGAACTGCGGGGTATCGGTGCACATCACGAAGAAGGCAGAGACCAGCTTGGTGCCCGGGGCGGTCTTGAGGATCTGCAGCGCGGGGCGCAGAGTGTCGGCGGTGGAGTGGCAGGCGCCGGAGACCAGGCCGTCGGCGTCGCCCATCTTGACCATCATGGTGCCAAAGTAGGTGGCGTCCATCACCTGGGCGCGAGCCTGCTCGATGGTAACGCCCTTCTTGGCGCGGAGCTCGGCAAACTTCTGCGCGTACTCCTCGTGCTTCTCGGCGTTGCGCGGGTCGATGACGGTAGCGCCGGGAACGTCGATTTCGTCGGGGTTGCCCAGGATGACGATCTTTGCCAGGCCCTCCTCGATGATCTTGGTGGCGGCGACGATGGTACGCGGGTCCTCGCCCTCGGGCAGGACGATGGTCTTAAGGTCGGCCTTGGCGGCAGACTTCATACGGTTTAGGAAATCGCTCATGTTACTCCTTACAAGCGTTTCGCTAAGCTCCAGGCCCTCGGCTGCACACGAATAAACCCGCTGCTAGCGGGTTTACCTTTCAATAATGTACGCCGCGGTGCTTGAGCTTTCCTTGTGTGGCAAGCTCATTATAGGACGCATTAGCGCTATAATCGCTCTGATAAATATGTCTCGAAGAATGTTCGAGAAAAGCCCAGCTAACGAGCCCGTGGCTTTTGACAAGGAGTATCGATGCAGATTACCTCAGGCCTGCCTGAAGGCTTTAACGCCGGCGCGTACGACATGATTGTCGTCGGTGCTGGATATGCCGGTGCCGTTTGCGCCCGCCGTCTTGCCGAAACCATCGGCTATCGTGTTGCCGTTTTGGAGCGCCGTAGCCACATTGCGGGCAATGCCTTCGACTGCACTGACGAGGCGGGAATCCTTGTCCACGAGTATGGCCCGCACATCTACCATACCTTTAACGAGCGCGTGCATAACTTCCTGTCGCGCTTTACCAAGTGGACTGACTACCAGCACAAGGTGCTCGCCAACATCAACGGTACCCTTATGCCCGTGCCCTTTAACCATGCGAGCCTTAAGCTTGCCTTTGGCGATGAGCGCGGCGAGGAACTGTACCAAAAGCTCGTGGAGACCTTTGGCAAGGACGTCAAGGTGCCCATTATGGAGCTGCGCAAGAAGAACGACCCGGATCTTGCCGAGGTCGCCGATTATGTCTATGAGAACGTCTTTTTGCATTACACCATGAAGCAGTGGGGCCAGACGCCCGATCAGATCGACCCCTCGATCACCGGCCGCGTCCCCGTCTTTGTGGGCGATGACGATCGCTACTTCCCGCAGGCTCCTTTCCAGGGCATGCCGCAGGACGGCTATACCGCGCTGTTCGAGCACATGCTCGATCACGATCTGATCGACGTATTCTGCGACGTGGACGCCCGTGACCTCTTTGAAATCGACGAGACCACCGTCAAGATCGACGGCAAGGTCTATGGCGGCGAGATCGTCTACACCGGTCCGCTCGACGAGCTGTTCAACCTCGACCTGGGCGCGCTGCCGTACCGCACGCTCGATATGAAGTTCGAGACGCTCGATATGGATCAGTTCCAGCCCGTGGGCACCGTCAACTACACCACGAGCGAGGACTACACGCGCATCACCGAGTTCAAGAACATGACCGGTCAGGTTTTGCCCGGCAAGACCACCATCATGAAGGAGTACTCCAAAGCCTATACGCCCGGCTCGGGTGAGACGCCGTACTACGCCATTCTTGAGCCCGAGAACCGTGAGCTCTACGAGCGCTATCTTGAGCGCGTCCAGAACCTGACGAACTTCCACCCGGTGGGTCGTCTGGCCGAGTATCGTTACTACGATATGGACGCCGTGACCAATTCCGCCCTCGATCTTTCGGATGAGATTATCGCCTGCCATGCATAAAGTCATAACATTCGGTATTCCCTCGTATAACGCCGCCAAGGACATGGACCATTGCATCACCTCCATCTTGGAGGGGAGCAATTACGCCACCGATATCGAGATTATCGTGGTGGACGACGGCTCCAAGGACGAGACGGCCGCCAAGGCCGATGAGTGGGAGGCCCGTTATCCTGGAATCATCCGCGCGGTGCACCAGGAGAACGGCGGCCACGGTATCGCCGTCCTCTCGGGTCTGCGCGAGGCACAGGGCACCTATTACAAGGTTGTCGACTCGGACGACTGGCTCGACGGTGCGGCGCTTTCGACCATGCTGTCGATTCTGCGTGGCTTTGAGGAGCGCGACCAGCGCGTCGACCTGTTTATCTCGAACTACGTGTACGAGAAGGTTTACGAGGGCACGCATACCGCGATTGGCTACAAGTTTGCCCTGCCGCGCAAAAAGATTTTCTCTTGGGACCAGATCGGACACTTTCGTCCCGATCAGAACCTGCTCATGCACAGCCTGTGCTATCGCACCGATGTACTGCGCGAGTCCAATCTACCTATGCCGGCACACACGTTCTACGTGGATAATATCTACGCATACGTGCCGTTGCCGCGCTGCAAGACCATGTACTATGCCGACATCGACCTCTATCGCTACTTTATCGGTCGCGAGGGCCAAAGCGTCAATGAGGCTACGATGGTCAAGCGCCTGGGTCAGCAGTTCCGCGTAACGCGCATCATGATGGAATCGTTCCACCTGTACCAGGACGTTGAGTCCTCGCGTCTGCGTTCGTACATGATGGGCTACTTCACCATGATGATGGCGATTTGCTCGGTGCTCACCAAGCTTTCCGAGGAAGATTGTGCTGATGAGCGCCTGAAGACGCTGTGGAAGGACCTGAAAGAGTACGACGAGCGCATGTATCGTCGCGCTCGCTACGGCGTGGTCGGATTCTTTACCAACCTGCGTGGACGGGCCGGAGACAAAACCACACTCGGCCTATACCATCTGGCCTCAAAGATCTTCAAATTCAACTAGTGCAGAAACGCTCGGGTAACGGGGACCCCTGGTCCTTAACTTGCTACTTCGAACAGTCCTGCGCAAGACGTAGGCGCCACTGGCGCCTCCTTTGCGTGCGGAACTCGTATCAAGTTAAGGACCAGGGGTCCTCAGCTATGTCTCGCTTTGTGTCAGCAAACTGAATTTGAAGATCTTGGACGCGCGGTACACAGGGGCCTGGGCTGAAGGGGATCTTGTTGAGTAGGTTGCCCGGTGGAGCTTGGTTATGTTTGTCGCGAGTTCCGCACGAGCCGAAGAGCACTTAATGTGCTCTTCGTGCGAGCCAGGACTGTAGAGCAGCAAACATAACCAAGAC
>DBGFJU010000077.1:0-4451 GCA_048529485.1 Collinsella aerofaciens | reverse complement strand
GCGACCTTTGACGGAGTCAAGGGAGGAGCCAAATCGAAATACGTCGGGCGGGGTCGGAGGGCCCGATGGGATGAATTTCGGCCGAGGCTATTCGTTGCCGAAGCTGATGCCCAGCGCCTTGGCCTCGCGCACCAGATCACTCTGGGGGTCGACATACTTGAGCTTGCCGGCGACTTCCTCGAGCGGCATGTGGCACATCTTGCCGTCACGCAGGGCGATCATGTAGCCAAACTCGCCGCGCAGGCAGCCAAGCGCGGCCTCAACGCCGCACTGGGTCGCAAAGATGCGGTCCTGGGCATCGGGCTGACCGCCGCGCTGCGTGTGGCCGGGGATGGCGACGCGGGTCTCGCGACCGGTCTTGGCCTCGATCTCCTTGGCGATGTCGTACACGATTGACGGGCTCGTGCGCTCGGCGAGCTTCTTCTTGTACTCCTTCTTGGACAGCGCCGCGTCCTCCTTGGAGATAGCGCCCTCGGCGACGGCCACGATGGTAAAGCGGCTGCCGGTCTCCATGCGATGCTCGATGGTCTTGATGACGTTATCCATGTCGTAGGGGATCTCGGGAATCAAGATGACATCCGCGCCGCCCGCGACGCCGGCGTATAGCGGGATCCAGCCAACCTTGTGGCCCATGATCTCGATAACGAACACGCGGCCGTGGCTCGAAGCGGTGGTGTGAATGTCGTCGATGCACTTGGTGGCGACGTCGATGGCGCTCGTAAAGCCAAACGTCAGCTCGGTGCCCCAGGTGTCGTTATCGATGGTCTTAGGCAGGGCGATAACGTTGAGGCCCTCTTCGCGCAGACGGTTGGCGGTCTTGGTGGAGCCGTTGCCGCCCAGCATAAACAGGCAGTCGAGCTGCAGCTTGTGATAGGTGTGGACCATCGCCGGCACCTTCTCGACGCCGTCAGCCTCGGGAATGTCCAGACGCTTGAACGGTGTGCGGCTCGTGCCCAGGATGGTGCCGCCGCGGGTGAGGATACCGCTAAAATCGGCGGGCGTCATGACGCGGAACCGGCTGTAGATAAGGCCCTGGTAGCCGTCCTCAAAACCATAGATCTCAATAGGCTCTTCGCTATTGGTCATAAGCGTTTTGACAATGCCGCGCATGGTGGCGTTGAGCGCCTGGCAGTCGCCGCCACTGGTAAGAAGACCGATCCTAAGCATGATGAATCCTTCCGGGCAAGTTATAACATGCGCATAAGTTTACCCCCGCACACTGTTGATACGGGGGTAAAACGTGTTAGCTCAAGCGTATAGAAATGTAAACAACGTCAGGCGAGCGTAAGGTCGACGAGCCTGGGTCCTTACAGTGCGAAGGCGTCGACGTCGCCCCAGTGGCGGCGCAGCGTAATGGCGGCGGCGGGTTCGGTATTGTCAAAGACGACCGACCATTGCGTATTGCTGGTGATGTCTTTCGGATTGGGTTCTTGCGCTGCAGCGCGTAGGGCCTTCCAAGCGACTGCCTCGTCTTGGGCACCGACATGGGCGTCAAGGACATCGGCGATTGCGATGGCGCGCTCTTTACCATGGCCCAGCTCGCCATTCTTTTGGTTGGGCAGCACTTCGTCGCCATAGCAGGCGTAGAAGTTCGTAACCTGGCGTACAGGAGTCGCTTTGAAAGCACGGTCCGGATCGCGCGGATCCCACTCTACTACGCGCGCGTCACCGGCGGCGTCGTTGATAAAGAAGTGGTAATCGCGTCCTGCCATGGCGTGCATGTCGTAGGCGGAAAGCAGGTCGACAGCTTCTTGCGTGGTGGCGGCACGGTCGAGCACCAGACGGATGGCGAGCGAGGTATTGATGACGGGGCGTTGCGCGTCCTGGTCACAGGGCTTGGAATCCAGGGTGAGTACGGCAATGGACACGCCGCATTCGTTAACACCGTCGAGCTGGCCAAACGGGCCCATGAGTGCGGCGGCCCGTCCGGCGACGGAGTCAAGCGGAGTGTTATCGCCCAGGTTGTTAAGGGCGGCAAACCCGATGGAGGCATAGCCGCCGCGTGGGTGATTGCGCACCAGCAGCGCCGAGGTGTCGTCCTTAAAGTCGTAATTGCGACCGGTGCGCACGCGGCCTTCGGCATCTACGGCGACAAAAGCGCTGCAGGCAAACTGGGGCGCCTGGACATGTACCGGCACACCGGGCAGCACCTGCGCCACCACGGCATCGATGTAGGCCTGGTCGTCGCGCACGCCAGCGGCGATGATGCGATTAAGATCGTAGTCGTAGGCGATGTCGATTGCGTACAGGTCATAGCCATCCGCGTAGCCGGTCAAGCGTTTGAGCGACGCGGCGGACTTGATTTGCTTGTGATAAACGATACCGGTGGCAGCGGCAAGGCTGACGGCGACTCCCGCGACACCGCAGGCGATGGCAATGTTACGTGGCTTCATGGCGGCTCCTCTCGTCCTGTTAGCGTAATTGTCGCAAAAGGTGCACGGGCATGATGGCTCAACTTGGTGAGCGGTGCGGGATTAAACACGGAATGAAGAGTGCAGCGCTGGCGTGGCGGGGTATGCTGGAGGGGACCATCAACCCAGCGAAAGGGGAGAGCATGACGGATCAGGAAACGCCCGAGCGCGCGCACGTGACGGCCGACGATATCGAGGCTGCCAACGACCTTATCGACTTTATCGAGGCATGCCCCAGCATGTTCCATACGGCAGCGACCATTATGGCCGAGCTCGACGAGGCGGGCTTTACCTACCTGCCCGAGAATGCGGCGTGGGACATCGAGCCGGGCGGGCGTTATTACACGCAGCGCAACACCTCGAGCGTTGTTGCCTTTAAGGTGGGCGAGGACCTGGCCGCGACGTGGGGCGAGGACGGCGTTGCCGGCGACTACCATTTTCAGCTGACGGCGTCGCACAGCGATTCGCCGACGTTTAAGGTCAAGGCTGTGCCCGAGCTCGACGGCGCAGGCGAGACGCTGCGTCTGAACACCGAGGCCTACGGCGGCATGATCGACTACACCTGGTTCGATCGTCCACTGGCGCTCGCGGGCCGCGTGCTGGTGCGCGAGGGCGACCGTATTGAGAGCCGCCTGCTTGCCACCGAGCGCGAGGTTGCCATTATTCCGAGCCTTGCCATCCATATGAACCGTGGCGTTAACGAGAGCTTTGCTCCCAACCGAGCCGTTGACCTGTGCCCGCTCATCAGCGCCGGTGAACTCAAGCAGGGAGATTTTGACGCTCTGATTGCCGATGAGCTGGACGTTGAGCCCGAGCAAATTTTGGGCCGCGATCTGTTCCTGGTCAATCGTCAGGATGCGCGCATTTGGGGCTGGGCCGACGAGTTTATCTCGACGCCCAAGCTCGACGACCTGGCCTGCGCCTACACCTCGCTGCAGGCATTTTTGGGTGCCGAGAACGCGCGCGACGTTTCGGTCTTTTGCTGCTTTGATAACGAGGAGGTTGGCTCCGAGACCAAGCAGGGCGCCATGTCGACGTTCTTGGCCGACGCGCTGCGCCGCATCAACGGATCGCTGGGCTTTGACGACGAGTCGTACCATCGCGCACTTGCCGCCTCGATGCTTGTGAGCTGCGACAACGCGCATGCCGTGCACCCCAACCACGCCGAGAAGTGCGATGCCCGCAACCAGGTTGTGCTTAACGGCGGCATCGTCATCAAGGAAGCCGCCAACCAGCACTACTGCACCGATGCCTTTAGCCGCGCGGTGTTCCAGGCCATCTGCGATGATGCCGACGTGCCCACGCAGGCCTTTGCCAACAAGAGCGACATGGCCGGCGGCTCTACGCTTGGCAATCTGTCCAATATGCAGGCGAGCATGCATGCTGTGGACGTGGGCCTGCCGCAGCTTGCCATGCACTCGAGCTACGAGACCGGCGGCGTGCGCGACGTTATGTACGCCATCCGCGCCCTCACGGCTTTCTACGAGCGAAACCTAACCATCAACGGAGCCGAAAGCGCGGAGCTCTAAAACCTACCAAAAAGGGACAGGTTCATTTTGGCAGGTTTTATCTGGGCAAATGCCGCAATACCACCAGCTGGACGGAATTGTTAAGACACCGCGGGTTGGGCAAACGTCAGCGAGCGACGTCCAGAGCGAACAAGTTGGCATGAAAAAGGCGAGGTATTGACCTTCTGGTCATGCCTCGCCTTTTGAATGACAAATTGTCGCTCTGGGCGGCGCGCAGCGTCGAGGGGTTCCGGCGTTTGGTAAAACGCCGGAACAACCTAATGCTCAATCCAGCAACGCAGGGTCTCGCCGGCTTGCAGGTGACGCAGATTCTCTGCGGCAATGTCGACCACATTGTTGAGCGTGGCGGCCAGATGGAACCAGCCCGAGATATGCGGCGTAATGAGCATGTTAGGCGCATCCCACAGTGGGCTTGTCTCAGGCAGCGGCTCGGGGTCGGTGACGTCGACCGCGGCGCCGGAGAGATGACCCGACTCCAGGGCGGCGACCAAGTCGTGGGGGGCCACACACG
>DBGFJU010000076.1:0-22970 GCA_048529485.1 Collinsella aerofaciens | reverse complement strand
TGCACGATATTAAACAAAAACAACAGATGAAAAGAAAGCAATTCGTCATATCAACAATTATCATATTACTCAAGGAGCCAAAGTGGGGACACGTTCACGTGCCACCTATTGACTACCAGGAGATTTCATACTATGCCGACCCTTTGGCAAAGAAGCCAAAAAACCAGTGGGGTGGGGGAAGGGGTGGGGAAAGGTGTTGAAAAATGGGGCGGTTCCCCATATTATTGATGACGTCGACAGGCGGGGTGGTTCCCCGCGTACGTGCCATCTGAGTAACCGAGGGGAGGGCGCACATGGGAATGACGGGTGCATACGAGCGCAATCTCGATGCAAAAGGTCGTCTATCCCTGCCTGCACCCCTTCGTGAGGAGCTTGGAGAGCACGTTCGCGTGTTCAAAGCCCTGGATGTCGATGCTCTGTACGTGTTCTCTGCCGAGGCCTTCGATAAGTGGGTCGAAGGACTCTTCGCGGGTCGTGAGGGCCACGAGGGTTTTAACCCGCGTGACATCAACGACCAGAAGCTCATGAGGGCGATCAACAAGCGCACCACGTCGATGGATGTGGACAGCGCAGGTCGTATCGGTCTTTCTGAGTCTCTCCGCAAGCAGGCGAACCTCGACCGCGAGGTCACGGTTGTGGGCAACTACGACCACCTTGAGGTTTGGGACCGCGCTACGGCCGATGAGGACGATGATGACGAGGCCCTGCTGGACCTCTTCTTCTCGTAAGGGCAAGGCACGAGTAACGGATGGAGCGTGGGATCTTGACACAAGAATATCGGCATGAACCTGTCATGCTCGGCGAAGTGCTTGAGTCGCTGCAGCTAAAGAGCGGTTCCGTCGTCTGCGACTGCACCCTTGGCGGTGCCGGCCATTCGGTAAAGATGGCCGCGCAGGTGGGGGAGACCGGCCTTTTGCTCGGCGTCGATCAGGACGACATGGCCCTCGAGGCCGCTGGCGCCCGTCTGGACCGCGAGGTTCCCGGCGTACCGCACCAGCTGCTGAAGGGCAACTTCGGCGACTTGGACGAGCTGCTTTGCTCGGCCGAGGTGCCCGGGGTCGATGGCTTCCTGTTCGACTTGGGCGTTTCGTCGCCGCAACTCGATATCCCTGGCAGGGGCTTTTCGTACAACGAGGACGCCCCATTGGACATGCGGATGGATCCGGGTAACAACACCTTAAACGCAGCTGAGGTCATCAACACCTATAACGAACACGACCTCGCCCGGATTCTACGCGTCTATGGCGAAGAGAAGTTCGCCTCACAGATCGCGCGTGAGATCGTGCGCCGCCGCGAGCATGAGCCGATCGAAACCACCGGTCAGTTTGTCGAGATCATCAAGGCTGGCATCCCCGCTGCCGCTCGTCGGCATGGCGGACACCCAGCCAAGAAAAGTTTCCAGGCCATTCGCATCGAGGTCAATCACGAACTCGATGTGCTCGAGCGAGGGCTTGACGCCGCCACAAGGTGGCTCAACCCGGGTGGACGCATCTGCGTCATCTCGTATCACTCGCTCGAGGACCGTATCGTAAAGAACCACTTTAAGGAGATGAGCCAGGGGTGCACGTGTCCGCCGGAGATTCCGGTGTGCGTGTGCGGCAACGTGCCGATACTCAAGGTCATCACCCGCAAACCCTTGGTTGCCCAACCCGATGAGGTTGCGCGCAACCCTCGGGCGAGATCAGCCAAGATCCGCGTGGCGCAGCGTCTGTAGACGCGACCGCGCGATATTGGACCTCCCGCTCGTACCACAAACGAAGCTTAAACACACTACCAACGTACTCGGGATGGGAGGCGGCATATCATGGGCTACAACACCTCAAACGCAGCACTCGCCTATGATATGAACGCCATGCCCGCCTATCGTGAGGCACCGCAGGCTCCCGTTGCTCCCCGCGAGCAGCGCATGCCGCGCTTTGATGTCTACACCGGCGCGGGCCGTCAGGCAAACCAGGCGGTAAGCCCGGTTTTCATGAGCGTTCTTAAAACGTTTTGCATCATTGCGGCCATCTTCATGACGATCGGTGTCGCCCGTGTGGCGCTCGCCGGCGTTACGGCCCAGGTGCTCAACAGCAACGCCGCGCTTACCAACACGCTCGAGAAGGCGACCGATGAGAGCTCCGACCTGGAGGTCATGCATTCGGTCTATGGTGCCGACACGCGCATTCGCGACCTTGCGGGCGCTTATGGCATGGTGGAGCCCAGCGAGAGCGTTACACTTGATTTATCGCAGGATGCAGTCGCGGGCGCTAGCTCGACCGCGACCGCTCAGTAACAAGACGGTAGCTGAGTATGACAAATGACTATCGCCGCGGCTCCGACGGGGGTCGCGGTTCTGGACGTCCCTCATCGCGGGGACGTTCTGGTTATCAAGGAACGGGTCGGTCATCTTACAACGCGAGGCCGTCCTATGGCAACGACCCTGCGTCGCGTCTCCGTGGCTCGAGTGGTCCTCAAATGCATAACACCAGACCGCGCAAGAGCTCGTCGACCGAATGGCTCACGGGCACGCCGCTGCCCCGTCGCAAAGCCGTCATGGGCTTCATCGGGTTTGGCTTGGGTTTGGGCGTCCTTCGCCTTGCCGACTATCAAATCGTGGAAGCCGATAAGTTACGCGACCGCGCCGATGCACGTCGCTTGCTCGCGCAGACGCTATATGCCAAGCGCGGTACCATCTACGACCGTAACGGCAACGTGCTGACGTCGTCGGTCGAATGTCGCAACATCGCCGTGAATCCTCAGCTTATCGAGGACGTTGACAAGACGGTGTCAGCGCTGGTCAAGGCAACTGGAATCGATAAAAAGACCTGTCGCGAGCTCGTTGAGTCGGATGGCACCTGGGTGTATATCAAACGCCAGGTGGACGAGGACGATGTCGCGGCGCTGGAGAAGAAGAACCTGCCAGGCGTGCTCTTTGAGCAGGCCATGAAGCGCGTGTACCCCTACGGCAACCTGGCATCGCAGGTGCTTGGCGTGGTAAACGTGGACAACGACGGTCTGACGGGCCTCGAAAAACAGTACAACAAGCTTTTGACCGGAACCAACGGTTCGCTGGTGCGCGAGCGGGCGAGGGACGGTAGCTATATCGCGGGCGGCGCCTATAAAAAGGTGGCGGCGGTTGACGGCGTGGACATCGTGACGACGCTCGATGTCAATATCCAGCGTGCCGCCGAGGACGCCCTGGCCGAGGCGGTCGAAAAGACCAAGGCCAAGAATGGCTCGGCCCTGGTCACCGATCCCACGACGGGCGAGATTCTGGCGGCATGCTCGTATCCGACATATGACCAGACCGATCTGGAAAACGCCAAGACCGAGGACATGAACTTGCGCCTGGTTACCGATGCCTATGAGCCCGGCTCGGTCTTTAAGACGCTCGTGGCCGGTGCCGGCTTCGACTTGGGCGCCGTGCGTTCGAGCACGTCGTTTGAGGTGCCGGCGAGCATTAAGGTTGGCGACGACACCGTTACCGACGCCGACAAGCGCGACTACACCATGACCATGGACGTGCGCGAGATGATGCGCCGTTCGTCCAATGTGGGCTTTGTCCTGGTGGGACGCAAGATCGGTGCCGATGATTTTGCCACCTATGTGGACAAGTGGGGTATCGGCCATAGCTCCGGTGTCGATTTTCCGGGTGAGAGTCTGGGCATCGTCAAGGAGCGCGACCAGTACGACGGCGCCACGCTGGGCTCGATGAGCTTTGGCCAGGCGCTGTCCGTCTCGCCGATTGAGGTCGCACGTGCCGTGGGCGGTATCGCGAACGGCGGCGTGATGATGACGCCGCACTTCTATAAGTCGAGCAAGGGCGATGAGAAGGACTGGGGCGAAGGCGAGCGCGCGATTTCGGAGGACGCTGCCACCCAGGTGACATCGTGCATGCAGACGGTCGTGTCCGAAGGCACGGGTGTTGGCGGTGCGGTCGATGGCTATGACGTGGCGGGCAAGACCGGTACGGCCGAGCGTGCTGACGAGAACGGCGGTTACCTCAAGGAGAACTACATGTCGTCCTTTATGGGCTTTGCGCCGGCACAATCGCCCAAGGTGCTGTGCTATATCACACTCGATGGAACGCCGAGCGGCTCGGATGCCGCCGCGGTGCCATTCCAGTCCATTATGGCCAACGCGCTCGACGTGCTGGGAATCCCGCGGACGAAGTAGGGGGTTACAATCTTTGGGGCGTGGTTTGTTGTCCCATATGAGGGTGTTCACATGCCCTGCACCACGCATGTGCGGCGCTGGGATACAATACGCCGATAGCATTATTAGGTTTACAGGGGAGCTGCAATGATAGAGATCGCCGTCAACAACCTCGCGGCCGCAACAGGGGCCCGAACCGTGACGGGAGAAGCCGATCGGGTATGCCGCGGGTGCGTTATCGACTCGCGTCAGGTCGAGGAAGGGACGATTTTCGTCGCCTTTCCCGGTGAAAACGTCGACGGCAATGATTTTGCTTCCCGTGCCGTCCAGTCGGGTGCCGGCGCCGTCGTGATGACGCGTGAGCCCGAGGCCGAGCTGGTCTCGCTGGCGCAGGACAAGGGCTGTGCCATCTTGCTGACCGATGATCCCGAGGACTTTCTGCTGCGTTTGGCGCACGCGTACCGTCTGGAGCTTGGCTGCCTGGTCGTTGGTATTACCGGTTCCATCGGCAAGACGACGACCAAGGACGTGCTCGCCGCCGTGCTCGCCAAGCGCTATCGTGTCTGGGCCACCAAGGGCAATTTCAATAACCTGATCGGCATGCCGCTCACGGTGCTTTCTGCTCCGGCCGATACCGAGGTCCTGGTGCTCGAGATGGGCATGAACCATTTCCACGAGATTGAGCGCCTGTCCCAGTCCGCCAATCCCAACCTTGCCATCGTGAGCAAGATTGGTACCTCTCACATCGGCATTTTGGGCAGCCGCGAGAACATCGCCCGCGCTAAGGCCGAGATTGTCCAGGGTATGTGCGCCGCCGGCGACTTCTTGCCGCTGCTGGTTTTGGGCGGTGAGGACGACTTTACGCCGTTCATTCGCGATACGTTCGCCCAGCCTGCTGGTATCGATGTGATGCTGGCCGGCGTCTCGGACGATGATGAGGTCCGTGCCCGCGACATTCGTGTTGATGACGAGGGCCGTCCGGTCTTTACGCTCGATTTTGGCCAGGGTGAGACGACCGATACCATGCTTGCCATCCCCGGCGTGCAGTCCGTCCCAAATGCCGTTAAGGCCGCCGCAGTTGCCTATCGCCTGGGCGTGACGCCCGAGCAGATCGATGCTGCCTTTAGGGGCCTCACGATCACCGGGCACCGCCAGGAGATCAAGCGCGCCAAGAGCGGTGCCCGCGTCATCGACGATTCCTATAACGCCAGCGCCGAATCCATGGCTGCTGGTCTCGATCTGCTGTGCTCGCTTTCGTGCACGGGGTCTCGCATGGCGATCCTGGGCGAGATGGGCGAGATGGGCGATGAGGCTCCTCGCATGCATGAGCTCGTGGGCGCCTATGCCGCCGCCAAGAAGCTCGACATGCTGGCGTGCGTGGGTGGTGAGCTGGCCCAGCTTATGGCCGATGCCGCGCGCATGATGGGAATGGACGAGGACCGCATCCAGGTGTTCTCCGATTATCAGCAGGTGCTCGACCGCATGGGCGGCGCGCTTGAAAAACATGATGTTGTACTGGTCAAGGGTTCCCGCTTTGTTGAGCTCGACCGCTTTGTGGAAGGTGTGTGCTAGCCCATGTTCGGCAATCCCTCGTATCCAACGTATCAGGCTTTTTTGGGGCTTGGCATCGCCGCTGCCATTGCGCTGCTGCTCATGCCGTGGTGGATCAAGCTACTTAAGGTCGAGGGTATCGGCCAGCAGGTTCGTGCCGACGGCCCCAAGCGTCATTTGGTTAAGCAGGGAACGCCCACCATGGGTGGCGTTGTCATTCTCGTCGCGATTTCGCTGACCTGCCTGCTGATGGGCAAGCTCACCACCGAGCTCGTGCTCGTGCTGCTCGCCACGCTGGCGACAGGCGTGCTGGGCCTGATCGACGACCTGACCTCCGTTACGCATGGGCGCTCGCTCGGTCTGACGCCTCATGCCAAGATGATCGGCCTAACCATTATCTGTGTCACCTTTACGGTACTTGCCGTTAACTGGTGGGGCGTCGCCCCCGAGATTCGTTTTCCCGGCGGCCTGACGATTGACCTTGGCGTGCTTTCGACCACCATCTGCGGCCTTTCGTTCCCGTGGCTCTACATTGTCTTTTGCTGGCTGATGATCGCCGGTCTTTCTAATGCCGTGAACCTGACCGATGGCCTTGACGGTCTTGCTGGCGGCACCTCCATGATTGCCATGCTCGCCATGGCTGCCATGGCGTTTTTGCACGGAGACGTGAACCTGTCCATCTTCTGCACCGCGTGTGCCGGTGCCTGCCTGGGCTTTCTGTGGTTCAACTGCTATCCGGCGAGCATCTTTATGGGCGATACCGGCTCGCTTGCCCTAGGCGCCGCGTTTGCCTGCACGTCCATCATGACCAACACCGAGGTCGTCTCCCTCATCATCGGCGGCCTGTTTATCGTTGAGACCCTGTCGGTCATGATTCAGGTTGTCTACTTCCACTTTACGCACAAGCGCGTCTTCCTTATGGCGCCCATCCATCATCATTTCGAAAAGAAGGGCTGGGCCGAGACCAAGGTCGTCATCCGTTTTTGGATTATCGCTGCTGCCTTTGGTGCCGTTGGCCTTGCCCTGTTCTTCCAGTTGGGATAGTGGTCTTTCATGCCTCTTGCTGATGTCTTTAGCCTGCTCGTTTTGGGTCAGGGCAAATCCGGTCTCGATGTCGCCCGCTGGGCGCTGGCACATCCCGAGCGCGTAAGTGCCGTTACCGTGTATGGCGGTGGCACCTCTGAACCCAATGACGCCACGCGTGCGCTCGAGGCTGCTGGTGCGTCGTTTGTCTATGGGACCGAACAGGTCGAGGGCGCCTATGACGTATGCGTGACGTGCCCGGGCATCTCGGAGTTCTCGGGCTTCTTTAAGGCCGGGCGCGAGCATGCCGCCCAGATTATGGGTGAGCCCGAGTTTGCCTATCGCCTGTCGCCCGATAACTGGATTGCCATCACGGGCACCAACGGCAAGACGACCACCACGTCGCTGGCTGATTATCTGCTTAAGGCTGCCGGCGAGGCCAGCGTTGCTGTCGGCAACATCGGCGAGCCGCCGGTCAACGAGATTGACGGCCGAGCCCACAACGAGTGGTTTGTGGCTGAGCTCTCGAGCTATCAGATTGCTACGACAACCGAGCTCCACCCCCGCGTGGCGGTGCTGCTCAACATCACTCCCGACCACTTGGGCTGGCATAAGAGCCATAAGAACTACGCGCTTGCCAAGATCAAACTGTTTGACAATATGGTCGATGACGATCTGGCGGTTGTCGACGTCGAAGACGCCGGCATTCACGAGTTCGATGAGTACATCTACACGCCGGGTCGTAGCATCTGCAAGGTTGCCTTTGACGAGCCTGAGGGCGAGGATGCCGCCTTTGTGCGCGACGGCAAGATGGTCGTGCGCCTGAAGGGCGTCGAGACCCCGCTCATCGCTACATCCGAGCTCAAGATCTCGGGCCATCACAATGTTATCAATGCCCTGTGCGCCGCCACGGCTGCCTTGGCGGTCGGTGCCGATGTCGATGGTGTCTGCCGCGGTCTTGCCTCGTTCCAGCCGCTCGAGCACCGCGTGGAGCCGTGTGGCGAGATTGACGGCGTGCGCTACGTCAACGATTCCAAGGCGACCAACACCGATGCGGTCGAGAAGGCACTGACGGCATTTCCCGATGACGACGTGATCTTGCTGCTCGGCGGCCACGATAAGGGCACGCCGCTCACGGACTTCGCGCGCGTTGTTATGGATAACGTACGCTCGGTCGTCTGCTTTGGCGATGCGCGCGAGCGTTTCACCGCCGCTATGGACGAGGCCGATGTCGACGGCGATGTGGATATCGCCCAGGCGGATGACCTGCGCGATGCCGTGGACGTCGCCCGTTCGCTGTCGAGCCGTGGTGACGTGATCTTACTTTCTCCTGCCTGCTCTTCGTTCGATGAGTTCTCGGGCTATGAGGAGCGCGGCCGCGTGTTTAAGGACTACGTGGCCCAGCTTGCCGCTGCAGCGAAATCACAAATGGAATAGGGGTTGCGGTGAGAGAGGAGAGCCCCCGACAAGGTATGAGGAGGCCCGACTCGGACCGTGCTTCCTCACGTCGTATCACACCGCGTTCCAGCCGCGGCGGGCAGTCGTTTAGCGAACGCTATATTGCCGGCGTTCCCGCCCGTATCATGCGCCCCCGTTTGATATTCATGGCCTGCTTGTTTACCTTGGTATGCTTTGGCCTGCTGATGGTGTACTCGGCGTCTTCGGTCGAGGCGCTGCACGAGAATGGCTCGGCGACGTTTTTTCTGGGTCGACAGGCCGCGTTTGCCGTGGTCGGTGTTCTGGCGCTGATTGCCATCGTGCGCGTTTTGCCGGACAGCTGGTTTGGGGAGGATGTGCTCAGGATCTTCCTCATAGGCATGATAGGGCTACTGTTTCTGGTGTTCTTGGTGGGCAGCGGCAGCCGTGGCGCCACGCGCTGGCTTAACATCGCCGGTATTCAGTTCCAGCCTTCCGAGTTTTTAAAGCCATTTGCCATTGCGTATTCGGCCATCATGCTTGATCGCTTCTTTTCGCCCGGTGGCAACATCAACGAATTCCTTCGCAAGATGGGCATCTACCTGGGCATTTCGCTCTTTCTGATCTTTATCCAGCCCGATTTCGGTACTGTCCTGATCATCCTGTTGACCCTCATGTGCATGGCGTTGTTTGCGGGTCTCGACCCCAGATTTATCATCGGCGTGCTAATCTTCGGCATTCTCGTGATCGTGATTGCGCTTGTCGCAGAGCCGTACCGTATGGTGCGTATTCAGGTTGCCTTGAACCCTTGGGCCGACGAGTATGGTGACGGCTATCAGGCCACGCTTGCCATTATGGCCTTTGCCTCGGGCGGTCTGTTCGGCCGTGGCATCGGCAACTCAACCATGAAGTACTCGTATCTGCCCGAGGCGCACAATGACTACATCCTGGCCATCATTGGCGAGGAAGTCGGTTTTGTCGGAACCGTGCTGTTCTTCTTGGTGTTTGCGATGCTGATCTACTCGGCGTTTCGCATTGCCGAGCAGGCGACCGATCGCCGGGGCGCGCTTATGGCGTCTGGCTCCGCGGTCATTCTCGCAGTGCAGTTTTTGATTAACGCGCTGGGCATCCTCAACGTGTTTCCCATGACGGGCAAACCGTTGCCGTTTATTAGCTACGGCGGTTCGTCGATTATTGTGTCGCTCATGCTTGCCGGGTTGATCCTGCGCGTTTCGTACGAGAGCGCCCGCCGCGATGAGTATGACCGCCGCCGCGAGAGCTTTGCCGTTATGGATGAGAGTACCGCCGGCGTGCCCCACGTGCGCGGCGAGCGATCTTCGCGTAACGGTTTTACCGTCCTGGATGGCTCTGCGACCGAGCCGGCAGCCCGCCCGCGTCAGCGAACGGCGCCGCAAGGTCGTCCTCAGCGCCCCAGCCCTCGCAACGCGGGCGGCGGATATAATCGAATCGATTTGAACTCGGACCCGTCGGCGCGTCTGCGTACCGACGACCAGGGACCGCGTGTACGAAGGGACTACCATGACCGATAAAATGACCGTTGCTATTGCAGCCGGCGGCACGGCCGGGCACATCAACCCCGCGCTCGCCTTGGCCGAAGAGCTGCGTGACCGTGGCCACCACGTTGTGTTCGTGGGCCAGTCGCGCAAGCTCGAGGGTCGTCTGGTCCCCGAGGCTGGGTTTGATTTTGTGCCCATTACGGTCACGGGCTTCGACCGCTCCCGTCCTTGGACGGCGCTGACCTCGCTGTGGCGTGTCAACAAAGCCAAGCGTGCGCTCGCCAGTCATTTCTCAAAGGTCGGCAAGCCCGATGCCGCCATTGGTTTTGGTGCCTATGTCGAGGTTCCGCTGCTGGGGTGGTGCAAGGGCGCGGGCGTTCCGTATCTGCTGCATGAGCAGAACTCTGTTCCGGGCCTGGCCAACAAGATGATGAACTCCCACGCCGCCCGCGTGTGCATCTCGGTGCCGGCAGCGCGTTCGGTCTTTGAGCGCGAAGGTGACCCTGACCACGTGCTCATGACCGGCAACCCCGTACGTCGCTCGGTGATCGAGGGCGATCGCGCTCGCGGCCGCAAGGCACTTGGCGTTCCCGAGGACGCTACGCTGCTGCTCGTCTTTGGCGGTTCACTTGGCGCCCAGCACCTCAACGAGCGTGTGGCTTCGCTCAAAAACGAGCTGCTTTCGCGCAAGAACCTCTATGTGTTGCATTCGACGGGTGCCGACGGCTTTGAGGAGACCGAGCGCGCTTTGGCGCTGACGCCCGAGGAGGCGAAGCGTTACCGCGTCCAGCCTTACATCGACAACATGGGCGATATGCTGGCTGCTGCCGATTTGGTGCTCTCGCGTTCGGGCGCATCGAGCGTGGCCGAGATCGCTGCACTCGCCGTGCCTTCGGTGCTCGTGCCGTACCCGCATGCGACGGCCGACCACCAAACCACCAATGCCCGTTATCTGGTCGACGCTGGGGCCGGCGTGCTCTGCGCCGATGCCGATATCGACGGTTCTGCCTTTGCCGATGAACTGCTGCACCTGGTCGATGACGCGGCGGCGCGCGACGCCATGCGTCAGGCGGCGCGTGGTCTGGCTCAGGATAGGGCCGCCGCTCTTCTGGCGGATGCGGTAGAGGGTTTGCGTTAGTTAGACGGGATATCGTCGGTCGCCCTCGCGCTGATGCGGTAGGTGCGGTACAGTTAACGGGTTACAGGCAGTGTTTACGCAAGGAGTACACGAGCACATGGCTGATTCCCAGACTGCAACCTCCGCGCCCGAGTTTAAGAGCGCCCACTTTATCGGTATCGGCGGCGCCGGCATGAGCGGCATCGCCCTCGTTCTTCACGAGCGCGGTTATGCCGTTACCGGCTCCGACCTTAAGACGTCACGTTATATCCGCCAGCTTACCCGCGCTGGTGTGAAGGTGCATGTGGGCCATGAGGCCGCCACGATCGACGAGGTCAAGCCCGACGTGGTTGTTGTCTCCACCGCTATTCCGGAGTCCAACCCTGAACTCGTGCGCGCTCGCGAGCTTGGTATTCCCGTGTTGCCCCGTGCCAAGATGCTCTCTGCTTTGGGCCACGGCTACACCACCGTCGCTGTTGCCGGCACGCATGGCAAGACCACCACGTCTTCGATGTGCGCCACCATGCTCGACCGCATGGGTCTGGATCCGAGCTTCTTGATCGGTGGCATCGTCGAGGGCTATGACACGAACGGCAAGAACGGCTCGGGCGACTACTTTGTCGCTGAGGCCGACGAGTCCGACAGCTCCTTCCTGTTCCTGAACCCCAACGTGGTCATCGTGACCAACGTCGAGGCCGACCACCTCGATCACTACTCGGGTATCGAGGAGATCGAGGCAACTTTCGCCAAATTCATGAGCCTGGTGGGCGAGGACGGCACCGTCATCGTCTGCGGTGAGGACCCGCATCTGGTCGAGCTCGCCAAGTCGACGGGTCGTCACGTGCTTTCCTACGGCTTTGCCGAGAGCAACGACATCGTCTGCATGCACCCGGATGTCAAGGGCATCCAGAGCGATTTTATCGTTCGCTTTGAGGACGGCACTGAGCACGCTGTGGAGATCAAGAGCAATCCCGGTCGCCACAACATGCTCAACGCCACGGCGGTGCTCACCGTCGCCCATGTCCTGGGCCTTGACATCGACGCCGCCGCCAAGGCGCTCTCGAGCTTTGAGGGCGTCCGCCGTCGCTTTACCCACGTGGGCGATATCGATGGCATCACCGTGGTCGATGATTACGGCCATCACCCCACCGAGATCAAGGCGACGCTTGCTGCTGCTTCGTCGCTGGGCTACAAGCACGTCGACGTCGTGTTCCAGCCGCACCGCTATTCGCGCCTGCAGGCCCTGTGCGACGACTTTGCCGATGCATTTGCCAATGCCGATAAACTGCTGCTGATTGATGTGTTCTCGGCTGGCGAGATGCCCATTCCGGGTGTCACCTCTAAGATGCTCGCCGATACCGTGCGCGCCAAGCATCCTGGCAAGGAGGTCGTGTACTGCTCCAGCCGTCTTGAGCTCAATCAGGAGCTCGAGCAGATGGTGGGCGAGGGCGACCTGCTGCTCACTATGGGTGCCGGTGACGTTACGACCGTCGGTCCCGAGTTCATTGAGTATCTGACTGCCAAGAAAGACGCTTAAGTCTAATGGGTCTGTTTAACGCCGTCATGGCGCTCTCGGGCATGATCGACACGGATGTGATCGAGGACGAGCGCCTTGCGCGTCATACGAGCTATCGTATCGGCGGCAAGGCCGACCTCTTTGTGACGTGCCATAGCTATCATGCCCTCCGCCGCGCCGTGGCGGTGCTCGATCGCGAGCAGGTGCCGTGGGTCATCATCGGCAAGGGCTCCAATCTGCTGGTTGCCGATGGCGGTTATCGCGGCGCCGTCATTTCGCTCGGACGTGAGTTTCAGCGCACGGTTGTTGCCGATGACGGTTGTACGCTGACGGTCGGTGCGGGCGTGATGTTTGCGCGCCTGGTCAACGATGCCCTGTCGCGTAGCCTCTCGGGCCTTGAGTTTGCCGTTGGCATCCCTGGTTCGGTTGGCGGTGCGATATCTATGAATGCCGGCACACGGACCGAGTGGATTGGCTCGCTGGTTGAGGATGTCGTAACGTTTGACCCGGCATCCGGTATCAAACATTATGCGGGGTCCGAGATCACTTGGGGCTACCGCGAATGTAGCCTTCCCCGCAATGAGATCGTCCTCGAGTGCGTGCTCAAGCTTAAACTGGCGCCCAAGGCCGACATTCGCGAGCGCATGGAGCGGTACCTGACGAGGCGCAAGCGTACACAGCCCATGGGTCGCGCATCCTGCGGGTCGGTCTTTCGCAACCCGCCCGATGCGAGCGTGGGCAAGCTTATCGAGGATTGTGGATTAAAGGGTTTTTCGATTGGCGGCGCGGAAGTTTCGCCCGTTCACGCTAATTTTATCGTTAATAACGGAACTGCCTCGGCCGATGACGTTGCCGCGGTTATCAGACATGTGCACGGAAAGGTGAGGGAGGCGTATGGCATCGAGCTCAGACCGGAAGTTAAATTCCTCGGCTTCTAGAGCATCGAAACCCACCTTCCGCCGCGCCGGAGGGCGTTCCGGCGCGCCTGCCAAACCTCAACGCAATACCGTCGCGCACTCTAAGTCTGTCGGGCATGCTCGACAGACCAGTCGTCCGGTCGTCGGCTCGCAGCTCGGTAATCGTCCGGCCGCAAAAAAGTCCTCGCGTCCCTCGGTGACGTCAAAGCCTGTTATGGGCGCCAAGCCTGCCCGTCCCATGGCAACTCCTAAGCCACCGACGGGAACTAAAACGCTGCGTCCGGGTCGCACGCTGGGCGCATCGAAACCGCGCTCGCTGACATCGGTGCCGGCTACCGCCAAGAAGCCTTCGGGTAAAAAAGGCGTCAACCCGTTGTCTTCACTTGGGGCGATGGCAAATAAAACATCAGACGCCGCTTCTGTCGTTACAGGCAAAGGCAAAATCGTGGGCGGCGTTCTGGCCGTCTTGGCCGTGCTCGTCGTCGTTGCCATCGTGGTGATTAACTCTGGATTGTTTACCGCCACTGATATTCAGATTCAAGGCAGCGAGCATGTGACGAAGCACGATGCTATCCAGCTGATCGATTTGCCCGAGGGAACGTCGCTTTTTAACGTCGATCCCGACCAGATTACCGAGGACCTCAAGCAGAACCCGTGGGTCTCGGGCGTGGATGTTCAGCGTCAGTTCCCGCATACGCTCATCATTACGCCTATGGAGCGCAAGGTCATCGCAATTGCCTATATCAGCTCCGATGACCTAGCCTGGGCCATCGGGGATGATGACACCTGGATCGCCCCGCTGTCGACGTCGGTCGAAGTGGACGACCAGGGCAACGTCATCACGACAGGGCAGGGCTCAAATACCCTGACCGGCATCGATGCCGCACTGGCGCTCGCTAAGCACTATGGCGCGGTGTTGCTGACTGATGTCTCGGCGGATGTCGCTCCAGTTTCCGGCCAGGCGGTGAGCTCCAAGGCCGTTAAGGCCGGCCTGGATTATGTGCGTGGTTTTTCGAGCGAGTTCTTGGGACAAGTCAAGGATATTTCCACGCCTTCGGTCGAAGCCATCTCGGCAAACCTCAATAACGGCATTGAGGTGTCGCTGGGCGATTCGGACGATATCGCCAAGAAGGAACGCGTAGTCACCAAGTTGCTTTCGCAGGTAGAGGGCGTAACGTATATCAATGTGCGCTCTCCGGGCAACTACACATTTAGGAATGCTCCGACCTCATAGCGCTGGTTGATGCTTTGTTGAGTGGCCATACCACGCCGTTTATCTGGTTTGTTTGGTTTTCACGGTCAATTATTTGACTGATACGTTCATAATGTGCAACCATAATACGGTTTACCTTTGCATTTACTTTCAACCTGAAGGTTAATGTGCGCAGGGGTCGACCCATGCTATGGCTATAACCTTTGTTCGGAGGACCGACATGCACGAGACAGAGATCAACAACTACCTTGCCGTCATTAAGGTGGTCGGCGTCGGCGGCGGCGGTACCAACGCGGTCAATCGAATGATCGAAGAGGGCATCCGCGGCGTCGAGTTTGTTGCCATCAACACCGATGCTCAGGCACTCGCGATCTCTGATGCCGATATCAAGGTGCACATCGGCACCGACCTTACCCGCGGCCTGGGCGCCGGCGCCAACCCCGAGGTTGGCCGCAAGGCTGCCGATGAGTCCCGCGACGACATTGCCGAGGCGCTCGCTGGCGCCGACATGGTGTTCATCACCTGCGGCGAGGGCGGTGGCACCGGTACCGGCGCTGCTCCCATCGTTGCCGATATCGCGATGAACGAGGTCGGCGCACTGACCGTCGCCGTCGTGACCAAGCCCTTCACCTTCGAGGGCCGCAAGCGCAAGAAGAGCGCCGAGGAGGGCATTAAGACCCTCTCCGATTGCGTCGATACCATGATCGTCATCCCCAACGATAAGCTGCTCGACATCGCCGAGAAGAAGACTACCATGCTCGAGGCCTTCGCGATTGCCGATGGCGTCCTTTCCCAGGGCACCCAGGGCATCACCGACCTCATCACCGTCCCCGGTATCATCAACCTGGACTTCGCCGATGTTAAGACCATCATGAAGCAGGCCGGTACCGCCATGATGGGTATCGGTACCTCTTCTGGGGATACCCGTGCCGTCGACGCTGCCCAGCAGGCCATCTCCAGCCCGCTGCTCGAGAGCTCCATCGATGGTGCCACACGCGTGCTGCTCTCCATCGCCGGTTCCAAGGACCTGGGCATCCAGGAGATCAGCGACGCCGCCGACGTTGTCGCCAACGCCGTCGACCCCGAGGCCAACATCATCTTCGGTACCGTTGTCGACGAGTCCCTGGGCGATCAGGTGCGTATCACCGTCATCGCTACGGGCTTCTCCGACTCCAACGTCAACCGTCAGGACGAGCTCTTTGCTGCTCAGCAGTCTCAGAGCAAGGCCGCTGCCTCCGCTGAGCCGCAGCGCACCGCTCCGGCCACCAGCCCGGCTCAGGCCGCTCCGACCCGCAACGTCGGTGGCACCGAGCTTCCTAACTTCGGCAACGATCAGTTCGAGCTTCCCGACTTCCTGAAGCGCGGTAGCTTCTAAGTCGTTCTTTGCATTGTTGCTCACGGGGGCGTGTCCGTATGGACGCGCCCTTTTTATTTCGACTTTGTAAACTAGAACCTCCAATCTCTTTACGTTCCCTTTACGATTGCCTCCAGTGCAGCAGGTATCCTTTTAGAGAAGTATGACAGCCGTATAAACGCGGGCTGTAGCGGCGATGCCGCGGTACTTGTGTTATTAGGAGGCTTTAGTATGGCAGCACGTGCGGACAACGTTTCGCGTGTCGACCATGATGGAGTTACGTTGGTGGAAGGCGCGACATCCGATGTTCGCTTTGCCTTCACCGAGCGCGCCGGTGGTGTTTCCGAAGATGCGTACTCCTCACTCAATTTGGGCTCGCATGTTGGCGATGACCCCTTTGCTGTTCAAGAAAATCGTCGTCGCGTGCTCGAGGCTATGGGTGCCGCCGAGTGCGAGCACAACTTGCTCGTTCCCAATCAGGTCCATGGTGACCATATCGTTGCGGTGACCTCGAACGGCGCCGATGACCTTGAGGACGTCCGCGAGCAGATTGCCGAGGGCTGCGATGCCATCGTCTGTACGGCGCATAACGTACCCGTGCTGCTCTGCTTTGCCGACTGCGTTCCCGTGGTGCTGGTGGCCCCCGGCGGATTTGCCGTGGTGCACTCCGGTTGGAAGGGCACGATTGCACGTATTTCCGCCAAGGCGTGCCAGGCGCTTTGCGATGCTGCCGGTTGCGATGCGAGCGACGTTTCCGCCTATATCGGCCCCCATATCTTGGGTGACGAATATGAGGTATCCCAGGAACTCATGGATCGCTTTGCCGCCGAGTTCTCTTGCATCGATGCGAATACCTCTCGCATGCTCGATCTTTCCGCTGCCATTCGCGAGGCGCTGGTAGATGTCGGTGTCGACGCGGATAATATCGTGGATACCCAGCTTTCGACCGTGCGTCAGAACGACCGCTTTTATTCCTACCGTAACGAGGACGGCACCTGTGGGCGCCATGCTGCGATCGGCGTGATGCTATGAGAAAGATCGTATCGGTCCTGAGCGCCGCTGTGCTTACGCTTACGCTGTGCGCCTGTTCTTCGGGATCTTCTAGCTCTTCCATTACCGTGGCCGGCTCCACGACCTGCCTTCCTATCGCCGAGATTGCGGCCGAGGGCTTTAAGGAGGAGACCGGCATCGACGTGCTCGTTTCCGGTTTGGGTTCTTCCGCTGGGATCGAGGCCGTCAGCGCCGGCACGGCCGATATCGCCAGCTCCTCCCGTGGACTCAATGCCGACGAACAGGATCTGGGCCTGACTCCCATTGTCATTGCCCACGACGGTATTGCGGTCATCGTGAACGACGACAACCCCGTCGATAACCTCTCGACCGAGCAGCTCCGCGATATCTACGCCGGCAAGATTACCAATTGGAAAGAGGTCGGTGGCGAGGACCTGAGGATTCAGGTCATCAACCGAGACGAGGCGTCCGGTACGCGCGAGGCCTTCCGTACCATCGTGATGGATGGCACGCCGTTCGATCGCCGCTCGGCCGTTCTTTCGGGTACGGGCCAGGTGCGCGACGTGGTATCTCGTTCGCGTGGGGCCATCGGCTACATTTCGCTGGGCTTCGTCGATAGCCTCAACGCCAAGACCTCGGTCAAGGCCGTCTCGGTCAATCATGTTGAGGCGTCCGAGAAGACGGTCGCGAGTGGCGGCTATCCCATCTCGCGCGACCTTTACTTCTTTGTGAAGGGTGTGCCTTCGCAGCAGGCGCAGGATTACATCGACTATGTGACGTCCGAAAAGATGGACAAGCAGATTCGCGAGGCGGGCTTTATTCCCGTCACCAACGACGAGAAGGGGAGTGAGTAGCATGGAAGCACAGGAAAACTCCCAGACTGAGCAGAATGTTCAGACGCCCAAGAAGCGCGAACTGGCGCTCGTATCGCGCAGTACCTATATCAAGGAGAAGGCGCTGCAGTGGATCTTCTTTGCCTGCGCGTTCTTGGCGGTCGTTACCGTCATCCTGATTTTTGTCTTTACCACGTACTCGGCGCTGCCCGTCTTTACTGACATCGGTCTGGCTGACTTCTTTAGCTTTACGTGGGCGCCTTCCGAGGGCCACTACGGCATCTTGTCGCTGCTTGCTGGCTCGGGTCTGGTGACCGTCGGTGCGCTCGCCATGGGCGTGCCGCTGGGCGTGGGTACGGCCGTTTACCTGGTCGAGATTGCCAGCAAGCGCGTGCGCAAGCTCATCAGCCCCGCCGTTGACCTGCTGGCGGGCATACCCTCCATCATCTACGGCTTCTTTGGCATGATCATCATCCGCCCGTTTATCGCACAACTGACCGGCGGCCTTGGTTTTGGTGCGCTGACGGCGTGGTTTGTGCTCGCCATCATGATCGTCCCTACCATCACCACGCTCACCATCGATGCTCTCAATTCCATTCCCATGGGCATTCGCGAGGCATCGTATGCCATGGGCGCCACAAAGTGGCAGACCATCTATAAGGTCGTGCTACCTGCCGCGAAGCTGGGTATCGTTGATGCCATCGTGCTGGGTATGGGCCGTGCCATCGGCGAGACCATGGCCGTGCTCATGGTCGTAGGTAACGCCCCGGTTATTCCCGACAGCATTGCGAGCCCCATCTCGACGCTCACGAGCCAGATTGCGCTCGACATGAGCTATTCCTCGGGTCTGCACCGCTCGGCGCTGTTCGGCATGGGTGTGGTCCTGTTTATCATCTCCGCCACGCTGGTGGGTATCGTTCGTCTGATTTCCAAGAAGAAGAGGGGGTAGGCTATGTCCGATTCCGTTGACACGACGGTCGATACGACCTCGTCGCGCGAGCGCATCAAGCGTGCCCTTTCCCACGGCAAGAAGGGCCGCATCAACAAGGACCTGTCCAACAAGATCATGCTTGGCGTGTTTCGTGCCGCTGCCTACATCACCACGCTGGTGCTGGTCGCTATCATCGCCTACGTGGTCATCAACGGCCTGCCACACATCTCGCTCGACTTTATCTTCGGTTGGCCCCAGGGCGTCAACGCCGAGGGCGGAATTTGGCCCACGATCGTCTCGACCGTCTACGTGACGGCGCTCGCCATGCTTATCTGCACGCCGATCGCTGTGCTGGCAGCCGTCTATCTGGCCGAGTACGCCAAGCAGGGCAAGGTCGTCGAGCTCATTCGCTACGCTGCTGACGCTTTGGCCTCGGTGCCCTCCATCGTTATGGGCCTGTTTGGCTACGCCTTGTTTGTCGAGGCTATGGGCCTGGGCCTTTCGATGGTCTCGGCCGCTCTGGCGCTCGCGCTCTTGATGCTTCCCATCGTCATGCGCACCACCGAAGAAGCCATTCGCGCCGTTCCGCGCTATATCCGTTGGGGCGCGTACGGCCTGGGCGCTACCAAGTGGCAGGTCGTCTCCAAGATCGTGCTTCCTTCGGCCTTTGGCCGCATTGCCACGGGCATCGTCCTTGCCATCGGCCGTGCCATCGGCGAGACCGCCGTGGTGCTCTACACCATGGGCCAGGCCATCAATCTACCTATTTCGCCGCTCGATTCCGGTCGTCCCATGACCGTTCACCTGTACTTGCTTGCCAACGACGGCATCAACATGAACGCAGCCTACGGCACCGCGCTCTTGCTGATGGTGATAATTTTGGCCTTCAACCTGTTTGCGCGCTTCCTGTCGCGCAAGCGTCGCTAGTTAAGGAGTCCCATGTCCGTTTATCAGTCCGCTCCCGCGTTGGAGCAAGCGGCCATTACGGCCAAGGATTTCAACTTTTGGTACGGTGACTTTCATGCGCTGACGGGGCTTGACCTCAACATCGCCAAAAACGCCATCACCTCCTTCATTGGCCCTTCGGGCTGCGGCAAGTCGACGTTTTTGCGCTGCATCAACCGCATGAATGACCTGATTGAGGGCACGCGCGTCGAGGGCACCATGACGCTCGACGGCAACGATATCTATGCCGAGGGTGTCGATCCGGTCGATCTCCGTCGTCGCGTGGGCATGATCTTTCAGCAGCCCAACCCGTTTCCCAAATCCATCTACGAGAATGTCGCCTTTGGCCCTCGTCTGCAGGGCGTGACTAGCAAAAGCGACCTCGATGACATCGTGGAAGAATCGCTCAAGCGCGCCAACCTCTGGAAAGAGGTATCCAATCAGCTCAACAAGGATGGTTTGGCGCTCTCGGGCGGTCAGCAGCAGCGTCTGTGCATCGCGCGCGTGCTTGCGGTGCAACCCGATGTCCTCCTGATGGACGAGCCCTGCTCCGCCATCGACCCCACTTCCGTCTCTAAGGTCGAGGATCTGATGGCCGAGCTGGTGCCCGAGATGACGATTATCATCGTCACGCATTCAATGCAGCAGGCAGCTCGTATCAGTGACTACACCGCGTTCTTCTTGCAGGAAGTTGCCGGCGAGCCCGCTACGCTCATCGAGTATGGTCAAACCGACGCGATCTTCACCAGCCCGGTGGACTCGCGGACGGAAGACTATATCACCGGCCGCTTTGGCTGATCGGTGCGACTAGTCCCAAGCCGATCGGATCTGGTCCGGTGCGTATTCACTGTGCGGGCGGCATGACCGCACCCAACTGATTGGAGTGAACCATGCGCAAACTGTTTTCCCGTCAGCTCATCGAGGCCCGTCACGAGATGCTGAGCATCTACGAGGCCGTCGATCTGGCCCTCCACGATGCCGTGAAGGCCTATGTGACCGACGACCGCAAGCTCGCCACCAAGACCAAGAAGCGTACGCTTTCGATTGACGCACGCTGCGCCAACCTGGAGGCCGTCTGCTACAACCTGATTGCCACGCAGTCACCGGTCGCCTCCGACTTCCGCTTGCTGCAGACGATCATCTACGTCGACTTTAACCTGCAGCGCATGACCGATAAGGTTCGCCAGATTTGCCGCGCCACGCGTCATATGATCAAGGCCGACATCTCGCTGCCCAAGGAGCTTGTCGGCACGGTCGAGGCCGAGGCTGAGGCCGTCTACCAGGTGCTGGGCTCTTCGCTTTCTGCGCTCGTCACCAACGACATGTCCATCATCTGCAACTTGGCCGTCGAGGACGAGCCAGTGCACGCCGCCTACGAGAAGTTCTTCCGCACCTTTAACCGCATGGACACGGGCGATTTTATGGACGACGACAGCAACTATGACGACCTGCGCCGCGCCATCATGGTATCGCGCTATCTCGATCGCATCGCCTCGATTTCCATCGATGCCGCCTGCCGTCTGACCTTCCTGTTGACCGGACAGCGTATGACTGCCGGTGATATCGCCTGCACTGATGAGGATGAGCTCGAGAGCATGCGCGTGCCTTCGGGCGAGGGTGTTATCATGAGGCCCGCCGTCGATGCACGCTACGTTGCCAAGGTGCCCGTTAACGAGGTCAGCGAGGGTCTTCGCTACCTGCTCGATCATCTTGAGGATGAGGACGATGGCGAGGACGACGAGGAGTAAGTAACCCCGTTCGTCGAAAGATTGTAAATACCTAAGTGAGCGCGACCTTGCGGATGCGGGGCCGCGCTCTTGCGTTAGCATGGGACTAATTGTTTGGCTGTCAGCGGAGGCGATTGGCAATGGATAACTATTTGGACTTGATGCGCGCTCGCCGTGAGCAGATTCTGGAGCGTTTTTATGCGGCGCTCGATCGCGCGGGCCGTACCCACGATGCCGCACGCCTGATTGCCGTCTCCAAGACCGTTGGCGTCGATGAGACCGTTGCCGCTATCCAGGCGGGGTATCGCCATTTTGCCGAGAACCGCCCGCAGGAGCTCGTTCGCAAGCTCGCGGACCTCGCAGAGCATCCGGAGCTACCCGAGGTGCGCTTCGATATGATCGGCAACCTGCAGACCAACAAGATCAATGCGGTTCTGGGCTCGGCTGAGCTGATTCATTCGGTGGGATCGCTGCATTTGGCTCAGGCTATCTCGAGCCGTGCGGTCCGCAAGATTGAGGCGGGCGAGCTTTCCGGCCCCCAGCGCGTGCTGATCGAGGTCAATGTGAGCGGCGAGGAGTCCAAGGGCGGCTTTTCGCCCGACGAGGTCCGAGACGCCGCAGGTGAGCTTGCGGAGCTTGAGGGAATTTGTGTGCAGGGCCTTATGACTATGGCACCCCGGGGGAATAAGGATGTGGCGCGCCGCACTTTTGCCGGACTTCGCGAGCTAAGGGATGAGCTTGAGGCGACGCACTCCGATCTGAGCCTGCCCGAACTTTCCTGCGGCATGAGCGAGGACTTTGAGCCTGCCCTTGAGGAAGGCTCTACGCTCGTTCGCCTGGGCAGGGTAGTATTTAGCCCGGAGTTTGCAGTAAAATAAGGCTCTGAAGTGCGCACTGATTATCGGAGCGCCTGCACTAAACCGCGAGAGGACACAACCATGGGCTTCCTTGACGAGATTAAAAATAAGATGCACCTGGGCGGCCAGCAGGGTTACGACCAGGGTTATGGTCAGGACGACGACTACGGCTACGATGATGGCTATGACGACGGCTACCAGAACAACGGTTACAGCGGTGCCTCGGGCGAGGGCTTCTACACCCAGGATGAGCCGAGCAACGGCCTGTTGGGTCAGACGCGCCGCGGCGAGGCCGAGTCGGTGGCCGTATACACGCGCTCCGGTCAGCTGGTCGGTGACGATTCTCGCCACGCTACGACCTACAACCCGCCATCGCGCTCGCAGGAGACGGTTGCGGGCGGTTATCGTCCCGGTGCCTACGACACGCCGTCGAGCTACGCCGAGAGTACACGTGCCCGCGCTGCTGCCCCCGCACCTGCTCCCTCACCGAGCGATGCCTCGGCGTATGCGAGCAACATCATCAACGCTACGCCGCAGCTGCCGGCCTATGTCCTGCGCCCCGAGAGCTATGACGACGTGGAGACCGTCGTGCGCCGCGTGCGCACCAAGCAGCCTGTCGCGCTGATTTTTGTGGGCGTTCGTACCGAGGTCGCCAAGCGCGTCCTGGACTTCTCTTACGGCTTTGCCTGCGGCCTGGGTGCCACAGTCAAAGAGGTGGGCGATCGCGTGTTTATGGTGCTGCCCGCCGGTTGCGAGGTCAAGGATTCGGACCTCAAAAAGCTCCGTGCCGACGGCTACCTTAAGTAAAGACAAGACGAGGAGATTCTCATCAACATCTACACCATTGTCCAGCTGGTCAATACGCTGTTCAACTTTTACTCCACGCTCATTGTGGTCTACTGCCT
>DBGFJU010000075.1:0-42430 GCA_048529485.1 Collinsella aerofaciens | reverse complement strand
CGATGGTGGAGTCGGTGCTTCGGCTGCGGGCTTCGGCTGCGGTTTGGCGCTTGTGGCGGTAATCGATCATGCCTTGGATGATGGGCTTGCCAAAGCTCACGACATCATCGTTGTAGATGGCGGTTCGGGCGGCGAGGAGGCAGTCGGTAAAGTCCATATGGGTCTTGCCAAAGAGTTTGACGGCAAGGGAGACAACGGTGGGCTCGTCGACCATGACGTCATCGAGCAGCTTGGTCATGGCCGTCGCAATCTCCACACGCGGGACCTTGTAGACGTCACGCAGCGTAACGGCGACGCGCGTGATGATCTCGGGGTAGACGCGAGCGGTGCGCGTGGCGATGACCTTGGCGGCGCGCGGTGACAGGACCTCGTCGTCGTCAAGCAGGTGGCGTAGGATGACGGTCTCGTCGATGATGGTGCTACTCATGGATATCTACTTCCTCGGGACCCAAAATCGAATCGTCGCTTTCTGTAGCAAGGTACTCAATCCAGGCGTTACGCTCCTCGGAGCGGCGATTGGGGTCCCCATATGCTTTGAGCGATCCATAGGCGGCGGTGCCGTCCTTTGAGCGCACGGCGACCGGCTGAAAGGGAAGCTTGCGCATCAAAATGCTCTGCGCGACAAAAAGACGGACGGCCTCGGCGAGCGATGTGCCCATGGCGTCGTAGAGACGCTCGGCATGTTGCTTGTCTTCCTCGCGAATGCGCACCTGCAGGATGGCTCGTTTTTGAGTCGATGACATCACTGGCCTCCCTTAATGAGCGTGCAATATGAATAGTCATATACAGCAACGGCTAATAATAGCCAATCTTACAACCACTACTTTATTGCACTAGAGTAATTGAGTGTAAACGATATTACAAACGTACTACATCCTTCAGAAATGAGCGTGAAATCTTTCTTGGGCGTACGCGTGTAATACACTTGCCTTTATAGCTTCCAGAGAATAATCCCAACCAGCCCAAACCCCTGCAATACACTCGTATTGCAGGGCCTATGCTCAAGTTTGCCCCCTGCAACTGCGTATATTTAACCTGTATATCGTTGGAGAAACTCTATCGAGTGCATGTTTCGCCGTATGCATTCGATACGTCGATGCCAGGCCACGGGCGGCTTGGGTCAATGTCGACAGGGTCTCTCCGACAAGGGATTCAGGAGGGAGTGAACAACATGGGTAATAAGCGAGTCGTAGCCGATTCTTCGCGCTGCATTGGGTGTCAAACCTGCATGGCGGCGTGTATCGAGGCGCACGACATCCCCGGTAACATCGCCGCGCCGCGCCTGCGCGTGACGCGTACGTACGAGATCTCCGCACCGGTGGCTTGCCATCACTGCGAGGATGCCCCGTGCGCGAAGGCCTGTCCTACGGGCGCCTTGTTCTTTGATCCAAAGAACCATCGCATCGGCGTCAACGAGGACAACTGCATCGGCTGCAAGAGCTGCGTCATGGCATGCCCCTTTGGCGCCGTGAGCGTGGCGACCACGCAGGTCCCCGTCTTGATGGGCGACGTTCGCGTGGGTTCGCAGACCAAGAGCTTCGTGCTCAAGTGCGACCTGTGCGTGGACCGTCCCGGCGGTCCGGCGTGTGCCGAGGCGTGCCCGACCAAGGGCCTCACCCTGGTAGACGATGAGCGCCTGGCGGAACTGACTGCCGAGCGTGCCCGCGCCACCATCGAAAACGAGGCGTAAGCGTTGGGGCGACAAGCCCAATGATTGTCAAATTAGTACCGAGTAATCGGTAGCAGAAAAAGGAAGGAGGGTGTCATGGAGAAGCATAAAGTGATCTGCCCGTATTGCGGCGCCGGTTGCCAGTTTAACCTCTTGGTCCAAAACGGCCAGGTCGTGGGTACCGAACCGCTCAACGGCATCACCAATCAGGGCGAGCTGTGCCTTAAGGGCATGAGCGGCTACGACTTCATCAACGACACCAAGATCTTGACTCCTCGCGTACTGCACCCGATGATCCGCCGCACTAAGGGCGCGGATCTTGAGCGCGTAAGCTGGGACGAGGCACTGGATTTCACCGCATCTAAGATGCAGGCCATAATTGACGAATATGGTCCTAACGCTGTCATGACCACCGGCTCTTCGCGAGGCGGCGGCAATGAGGCGAACTACGTCATGCAGAAGTTTACGCGTGCGTGCATCGGCACCCACAGCGTGGACAACTGCGCCCGTACTTGACACGGCCCTACTGTCCTCGGTCTGATGGACACGGTTGGTTCAGGTTGCATGTCATGCTCCATCCCCGGTATGGAGGATGCGGGCTGCATTTTCCTCTTCGGCTATAACCCTGCCGATTCGCACCCCATCGTCGCAAGGCGTATCGTGCGAGCCAAAGAAAAGGGTTGCAAGATCATCGTCGCCGATCCGCGCCATATCGAAACCGCGCGTATCGCCGATCTCTACCTTCCGATCAAGAATGGTTGCAACGTCGCGTTCCTCAACGCCTTTGCCAACTGCTTGGTCAACGATGGCCTCTACGACAAGGAATTCGTCGCCGAGCACACGAACGGCTTTGACGAGTGGTGGGAGACCATCAAGAACTACACTCCCGAATCCGTACAGGACATCACGGGTGTCGAGCCCGCGTTGATCCACCAAGCTGCCGAGATGTACGCCACGGCGAAGCCCTCTGCCATCATTGGCTGGGGCATGGGCGTATGCCAGCAGAAGCAGAACCTGAAGACGGTGCACACCATCGCCTCCATCGCCTGCGTTGCCGGCCAGATCGGCAAACCCAATTCCGGTCTCGCGCCCGTGCGTGGCCAGAATAACGTCCAGGGCTCCTGTGATATGGGCATGCTGCCCAACCTGTACCCTGGCTACCAGAAGGTCACCGACCCGGCAGTGCGTGCCAAGTTTGCCAAGGCTTGGGGCGTGCCCGAGGAAAAGCTCCCGCTCGAGGAGGGCTACAAGCTCACCGACCTGGGCCACCTGGTCGACGAGGGCAAGGTGCACTGCTTCTACAACTACGGCGAGGACCCGGTGCAGACCGAGCCCGATTCGGCCGGAATGCGCAAGACGCTCTCCGAGCTGGATCTGTTCATTTGCCAGGACATCTTTATGACGCAGACGACCATGCTCGCCGACGTCATCCTACCTGCCACCTCTTGGGGCGAGCACGAGGGTGTCTTTACCGCATCCGACCGTAGCTTCCAGCACTTTGACGCGGCCGTTCCGCCCAAGGGCGAGTGCCGTCACGACTGGGAGATCTTCGCGGACCTGTCTACGCGTATGGGCTACCCCATGCACTACGACAACACCGAGCAGATCTGGAACGAGTGCATTAGCCTGTGCCCCAACTTTGTGGGCGCGACCTACGAGAAGATGGCTCCCGAGGGCGGCTACGCCCAGTGGCCCGTCAAGAGCACCGATGTGAACGACCACGGTACGGCCGACATGTTCGCTGGTGGCAAGTTCACCACCAAGGACGGCCGCGCCAACCTGATGGCACACGATTGGGAGGCGCCCTCCGAGCTTCCCGACGATGAGTACCCGCTCATCCTGTGCACCGTCCGCGAGGTCGGCCACTACAGCTGTCGCTCGATGACCGGCAACTGCAAGACGCTGGCGCTGCTTGCCGACGAGCCCGGCTTTGTTCGCATGAATCCCGCGGACGCCCAGGCGCGCGGTATCAAGAACGGCGACATCGTCTCGATCCACAGCCGCCGCGGCCAGGTATACAGCCGCGCCGACATAAGCGATCGCATCAACAAGGGCACGGTCTACATGACCTACCAGTGGTGGATCGGCAAGTGCAACGAGCTGACCATGCACAAGGTCGACCCGGTCTCGCATACGCCCGAGGACAAGTTCTCCGCCTGCCAGGTCGACGCTATCGCCGACCAGGTCTGGGCAGAGGGCGAGGTGGAGCGTCAGTACACCGAGCTCAAGCAGGCTCTGGTGGACGCCGCCGCTCCCCAGGACGTTGAGCCCGGCGCCGCCAAGTTCGACGACGAGACGCACGTGAATCAAATCGTGTAGTCCCGTTCTCGTTGGCTTTTTGGGCCGGGCGTCCCGTACGTTCGGGAGCCCGGCCCGTTATTTTGAAAGGAAGTGGGGATGAACCGCTTCATCGACATCAACCCGGAGAGGTGCATCGGCTGCGGAACATGCCAGTCCGCCTGTGCCGACGCCCACCGGATGCAGGGTCTTCAGGATACGCCGCGCCTGGCGCTCGTGAAGACCGGCGGTATTTCGGCCGCCCTTGCCTGCCACCATTGCGAGGGTGCCCCCTGCGCCGAGGTCTGCCCGGTGAATGCCATCGAGCACGATGGCGATCGCATCCACGTCAAGGAGCAGGAGTGCATCGGGTGCAGGCTGTGCGCCATCGCGTGCCCCTTCGGAGCCATCCATCCCGATGGCACGTCTATCGCCGGTGTCGCAGGCATGTGCGACCCGACGCCTTCGTATCCTAAGTCCCTGAGCAGCCTGCTTACGTGGGCTCCTGGCCAGTACACCTGCGCTGTCAAGTGCGACCTGTGCGCCTTCGATCCGGACGGCCCGCATTGTGTGGCGGCGTGCCCCACCAAGGCGCTGACCGTCATGGGCGGCGCGGCCGATCGCGAGCTCGACGAGGCCAAGCGCCTGCGCTCGATCGAAAACGGTCCGGTCGTCGACGTTACCGCTGTGGCCCAGGGCCTGTCCGAGAAAGCAGAAGGGAGCGTAAACAATGGATAGCATGACGCTGTTTGTCGCATCGCTTGCCGTCTCGTGCATCGGTGCGCTCGCCTCGGTTCTGCTGATCAAAGCCGATAACGCCGCCAAGACCGCCGGCTGCCTTATCGGCGCCGTCGCCGCGGTGCTTTCGTTTGTGGCCGGTATCCAGGCCGTGCTGGGCGATGTCACGTCGGTCGACACCATCGTGTTCTTCCCGTTTGCCCATTTCCAGCTGTTGCTCAATCAGCTGTCCGGCCTGTTCGTGGCGCTCATCTCGGTGCTCGCGTTTGCCGGTTCGATCTACGGTCTCAACTACTTTGATGAGTACCCGGGCAAAAAAGGCCGCGCCGGCTTCTTCTTTAACACCTTTGTGGCGTCCATGATGCTCGTCATCACCGCCGACAACGTGTTTTGGTTCCTGGTCGCCTTTGAGCTCATGTCGCTGACATCGTACTTCCTGGTCGTGATCGAGGAGAACGAGAATTCCATCCATGGCGGTTGGCTCTACTTTGTGATTGCGCATGTGGGCTTTGTGCTCATCATGGCGAGCTTCCTCACCATGACCAACTTCGCCGGTGGCTCGTTTGCCTTTGCGGATTTCCGCGCTACGCAGTTTAGCCCCGCGGTCGCATCCGTGTGCTTTGTGCTCGCCTTCTTTGGCTTTGGTGCCAAGGCCGGTATCATCCCGCTGCACGGCTGGCTGCCCAAGGCGCATCCCGAGGCGCCGTCCAACGTGTCGGCCCTCATGTCCGGCGGCATGATCAAGATCGGTATCTTCGGCATCCTCAAGGTTGGTCTCGACCTGCTCTCCGCCTCGGGCGTTCAGGTCTGGTGGGGCCTTATGGTCATGGTCTTCGGTGCGATCTCGTCGGTCCTCGGCGTGGCCTTCGCCCTGCAGGAGCATGACATCAAGCGCCTGCTGGCCTATCACTCCGTCGAGAACATCGGCATCATTCTGCTCGGCGTCGGCGCTTCCATGGCCGCCATGGCGCTCAACTCTGTCGGCATCGCCGTCCTGGCCCTGATGGCCGCCCTCTACCACACGTTTAACCATGCGATGTTTAAGGGCGAGCTGTTCTTGGGCGCCGGTGCGCTGCTGTACTCCACGGGTACGCGCAATATGGAGAAGATGGGCGGCCTGTTCCGTCGTATGCCGGCAACGGCCATCTGCTTCCTCGTTGGCGCGCTTGCCATCTCGGCCATCCCGCCCTTCAACGGCTTTGTGTCCGAGTGGTTTACCTACCAGTCGCTGTTTAACGCCGCCATGCAGGGCGACAAGGCCGTCATGATCGCGGCCGTGTTCGCTGCCGTCGCGCTTGCCATTACCGGCGCGCTGGCTGTTACGTGCTTCGTCAAGGCCTATGGTGTCTCCTTTGCCTCCGCGCCCCGCTCCGAGGCCGCGGCCAATGCCAAGGAGGTTCCCGCCCCCATGGTGTTTGCGCAGGGGCTGCTTGCGGCCATCTGCGTCGTGCTGGGCATTGGCGCTCCCGTGATCGCGCCTGTGCTGGTCGATGTCGCCGCGTCCGTGTTGCATCCGTACGGTGGCGTGTTTGCCGCCGAGGGCATGGAGCTCATGAACCAGTACTCCGGCGCTGCCACCTCCACGCCCGCGATCGCCATCGCGCTTGTGGTGCTCGTCGGCCTTGCCTGCGGCTACCGCAAGCTCAAGACCGTCGGCAAGGTGCAGAAGTCCCAGCCGTGGGCATGCGGCTATGCTCCCAATGAGCATATGCCCGTCGTGGCCACGACCTTTGCCTCCGAGGTGTCCTGGTTTATGCAGCCGCTCTACACGCTGCGCGACCGTTGCACGGCCGTCTGCTGGTCCATCGCGCACTTCTTCCAGAAGCTCACCGGTGTGGCCGAGGCTGTGGAGCCCGTACCCGACAAGGTTCTCGTCGATGCCCCGCATAAGGGTGTCGAGAAGCTCGCCGACCTCGCGACTAAGCTCGAGGGCGGCAACTACAGCATCTATATCTGCTACATCGTCGCGGCACTCGTGGTGTTCCTCGTGCTCGCCGTGCAAATGGGTTAAGGAGGGGAGAGCATGAACAACATCGTACTTGCCGTTCTGCAGGGCGTGGTCGTCATGGCCGTCGCGCCGTTCTTCTCCGGTCTCGGCCGCGTGATCCGCGCCAAGATGCACAACCGTCGCGGCCCCAGCATCATGCAGGACTACCGCGACCTGGCCAAGCTCTTTGCGCGCCCCGAGTCCCAGAGCGAGGACGCGAGCTTTGCGCTGCGCATTATGCCGCCGCTGTTCTTCGCCGTCGCCTTTATGCTCGCGATGGGCCTGCCGCTCTTTACGGCGCAAAGCCCCATCCCGGTCTTTGGTGACGCCATCACCATCATGTACAGCCTGGCGCTCGCCCGCTTCTTCTTCGCCCTCTGCGGTGTGGATTCGTCCAACGCCTACGCCGGTATCGGCGGCGTTCGCGAGCTGCTCATGAGCGTGCTCATCGAGCCGTCCATGCTGCTGGCGCTGTTTGCCGCCGCCCTGGTGTGTGGCTCCACCGACATCGCCACTATGGGTCAGCACATCATGACGGGCGCCATCGACGCGCCGGTCGCCGTGATCCTCGCCGGCATCGCCTTTGCGATCGCCTGCTACATGGAACTCGGCAAGCTGCCGTTTGACCAGGCCGAGGCCGAGCAGGAGCTTCAGGAAGGTCCGCTCGCCGAGCTTTCCGGCCCGTCGCTCGCCATGGCCAAGCTCGCCATGTCCATGAAGCAGGTCCTGGTCGTCGCCTGGTTCTGCGCGATCTTCGTCCCCTGGGGCGAGCCCGCGACCATGGGCGCTGCCGCCGTTCTGGGCGCCGTCATCTTCCTGGTGAAGTGCCTGATCGACTTTGTCGTGTGCGGCGTGATCGAGAACTCCTGCTCGCGCTCGCGTTTTAAGGTGCTTGGCAATCAGACCTGGGCTGTCGTGGGCATCGCCGTTCTGGCGTTTGTCTTCGTGGTCGTCGGCGTGTAGGAGAAGGGAGAAACAATGTCATTTGCAGTCAGTCTGTCCCTTCTCGGCTTGGTCGCTATCGCGGCCCCGATGGTGGCCTCGGTGCTCGTCGCCCTGTTCCCCCGTCCGTACGCCAAGTGGTTCAGCGTTTTGGGTGCCGCCGTCTCGACGGCCTGCACCATTGCCCTCGCCGCGAATTTCGCTGGCGCCGGCATGCCCGACACGCAGGTCCCCCTGATCTCGTTTGGGCAGACCCTCGTCATGGGATTCACCTTCGATCGCATGAGCACGCTGCTCGCGCCCGCCTTTGTGGGTATCGGCCTGCTTGTCGTGATCTATTCGATCCCCTATATGAGCGAGAATAACCGTGAGCATCCCGATGCGCCGCGTCGTCGCTTCTACGCGTACCTCGCGACCTTCATCGGCGCCATGGCCGGCCTTGTGTACAGCTCGACCCTTTTGGGTCAGCTCGTGTTCTTTGAGATCACGGGTGCGTGCTCTTGGGGCCTCATTAGCTACTACATGACGCCTACGGCCAAGAAGGCCGGCATGAAGGCCCTGATCATCACGCATATCGGTGCGCTCGGCCTGTATCTGGGCGCTGCCATCGTGTTTGCCCACACCGGCACCTTCGCCATTACCGCGATTGCCGGCCTCGATGCCAAGCTCAAGGCTATCGTCCTTTTGCTCGTGCTGTTTGCGGCCTGGGCCAAGTCCGCACAGGTTCCCATGTACATGTGGCTGCCTTCGGCCATGGAGGCACCGACGCCTGTTTCGGCCTACCTGCATGGTGCCTCGATGGTTAAGGTCGGCGTGTGCGTGTTCGCGCGTGCACTCGTCTCTGCCGGCGAGATTCCCGAGATCGTGGGCTGGGTCGCCATTATCGACGCCATGGTCACCATGCTCTTTGGTTTCCTTATGTACCTGCCGCAAAAGGACATGAAGCGTCTGCTGGCCTTCTCCACGATCGCCCAGCTCTCCTATGTGTTCTTTGGTCTGGGCCTTTCGGTCTTTGGCAGCCAGCTGGCCTTTGATGGCGCCGTGTGCCACATCTTTAACCACGCTTTCGCCAAGACGCTGTTCTTCCTGATCGCCGGTTCGTTCTCCTTCACGCTCGGCACGCGTGTGCTGCCCAAGCTTCGCGGCATCGTAAAGAAGTACCCGATCTCGGGCGTGGGCTTTGGTGTCGCCGCGCTCGCCATTGCCGGCGTGCCGCCCATGAACACGTTCTTCTCGAAGTTCCAGATCATCGCCGGCGGCTTCTCTGTTGGTGCCGGCAACGTCGCGATCCTGGTGCTCGTGTGCATCATGGTTGCCGAGACCGTCGCCACCTTCGCCTGGTTCCTCAAGTGGATGGGCTATTGCCTGCCCGGCGAGCCGAGCGAGGAAGTCGCCGCTGGTGCACCGCTCCCCAAGGCAATGGCATTCGTGTTCATCGTACTCATCATCATGGTCATCGTCAGCGGCCCGCTTTCGGCCAGCTGGATCGGTTAGGAGGTAGAACGACATGGGTTATTCGATCGTCAACATCCTTGGCGGCCTTCTGATCGTCACGTCCACCATGGTGGTCGTCTCAAAGAACATCAAGCACGCCATCAGCTGGTATGCGGTGCAGTCGCTGGTGCTCGTGGGGCTTCTCGCCACGCTCGGTGCCACTACCGGTGCGCAGGAGCTGCTTATGTGGGCCGGATCCGCCTTTATCACCAAGGTCGTCCTGGTCCCTTACATCCTCAACCGCGCATACAAGAAGATGGGCGAGCCGAGCGACGCATCGCTCAAGGCCGGCCTTAAGCCCGCGTGGGCCATCTGCATCATCGCCGTCGAGGTTGCGATTTGCTTTGCCGTCGTGACGCAGATCAGCCTGCCCACGGCCGAGGTCGCAACGCCTGCGCTCGCCATTAGCTTCGCTCACTTCTTTGTGGGCCTCACCTGCATCATCTCGCAGCGCAACATCATGAAGCAGATCTTTGGATACTGCCTCATGGAAAACGGCAGCCACGTGACGCTCGCGCTTTTGGCCCCCACCGCTCCCGAGATCATCGAGATCGGTATCGCCACCGACGCCATCTTTGCCGTCATCATCATGTCCATCGTCGTGCGTCGCATTTGGGACGACTCCCACTCGCTCGATGCGCGCGACCTGTCCGAGCTGAGGGGGTAGTCCATGGAAACGTTGATTCTCGCCCTGCTCGCGACTCCTTTGGTGTTCTCGCTGGTCATGGCATTTTTGCCCAAGAACACGTCCTATAACGTGTTTGCCGGTCTCAACCTGGTCTCCGTCGCAGCCGTCCTGGTGCTGTCGATTATGACGGCCGGTGACGTCCTTATGAGCGGCGACACCGCGAGCGCTTTTGGCCTGTGGTTCCACCTCGATTCGCTGGGCGCCATCTTTGTGCTGCTCATCGGCTTTATCGGTTTTCTTACGGGGCTGTTCTCGCTGCCCTATGTAAAGGCCGATATCGAGGAGGGCTCCATGCCCGCCGAGCGCGCCAAGCAGTATTTTGCGCTGTTTAGCCTGTTCGTGTTCACCATGCTGCTCGCGTGCCTGTCCAACAACATGATCCTCACGTGGGCCGCCGTGGAGGCAACCACGCTTTCCACCGTGTTCCTCGTGGGTATCTACAAGAACAAGACGGCCCTCGAGGCTTCTTGGAAGTATGCGATGGTATGCACCGCCGGCGTGGCCTTCGGCCTGTTCGGTACGCTGCTGATCTACGCCAACGCCGCCGACGTGATACCCAACGCCCACGAGGCCGCGTTCCTGTCGTGCGTGCTGCCGTATGCCGACCAGTTCGACCCGACGCTCATGCGCCTTGCCTTTGCGTTTATCGTGATCGGCTTTGGCACCAAGGCCGGCCTGTTCCCCATGCACACTTGGCTGCCCGATGCCCACTCCCAGGCCCCGAGCCCTGTCTCGGCCCTGCTCTCGGGCGTGCTGCTTAAGTGCGCCATGCTTGTGATCATGCGCTTCTACGGCTTTACTATCCAGGCCGTGGGCGCCGAGTATCCGCAGCTTTTGCTGCTGATCGTCGGCACGCTGTCCATTTTGGTGGCGGCACTTTCGATGTTTCGCCAGGACGACCTCAAGCGCCGCTTTGCGTACTCGTCTGTGGAGAACGTGGGCGTTATCGCCCTGTGCCTGGGTATCGGTGGCCCGCTGGGTATCGCCGCAGCCCTGCTGCACTGCGTGTTCCACGGCTTTACCAAGACGCTTGCCTTCTGCGTGTCCGGCAACATCCAGCACGCCTTTGGCACGCGTAGCCTGGCCAAGATCCAGGGCGTCGTCGAGGTTGCCCCCGCAACCGCCGCGCTCGCCGTCCTGGCGCTGCTCGGTCTTGGTGCCTTCCCGCCCTTTGGCATGTTTATCTCCGAGTTCCTGACTTTTGTCGCCGGTGTTACCGCCGGTCCCATGTGGCTGGTCGTCGTGGTCGCCCTCGGTCTTACCGTGGCCATCTCCGCGCTCACCCGCATTGCACTCAAGTCGGTATTCGGCCATGCGCCCCAGGGCATGGATAAGCATGAGGCCCCGGTGCTCATGCTTATCCCCGAAATCATCCTGGCTGTCATGATCTTGTGGTTTGGCATCGCCACCCCGCTGCCTCTCGTGCACGGTGTGGAGACCGCGACCGGCATCGTGCTCGAGCAGAGCACCGAGGAACTTCACGCGACGCCGATGTACCGCGCTGTGTTCGGTACCGAGACCGCTCAGAGCGAGGTGGAGTAACGAATGATTGAAACTGAGAACAAGGTGTATGCCCGTCGCTGCGAGAGCCATGTCGAGGCCCTGCGCCGCGCCGTTCCGGGCTGCATCGAGAAGGTCGAGTGGCAGTGCGAGGACCAGCTGACGATTACCGTCAAGCAGGACAAGCTTCCCGAGGCCGTCCATTACCTGTATTACGAGCGTTATGGCTGGATTCCCGTGATCATCGGCAACGATGAGCGCAGCCTGTGCGGCCGTTACGCCGTGTACTACGTCATCTCCATGGAGGGGGAGGACCCCGGCTGGGTGACCGTGCGCACCGAGGTCGATCCCGCCAAGATGACGTTCCCGTCCGTGACGCCGTTCGTCCCCGCCTGCGTGTGGGGCGAGCGCGAGCTGCGCGACATGTTCGGCCTGATTCCCGAGGGCCTCCCCGATCGTCGTCGCCTGGTGCTGCCCGACGATTGGCCCAGCGGCCTGTACCCGCTGCGTAAGGACTCCATGGACTACCGTTTCCGTCCCGCTCCCGCGAGCGACATGGAAAACTATGAGTTCTTGGCCGATACCAAGGGCAAGGAGACGACGCTCGTCCCCATGGGCCCGTTGCACATTACCTCCGACGAGCCCGGCCACTTCCGCCTGTTCGTTGAGGGCGAGACGATCGTCGACGCCGACTACCGTTTGTTCTACGTGCACCGCGGTATGGAGAAGGTCGCCGAGACGCGCCTGAACTATGACGCCGTCACGTTCCTTGCCGACCGCATCTGCGGCATCTGCGGCTGCGCCCACTCGGTGGCCTATGCCGAGGCCGTCGAGCGCGCCCAGGGCATCCATGTCCCGCCGCGCGCCCAGTACATCCGCGCCATCATGCTCGAGGTCGAGCGCCTGCACTCGCACCTGCTCAATATTGGCCTCGCATCGCACTACACGGGCTTCGACTCCGGCTTCCAGCAGTTCTTCCGCGTCCGCGAGAAGTCCATGGACCTGGCCGAGAAGCTCTCCGGTCACCGCAAGACCTACGGCCTCAACGTGATCGGCGGCGTGCGTCGCGACATTTTGGCCGAGCAGAAGCTCTCCACGCTCACGACCATCCACCAGCTGCGCTCCGAGGTTCAGGAACTCGTCGACGTCTTGCTCTCGACGCCCAACTTTATCGAGCGTACGAGTGGCATCGGCATCTTGGACCGCAAGATCGCACGCGACTTCTCGCCGGTCGGCCCGCTCATGCGTGGCTCGGGCTATGCCCGCGACGTGCGCTTTGACCATCCCTTTGACGGCTACGCCGATCCGGATGTTCAGAAGATGCATGCTGCCACGGCCGACACCTGCGATGCCTTCGGCCGTACCGCCGTTCGCATCCAGGAGGTCTACGATTCGATCGACATGATCGAGACCATGCTCGAGAACTGTCCGTCGGGCCCCATCCTCACCACGGATTGGGAGTACACCCCGCACAAGTACGCTATCGGCGCCACCGAGGCGCCGCGCGGCGAGGACGTGCACTGGGCCATGCTCGGCAATAACCAGAAGTGCTACCGCTGGCGCGCCAAGGCCGCCACGTACAGCAACTGGCCGGTCCTGCGCTACATGTTCCGCGGCAACACCGTGGGCGACGCGGCGCTGATCGTCGGCTCGCTCGACCCGTGCTACTCCTGCACCGACCGCGTGACGGTGACCGATGTCGCCGCCAAGCGCGACCACGTGCTCGACAAGGAGCAGTTCGAGAACGTCTGGCGCGACAAGTCGCCGCTTGCGGGCGAGGGCACCTTGGCCGCTCCGCTCGATGAGGAGGCGCTCTAATATGCTGAAGCTTTGGAAGGTTAACGCCAAGGCCGGCGACGCGACGGTCAAGTACCCGTTTGCGCCGTTCCCCACCAATAAGGACATGCGCGGCAAGCCCGAGCACAACGCCGAGCTCTGCATCGCCTGCGGTGCCTGCGGCGTGGCGTGCCCTGCCGATGCCATTCGCATGGACACTGACCTTGCGGCCGATACCATTACCTGGTCGATCGACTACGGCCGCTGCATCTTTTGCGGCCGCTGCGAGGAAGCCTGCCCCATGGAGGCCATCAAGCTCACCGAGGAGTTTGAGCTGGCCGTCATGAGCAAAGACGACCTCACCAGCAAGAGCGTCTATACGCTCGAGCACTGCTCGCGCTGCGGCAAGCCGTTTGCCCCGCACAAGGAGATCGACTACGCCAAGCGCCTGCTGCAAAAGACCGGCGGCATGGAGGCCATCCAGGCCGCCCGTACCGTCGGTATGTGCCAGGAGTGCAAGCGCGAGCTCGACGCCCTGCGCGCCGCCTCGGCCGTAAAGACCGGCAACGCTGCCGGCATGGCTGCCAACGAGACGCTTGCGTCCGGTGAGCCCCAGGGCCCCGGCATGGAGTATCTGGGCGGCCACGGCGTGAACCCGGAGTATGTCGACCGCGAGCTCAACCCCGATGCGCCCGAGATCCCCGCTGGACCTGCACCGGTCGAGGGCATCATCATGGATTTTGATACGAAGGAGGAGTAACCATGGCCGAACCCACGCTTTTGCCCGAGCGGCTTCAGTACCGCCCGACCAAGATCGAGCTCGACGAGAGCATCGAGAAGGCCAAGGCGACCCTTCTTAAGAAGATCAAACGCTCGGTGTACGTCTACCGTGTCGACTGCGGCGGCTGCAACGGCTGTGAGATCGAGATCTTCGGTTCTATTACGCCCGTCTTCGACGTCGAGCGCTTTGGCATCAAGGTCGTGCCCTCGCCCCGTCACGCCGACGTGCTGCTGTACACCGGTGCCGTGACGCGTGCCATGCGCATGCCGGCCCTGCGCGCCTTTGAGGCCGCACCCGATCCCAAGATCGTGGTGTCCTATGGCGCGTGCGGCTGCACCGGCGGCATCTTCTACGACAACTACTGCGTCTGGGGCGGCACGGACAAGATTCTGCCGGTCGATGTCTACATCCCCGGCTGCCCGCCCAGCCCCGCGCAGACCGTCTACGGCTTTGCCATGGCGCTCGGTCTGCTGGACCAAAAGCTCCATGCCGAGACCACGGTGGAGGCCGCCGGCGAGCAGGCCGATATCCTGCACCCCGGCGTGCCGTACAAGCTGCGCGTTGCCATCGAGCGCGAGGCTCGCGCCATGAGCGGCTACCGTTACGGTCGTGACCTGGCCAACGAGTTTATGGACACGCTCGAGGGTGCGCCCAAGGGCGATATCCGCGGTGCCATGGCGCTGCTCATCGACAAGCAGGACGATCCTCGCCGCGTTGAGGTCTACTCGGCGCTGCAGGATCTGGTGCTGGCCGGAGGTCGCTAGATGGAGCTCACGGACCGCTCTGGTTACTTTGCGGGCCCCGGCATGCTCGGCGGCTCCTTTGGCGATGCCTCGCGCGCAAGCGACGAGGCCGCCGAGGGCGTCGTCGACCCCTGCCTGGGCCATGCGCCCGACCAGGTGGTCTTCTATGAGCTCACGCGTAAGTTTGTGGAGACCGAGGAAGACGTTCCCCAGGAGGCCTGCGACGTGCTGTACTACACGCTCGCCGTGGGCCACCACACCGGCGTGCTCGACTGCTTTGAGCCGCGCCTGTCGGTGCCGGTGGATGTGTTCTATTCGCTCGTCGACGCGCTGCCGGAGGGGGAGGCCAAGACCAAGTTCGAGGCCATCCGCTCCTTTGGCGAGTGCCAGCTCGACAAGGCGGCGGTGCCGTCGCTGCTCGAGGCCTGCGATGCGCTGCTCGACGAGCGCGGTTTTCGCGGGTCGGCCAAGGCCGGCATCTCGGTGTTCGACGACGACTTTGGCCTGCATGCCCAGCAGGTCGCGTTCTTAATGAAGTTTCGTGATCTGGTTGAGCGCGTGCGCGATGTGTCGGGCGTGTATCTGACGGGAAGGTTGCAGTAATGGGTCGCGTTGTGGATGGAAGTGTGAACGGCGCCCCGTTTGCGGGTATCGTGCTCACGGCGGGAAGCGTGCTGCGTGCCGACGATGCCGCCGGCCCCGTGCTCTCCAAAAAGATGGAGGACGCGCCCATCGCCGGTTGGTACACCATCGACGGCGGCCAAACGCCCGAGGATGACATCATCGAGGTCAAGCGCGAGCGTCCGCCGCGTTTGGTTTTGGTCGATGCCGCCGACATGGCGCTGCCCGTCGGCGCCATCCGCTTGCTTGATAAAACTGATGTGGCCCGCAAGTCGATGTTCACCACGCATTCGCTTCCCTTGTCGATTCTGATCGAAGAAATCGAGCAATCGTGCGAAGATATCGTCTTCATAGGGATTCAGCCGGGCGATACGGAGTTCTATAACCCCATGTCCCCGGAGGTCTTTGAGGCCGTCGACGCCGTGTACGACGCCGTGGCCGCCAACGACTTTTCCCACTTTGTCCGCTTGGGGCAAGAGCAATAGGAGCGCTTGCCTCTGCTGAATAGGAAAGAAGTGATTGACATGGCAGATTCCAAGGTGGAGTACCCCGCTCCCGATTGCCTGGCGCCCGCCGCGATCGAGTCCAAGACCGAGACCGCCGGCGTGACCAAGGCTAACCTGCCGGTCGCTAAGGCCTTTCTGTTGGCAATGTTCGCCGGTGCGTTTATCGCCTTCGGCGGCCTGTTCTTTACGGTGTTTTTGAGCGACAGCACGCTGGGCTGGGGTGCCCAGCGTGTCGTGGGCGGCCTGTGCTTTTGCCTGGGACTGGTGCTCGTGCTGGTGTGCGGCGCCGAGCTGTTTACCGGCAATTCGCTTATGGTCTGCGCACTCAAGAGCAAAAAGATCACTCTGGCCCAGATGCTCAAGGCCTGGGTCGTCGTGTGGGTCGGCAATTTTGTCGGTGCCCTGTTCATCGTCTTTTTGGTGTACATGGCCGGCATTTACAAGCTCAACGGCGAGGCGGTCGCCAATTCCATGGTGAGTGTCGCCGCTGGCAAGGTGACGGTCGACTGGGTGACGATCTTCTTCCGCGGCATCCTGTGCAACATCTTTGTGTGCCTGGCCGTGTGGATCGGTACCGCTGGCAAGACCGTGGTCGATAAGGTTGTGGGCATTTTGCTGCCCATCGCCGCCTTTGTGGCCTGCGGTTTTGAGCACTGCGTTGCCAACATGTACTTTTTGCCCATGGGTGCCGTGATGCACGCGTGCGGCTATGGCGCCAAGGTCGCCGGCGCCGATGCGCTCAACGCTGCGGGCATTGCGTTTAACCTGTCCGCTGCCACGCTGGGCAACATCGTGGGCGGCGCGGTTCTGGTCGCGCTCGGCTACTGGTTTATCTACGCCAAGAAGTCCGAGGCGTAAGGTACCGTCTGTTTGACGTTGGGCCTCCCGCGGGGCGTTGCCGTGCGGGAGGCTTTTTGGGTCTGGGGCTCGTTGCCGGGCTTTTGGCCTGTTGTGTTTGGCTGATGAAAGGGGTAATCGAGATGGCATCTGCTGTGAAGCGTGACGGTCGCGCCGTGGTGACCACATGCGGGGGATGCTATGCCGATTGCGCCTTTGCGGCACGCGTTGAGGACGGTCGCGTGGCGGCCGAGTTGCCGGTGCCGGGGCATCCGTGCGCGGCGCGTGCCCTGTGCGCCCGCGGACGGCATCGCCTGGCAATGCCGTTTGACGAGCGCGACCGGATTTTGCATCCCATGCGTCGACGAGATGATGGCTCGGGGTTCGATGCGATTTCGTGGGATGAGGCGTTCGCGCAGATCGCAGCGCGCTTTGGGGAGATTGTTGACGGGCATGGTCCCCGTGCGCTGGGCATGACGCTCGGCGTGCCCTCGTTCGACCGCTACTGGGCGCATCGCTTTATGCATGCGCTTGGCTCGCCCAACGTGTACGGTGCCGACGGTGCCTGCGAGGTAAGCCGACTTACCGGTTGGGAGCATAGCTTGGGCTATAGTCCCGCCTCCGACCTGGCGCATACCGATTGCATCATGTACCTGGGGCGTTCCATCGTCGATTCGTCGACGATGGAGGCCGTTGATGCGCTCAACGATGCCCGTCGCCGTGGGGCGAAGATTATCGTGGTCGACCCCCGGCGCAGCGGCTCGGCTGCGCTCGCCGACCGCTGGTTGCGCGTACGCCCGGGCTGCGACCTGGCGCTGCTGTTGGGTATTGTCCACGTGTTGATTGCCGAGGACCTGTACGATCACGAGTTCGTGACCCGCTATACCACGGGTTTTGACGAGCTGGCGCAGGCGGCCGCTGCTTGGACGCCCGAGTGGGCTGAGCCGATGTGCGACGTGCCGGCCGCAGAGATCGCCGCCACGGCGCGCGATCTAGCTGCCGCGGCGCCTGCTGCGGTGGTGGACGCCGGCTTTCATGGCGGCATTGGCATCGCGTATGCCAACAGCACCCAGACCGCGCGCGCGATTTGTCTGGTCGATGTGCTGCTGGGCTGCATCGGACACGCGGGCGGTGCCCTCAACCCGCCCACGCCGCTTGTGTTGGGCGACCTCGATCCCGCACGCTTTGCGACGCCGTCGGTGCCGCGCAGGCCCAAGCTGGGGTCCGAGCGCTATCCACTGGTCGATCCGGTGCGCGGGCTGTGCACGACCATCGGTCAGTCGATTCTTGCCGGCGATTTGCGTGGGCTCATCGTCTATGCCAGTAACCCCGGTGCGGGCTATGGCAATGCACAGGCTTGGTTGGGTATTTTGCAGCAGCTCGACTTGCTTGTGACGATTGATATTCGTTGGTCCGAGACGGCGCGTGCTTCTGACTTCGTGCTGCCCGACGTGACGTATCTGGAGGCCGACCGCGGTGTGGGCACAGTCGTGGGCGCCAACGATTCGCGCGTGTTCTACCGCAACGCCGTGCTGCACGTGCAGCATGACGGCACACGTCCCGGTCGGGAGATTTTTGCCGGTCTGGCGCAGGCGTGTGGCGTGGGCGAGTATTTCCAGTTTACGTCTGACGATCTGGCGGCTGCCCAGGTGGCGCCTTTTGGGATCGATCTGGACGAGCTCAAGGAGCGCGGCTGGGCCGATACGGGCGTGGCGCTGCCGTCGCGCACGGGTGAGCCGGTGATTCCGCTTGCCGGCGGCAAAATTGCGCTGGCAAGCGACGTATGGGAACGAGCCGGCATGGGTCGTGTGCCCAACTGGATTGCGCCCATGGTGGAGCCCGGCCCGGGGATGTTTCGCCTCATTAGTGGCAACCGTCCCTTTGAGTCGCACACCTCGCGCAGGCTTGCGGCTCAAGGTGCCGCCGAGGCTGGATCGGACCTGGATGCCGTGCAGATGAATGCCGATGCTGCTGCGCACATGGGCATCGCCGACGGCGAGATCGTCGAGCTCGTGAGCGATATGGGCCGCGACCGCGTGCGCGTGGAGACGACGCCGTATCTGCATCCGGCGTGTATCTTTACGTCGGCCGCCCCTGGCGGACGTTCGTTTGGCGCCGATGCCGGCGGCGCTCAAGCCTTGGGCGTCGGCCCGCTCGACCATACACCGTTGCGTTGGGACCCGTTGACGGGCGCCGCGCTCACTCAGGAAAACGCCGTTCGCGTGGAAAAGATCGCGGCGCGCGAGGATAATAGCGATTGATTGACTCAGCCGATCGAATTGGCTGATAGTTTGACGTTCGAACGATTGATTCACCTTTGGTTTTGAAAGGCCGCACATGAGCGATAGCCAGAACATGTCCGATGAGGTGCGCGCCCGCCTGCGCGCCATTCCTTCCGTCAACGAGCTGCTTGCCGAGTGGCCGGTAGTGAAGGCGGCGGGGGAGACCTGCGACGCGGTGGTGCATGCCGCCGTGACGGCCGAGCTCGACGAGGAGCGTGCCGCCATTCGCGCCGGTGCCGCCCCGCGTTCCAAGCGCGAGCTGGCATCGGCTATCGAGTGGCGTGCGCATCGCTCCGCGCTGCCGAGCCTGCGCCCCGCCGTCAACGCTACGGGTGTGGTCATCCATACCAACTTGGGCCGCGCCCCGCTCGCGGAGTCGGCCGCCAAGGCCGTGGCCGAGGTCGCGCGCGGGTATAGCACGCTCGAGTACAGTGTGGACACCTGTTCGCGCGGGTCGCGCAAGGAGCACGCCGCGCAGCTGATCCGCTCACTCACCGGTGCCGAGGACGCGCTCGTGGTCAACAACAATGCCGCCGCGGTGCTGCTGGTGCTGGCGACTCACGCTGCGGGTAAAGAGGTTATCGTCAGCCGCGGTGAGCTTGTCGAGATTGGCGGCAGCTTCCGCATCCCCGATGTCATGGCGGCTTCGGGCGCCAAACTCGTCGAGGTCGGCGCCACCAACCGCACGCATTTGGGCGACTACGAGCGCGCCATCACGCCCGATACGGCGATGATCCTCAAGGTCCATCCTTCCAACTATCGCATCGAGGGCTTTCACGAGGAGGTGGGCTCTCGGGAGCTTGCTGCTCTGGCCCACAAACACGGCCTGCTGTTCTACGAGGACCAGGGGTCGGGTGCACTGTTGCCCGACGACATCTTGGTGCGCGGCGGCGAAGAAACCACGCCGGCTTCGGTTTCGGCAGGGCTCGATATCGTGTCGTGCTCGGGTGATAAGCTGCTGGGTGCCGCGCAGGCGGGCATTATCATGGGCCGTCGCGACCTGGTCCAGGCCTGCGGGTCGCATCCGCTTATGCGTGCCCTGCGCCCGGGCAAGCTCGCACTGGCGGCGCTCGAGGCTACACTGCGCATCTACATGGACGGTGCCGACGTGGCTCATCGTGATATTCCGGTGCTCAGCATGCTTACGATGCCACAGGCCCATTTGGAACGACGTGCCCGCAAGCTGCGCGATCGTATGGTCGCCGGCCTCGATAAGGTTGGTTGCCCGTGCGCTGTTCAGGTGGAGATCGTCGAGGAATCGTCGACCCCCGGTGGCGGCTCGCTGCCTACCGTGGAGCTGCCCACGATGTGCGTTGCCGTGCGTCTTGTTGACGAGCGCCTGTCCGTCGACGCGCTCAAGCGCTCGCTCGTTCAAGATTTCGACACGCCGGTCGTCACGCGCACCTCGCACGACCGCATTCTGTTTGATGTGCGCACGCTCGTGGGCGACCGCGATATCGAGACCGCGGCGTCGACGCTTGCCGCGTGCATTGCCAAGGCGGCGCGCCGATGAGTGGGGACCAAACGCTGGTGGAATGCCCCGTCATCGTGGGCACGGCGGGCCACGTCGACCACGGCAAGTCGGCGCTCATCGAGGCGCTGACGGGCAAGAATCCCGACCGCCTGGAGGTCGAGCGTCGTCGCGGCATGACCGTGGAGCTCGGCTTTGGCGAGCTGGCCCTGCCGAGCGGCAAGATCGTGGGCCTGGTCGACGTTCCGGGGCATGCACACTACCTGCGCGCCATGGTGCAGGGCGCCACGGGCATCGACGTGGCCGTGCTGGTGGTGTCGGCCGTCGAGGGCGTGATGCCGCAGACGCGCGAGCATGTGCATGTGCTGGAGCTTTTGGGCGTCACGCACATGGTGGTCGCGCTGACGATGTGCGACTTGGCCGATGCCGAGATGACCGAGCTTGCCGAGCTCGACGTCGATGACTTTTTGTCGGGCACCGTGTTTGCGGGCGCTCCGATCGTCCCCGTGTCGTCCAAGACGGGCGCGGGAATCGATAACCTGCTGGTTGCGCTCGACGAGCAAGTTGCCGCTTGCTGGGATGCCTGCCGCGACCGTGCCGAGCGCACCGATGCCGCGCCTCGTCTGCCGATTGACCGTTGCTTTACGATCAAGGGCGCCGGTACCGTGGTGACGGGAACGCTGCACGATGCGCCCGTCGCGGTGGGGGATGAGCTTGTCGCGCTGCCGTCGCGTACGACCTGTCGCGTGCGTGGGATTCAGGTGCATGGCGATACGCCGCGGGCGTTGCCCGGTCAGCGTGTGGCGCTCAACTTGGTGGGCGATGCCGTCGCCGCGCTCGATCGCGGTGAGATGCTCGGCGTGGCGGGTCGCTTTGGCCAGACGCTGCGCTTTATGATGACGTTGACCTACCTTGGCCGCGAGGGTGCCAAGCCGCGCGTGCTCGAGTCGGGTGCGCGCGTGCACGTGATGGCGGGAACGGCCGAGGTCGTCGGCCGCATTATGCTCATGGAGGGCGAGGCGCCTGTGGCGGTGGGCGAGACACGTACTGTCCAGGTGCGCCTGGAGGACCCGCTGCCGCTGCGCTCCGGCGACCATGCCGTGGTGCTGTCGTACTCGCCCGTTATGCTCATCGGCGGCGGGCGCGTGCTGCTATCGCGCTGCCGTCGCTTGCGCGAGCTTTCTGCCGGCGAGCACGCACTGTTTGCGGCGCTTGAGTCCGGTGATATCGCGGGCGGTGTGGGCGCTTGGCTGGCGCTGCAGATGCTGCCGGTTACGGCGGTTGATGTTGCCGAGGCTTTGGATCTTGGTGTCGGCGAGGCCGATGCCGCGCTGCGCGGGTTGGTGGCGCAGGGCTCCGTTCACAAGCTTGCCGTGGGCGATGCGGACCTCTTGGCGGACACCGTGGTGCTCGACGCTGCGATGGATTCACTGGCGGCGACCCTGTCAGCCATGCACGCGGCGGCCCCCAAGGAGACGGGCTTTACGCCTGGCGCCGTTGCCCATGCCGCGTGGCCTGCCGCTGATGAAGGCGTTGCCGCGGCTCTGATTGCCGAGGGCTGCTCGCGTGGCGTGTGCGCCGCCGAGGGCGCCGAGGTATTCGATCCGCATTCGGCTGCCGCGGCGGCACGCGTGGTGCGAGAGGCTTGCGAACGTATCGTTGCCTTGCTGGACGAAGCCGGCCTCGATGCACCGACGTTGCCCGAGGTGGGCGAGCAGCTGCAGCTCGATCGCGACACCATGACGCGTGCCCTGCGCGAGCTTTCGCTCAACCGCTCGATCGTGAAGGTCGAGCGCGACGTTGCCCTGTCCGCTGCCGCCGAGGCCCATGCACGCGAACTCGTCGCCGCCGCCATTGAGGCAGCCGGCGGCGCTGCCACCACGAGCGTGCTGCGCGAGGCCCTGGGCGTGTCGCGCAAACGCGCCATCAGCATCTTGGAGCACCTGGATGCCATGCGCTTTACGGTGCTCGATAAGGAGGCCGGCGGCCTGAGGTCCCTGCGCTAGATTGGCTGCTCGGTTTGGTAAAATACCTCCGCACTTGGGAACGGATGGGCTCCGGTGGGCTCCGCGGTCCTCAAAACCGTTGCGAGGCGTGCAAAACGTCTTGGATGTGTTCGATTCACATACGTTCCCGCCATACGCTACCAGCGCTTTTGTGCTCGCGGTCTTGCTGCGTGCCGCAAAGGCGCTGTTTTGTTTTTGCACGGGTTTGCCGTGCCGCCCGCTTTATCGGCGACGGTATCTGGCTTCGTGTGTCGGGTTTCGAGCATGCCGATGGAGGTGTTTTGCCGTATGACTACCGTAAGACGGGTCGATCTTTCTTGCGTCGTCCAAGCGGGCGGGCTGTCCTCACGCATGGGCCGCGATAAGGCGCGCATGACGTTTTGCGGCGAACCGCTCATCGAGCGCGTGCTGGGTCGGCTGGCGACAGTTGCCGGCGAGTTGGTCGTGACGACTTCGCGCCCCAGCGAGCTTGCCTATCTTGAGGAGCGCACGTTTGGCGGTCTGGTGCCGCGAATAGTGTCGGACCTTGAGGGGCCGGCGGGTGCCATGCGCGGCATCGCGAGCTCGTTGGCCGCGGCGCGATTGCCGTTCGTGGCGATCGTCGCCTGCGATATGCCGTTTGTCTCGCCGGAACTCATCGGCGCGCTCGCCGATCGTGTTGAGGCCGAGGCGCTCGACGTGTGCGTGCCATGCGAGGAGCGGGGGATTGAGCCGCTTTGCGCCGTCTGGCGCCGTGACGCGTGTGCGCCGGCCGCCCATGAGCTGCTCGCCTGCGACCGCCAGCGCATTCGCTGCCTGATCAATCGCGTTCAGGCTGGTTATATGGATGAACCGCAGATCGTTAAGGCCGCGGGCTCGACGCTCTGCTTCGAAAACGTCAATACGCCCGAGGAGTTTGCGGCGGCCGAGTTACTCGCCTAGACGATTGGAGTTGCCATGTCTCACGATATTTGTCCCGACACGGGAGAGCCTTGCACTTGCGACGGATCCGAACCCTGTACCTGCGGTTGTGGTAGCTGTGGACATACTGCGGAAGAGGAAGCGGCCGCCGCGGCGTATCGTGATGCACACCGCGAAGGCCCGTCCGGTGATGCTCTCGACCACGAACGCAAAATTATCGTGTCGTTTGACAGCACCTTCGATGTGATGGAGTGCGAGCAGCTTTGCCTGGATGCCGGCGTGCCCGGGCGCATTATGCCTTTGCCCGGCTCCATTACCGCCGGCTGCGGGCTGTGCTGGGCCATGCCGTTCTCGGGCGACGCCCTCGCCGCCTTCCGCGCTGCCACCGAAGGCCGCATAACCCCCGCCGACTACCATCAGCTCGTCCTCTAGCCACCACACCACCACAAAGGTGCCTGTCCCCAATGTGGTGGTTTGGAACACGTGGACGAAACAGGTTTGAAACACAGGTTTCGCACGTCAGGCACTCAAAAACGCTTCTACCTGCATCGTAATCAAAACGAAACATCCGCTCGTCGGCTTATGCGAAACTTTGCCGCAACAGTGCGATATTATCCATACACGATAAAGCTCGCGGCGCATGGGGTGCCGCGACCGACACTTTTCGTTTCCCATCATTGGAGGAAGCATGAGCTACACGCAGAAAGTTCTCGAAGAGCTCAAGGCCCGCTATCCCGAGCAGCCTGAGTTCATCCAGGCCGCGACCGAGATCCTCGGCACCATTCAGCCGGCGCTCGATGCCCATCCCGAGTACGAGGAGGCCGCCCTGCTTGAGCGCCTCGTCGAGCCCGAGCGCATCGTTATGTTCCGTGTCCCCTGGGTCGACGACCAGGGCAAGGTTCAGGTCAACCGCGGCTACCGCGTCGAGTTCAACTCTGCCATTGGACCCTACAAGGGCGGCCTGCGCTTTAACCCGACGGTCACCCTGGGTATGCTCAAGTTCCTGGGTCTGGAGCAGATTCTCAAGAACAGTCTGACCACCCTTCCCATGGGCGGCGGTAAGGGCGGCTCCGACTTTGACCCCAAGGGCAAGTCCAACAACGAGATCATGCACTTCTGCCAGTCCTTCATGACCGAGCTCTATCGCCACATTGGCCCCAACACCGACGTTCCTGCCGGCGACCTGGGCGTTGGCGGCCGCGAGGTTGCCTACCTGTTCGGTCAGTACAAGCGTCTGACCAACGAGTGGACCGGCGTCCTTACCGGCAAGGGCCTCTCCTTTGGCGGCTCGCTTGCCCGTACCGAGGCCACCGGTTACGGTCTGGCCTACTTTGTGGACGAGTACCTCAAGAGCCGCGGCGACTCCTTCGAGGGCAAGAACGTCGTCGTTCACGGCTCCGGTAACGTTGCCATCTACGCGGTCCAGAAGGTCTCCCAGCTCGGCGGCAAGGTGCTGGCCTGCTCCGATACCCATGGCTGGGTCGAGGATCCCGACGGCATCGACTACACCGTGCTCGAGCATGTCTACAACAAGAAGCGCTCCGGCCACGACAAGGGCGTCACGCTCGCTATGTACGTTGACGAGAAGCCCAACGCCGTGTGGCACGAGGGCGACGGCCGCGGCGTGTGGCAGCTGCCCTGCGACATCGCGCTGCCCTGCGCTCGCGAGAACACGCTGCTGCTCGAGGACGCCCAGGCGCTCGTCGCCAACGGCTGCAAGGTGGTCGGCGAGGGCGCGAACATGCCCACGACCATCGAGGCCACGACTTACTTCCAGGAGAACGGCGTCGCCTTTATGCCCGGTAAGGCTGCCAACGCCGGCGGCGTGCTCGTGTCCGGCCTGGAGATGAGCCAGAACGCCGAGCACCTGTCCTGGACCTTCGAGGAGGTCGACGGCAAGCTCGAGCAGCTCATGCGCGGCATGTTCCACAACGTGGACGACACCGCCAAGGAGTATGGCCAGGAGGGCAACTTTGTCATGGGCGCCAACATCGCCGGCTTCCTGAAGGTCGCCGACGCCATGCTCGCCCAGGGCGTCTGCTAAACCCTGCCTGACATAGCATGTGATGAGGCTCCCAGCTATCTGGCTGGGAGCCTTTTCTATCCCGGAGGAGTCCTCATAACTTGCGGTGATATACGGACTGTTTTGCGTTCCAGAACGGCTAATCAGTCCGTATATCACCGCAAGTTATGGATGGGTGGGTGGATTTTGTCCTAAAACGGTGTGAGGCCCCTCGTTTGGTACACTAAAAGGTACTGGACAAGTGGAGAGATGGGGGAGAACGTGCTCAAGTTCGGTACCTACGTCCGTGTTGGAAACGCGGCCGAAGCCTATGAGCTCTTACAGAAGAACCGCAACAACAAGATTGTGGGCGGCGGCATCTGGATGCGCCTGGGTTCGCGTCGCGTGCCGACGGCGATTGACCTTTCGGCCTGCGGACTCGATCAGATCGAGGAGACCGAGACCGAGTTTCGCATCGGTGCCATGTGCACCCTGCGCCAGCTCGAGCGTCATGCCGGGCTCAACGTGCTTGTCAACAATGTCTTTGAGTTCGCCGTCCATGACATCGTGGGCGTGCAGCTGCGCAATACCGCCACGGTGGGCGGCAGCATCTACGGCCGCTTTGGCTTCTCGGACGTTCTCTCCGCCTTTCTCGCGCTCGATTCCTATGTTGAGCTGACGGGTGCCGGTCGCGTGCCGCTCGCCGAGTTCGTGGACATGGGCTACGTGCGCGACGTGATCGAGCACGTGGTGGTCGTTAAGCACGATTACCGCGCAAGCTATGAGGCTGTGCGCAAGGCCGCGACCGACTTCCCCTCGCTCAATGTCACCGCCGCCTGGTGGGACAACAGCTGGCATGTCACCGTGGGCGCCCGCCCGCTGCGTGCGACCCTGCTGCAGGGCGAGGCATGCGGCCTGGTGAACGAGCGGCCTTCCGAGGACGAGCTGCGCTCCCTGGCCGCGTCCGTGCGCGCGCTGAGCTACGGCACCAACATGTGGGGCTCGGCCGACTACCGCCGCCGCATCTCGGCCCCGCTTGCCGTGCAGGCCGTGCGCCGCGCCGCCGGCATCGAGCTTTCGGCCGCGCTTGCCCGCGAGCTCGAGGGCGTGCAAGTGCCTAAGTTTGCCACGGACGAGTATTCCTGCCGCCGCGTGCCCGGCGTCGATTCTAGCGAGGTGCGCTAATGGCTGCCAAACTCATCGATCTTTCCTTTACGCTCAACGGTCGCAAGGTCAAGGTTCAGATTGCCCCCGACACCATGCTCTTTGCGCTGCTGCGCGAGCAGGGCTGCGCGTCGGTGCGCTGCGCTTGCGAAACCACCAACTGCGGCCTGTGCACGGTGTGGCTTGACGGCGACCCGGTGCTGAGCTGTTCGGTTCCCGCCGCCCGTGTTGAGGGCCACACCATCACCACGCTCGAGGGCCTCAAGGCCGAGTCCGAGGCACTGGCCCGTGCGATGGCTGCCGAAGGCGCCGAGCAGTGCGGTTTCTGCGCCCCCGGCCTTATCATGAACGTGCTGGCGCTCGCCCGCGCCGCCAAGGAGGATCCGAGCCTTGTCGCCACGCGCGAGGAGCTTTCGCGCCAGCTGGCCGGCAACCTCTGCCGCTGCAGCGGCTACGAGAGCCAGCTGCGCGCCATCGTGCGCTTCCTCAACGAGTCCGGCGTGCAGGTGGGCTTTGAGATGCCCGAGCTGCCGGTCAACGACACCAGCTGCGACGGCGTCTCCTACAAGCAGATCACTCACAAGCAGCCCAAGAAGGACTCGAAGGCCCTGCTCGAGGGTCGTCCCGTCTACACGGGCGACCTGGTGCCCGCCGGCGCGCTCATTGTCAAACTCAAGCGCAGCCCGTATGCCCGCGCTAAGATTCGCTCAATCGATACGTCGCGCGCCCTGAAGGTACCCGGCGTGGTGGGCGTCTACACCTACGAGGACGTGCCCAAGCGTCGCTTTACCATCGCCGGTCAGAGCTATCCTCAGCCCTCGCCCTACGACCGCCTGATCCTCGAGAACCTCGTACGCTACCAAAACGAGGAGGTGGCGATCGTCGCCGCCGAGACTGAGGAGGCCGCCGACAAGGCGCTCAAGCTCATCAAGGTCGACTATGAGGTGCTCGAGCCGCTGCTCGACTTTACCCAGGCGCTCGATAATGACATCGTGGTCCACCCCGAGGGCGACGTGACCTTTATGTTCCCGCAGGGCGGTGATGTCCCGCGCAACCTGGTGTGCAGCGGTACGAGCGACTTTGGCGACTTGGACGAGGCCTTCGCCCAGAGCGACATCGTCTTCACCCGCACCTATACCAGCCAGGCCACGCAGACCGCGCCCATGGAAACCTTCCGTGCCTTCGCGACGACCGACGCGTTCGGCCGCATTTCGGTGACCACCTCTACGCAGGTGCCCTTCCACGTGCGCCGTATGGTCGCGCAGTCGCTCGACATTCCGCAGTCGCAGGTGCAAGTCATTAAGCCGCGCATCGGCGGCGGCTTTGGCTCCAAGCAGACGGGTTGCTGCGAGATCTTCGTGGCGTTCGTGACCCAGCAGACCGGCCGTCCGAGCTACTGCTGCTACACCCGCGAGGAGACCATCACTGCGGGCAACTCGCGCCACCAGATGCAGATGACCGTTAAGCTGGGCGCCATGAACGACGGCACCATCACGGCCATCGATCTGCACACGCTGTCCAACGCCGGCGCGTACGGCGAACACGCTACCACGACGATTGGCCTTTCGGGCCACAAGAGCCTGCCCATCTACAACCATGTGAAGGCGAGCCGCTTTAGCTGGGACGCCGTCTACACCAATACCAACCGCGGCGGCGCGTATCGCGGCTACGGTGCCACCCAGGGCCAGTTTGCAGTGGAGAGTGCCGTCAACGAGCTCGCCGACATGTTGCACATGGACCCCGCCGACCTGCGCCTTAAGAACATGGTGCACGAGGGCGAGACCATGCCGCAGTACTACAACGAGAAGCTCAACGCCTGCGCACTCGACCGCTGCCTGCTGCGCGCGATGGACATGATCGGTTGGCGCGACAAGCCGCTAGCCGTCGACCTGGGCGACCGTGTGCGTGCTCTGGGCTGTGCGCTCACCATGCAGGGCTCGGGCATCTCCAACGTGGATATCGCCGGCATCGACATGCGCTTGGAAGAGGACGGCTTCATTACCATCGGCACCGGCGCCACCGATAACGGCATGGGCGTCGATACGATCCTGGCGCAGATTGCCGCCGAGGAGCTGGGCGTGGAGAGTTCGCTGATCGTGGTGCGCGGCGTGGACACCGATGTGTCGCCGTTTGACGCCGGCTCGTACGCGAGCTCGGGTACGTACGTGACGGGTCTTGCCGCCAAGAACGCCGCGACCGAGCTGCGCGAGAAGATTTGCGCCAAGGCCGCTCAGATGTGGGACGTGGACGCCGCCGATGTGGTCTTTGATGGCCAGTACGTGCGCCTGTCCGACGAGCGTGCCGCGCGCGAGCAGAACCGCTACCTCACGCTGCGCGACTTTGCCAACCTGTGCGTCAAGAACATCGCGGGCGGCGACGCGCTCACCTCGCACGCCTCTGCCTGTCTGCCTGTTTCGCCTCCGCCGTTTATGGCCGGTATTGCCGAGGTCGAGGTCGACAAGGCCACCGGCAAGGTGACTGTGGTGGACTACGCCGCGGCCGTCGACTGCGGCACCGTGATCAACGAGGCGCTTGCGCGCGTCCAGGCCGAGGGCGGCATTGCCCAAGGCATCGGTCACGCGCTCTACGAGATCGTGGAGCACGACGACCGCGGCCGCCTGCGCACCGGCAACTTTATGAGCTACAAGCTGCCCACGCGCCTGGATATCGGCAGCATTCGCGTGGCCTTTGAGCCGAGCTACGAGCCGACGGGCCCGTTTGGCGCCAAGTCGATCGGCGAGGTCGTCATCAACACCCCGCTCGCCGCCGTTGCCTCGGCCGTAGCGCACGCCACCGGCCATCAGGTTCGCTCGCTGCCCATCACGCCCGAGAAGGCCCTGCTGGGGGAGTAGACGAGCTGGGGGTAGCTAATTTGGGACGGGGCCATTTTAGCTACCCCCAGCCGTTAATTGGCCAACCATTCGCGCTATCAGCCGGGGTAGCTAAAATGGCCCCGTCCCAAATTAGCTACCCTTCCCTCCGATGGGCACTCGTGGTGAGGTCGTGAGCCTAAAAACGTGTGCGTGCGCTTGTCGTTCGTATCTGCTATCATTCCTAGTCTGTGCGCTCATGCGGGCGTGGCGGAATTGGTAGACGCGCCAGATTTAGGTTCTGGTGGGATTCCCGTGAAGGTTCGAGTCCTTTCGCCCGCACCAACGCACCTGCGTCGGCTTTTGCCGTCGCGACTCTTTGTTGCATAAAGGTACCAGCACCTCAGATAAGCTGGGCAGTATGAGGAGGAACGTGTTGAACATCACCGCTTCTGACGTCAAGGACGCCAAGCTCACCGCTACGGTCACCATCCCGGCCGCCGACGTCGACGCCGCGATCAAGAAGGCCTACAAGGACACCGCCAAGAAGTACCGCTTCCCGGGCTTCCGCGCCGGTAAGGCTCCCCGTCCGGTCATCGACTCCGCTCTTGGCGCCGAGGCTACCCTCGCTCAGGCCACCAACGACCTGATCGCCGCCAACGAGCCCGCCGTCCTCAACGAGCTGGACATCGTCCCCACCAAGAACGGTGACTACAAGGAGCTCGACCTCGCCAAGGATCACGACGACTACACCTACACCGTCGAGTTCTCCCTGCGTCCTGCTGCCGAGCTCTCCTCCTTCGACGCCGTCGAGATCGAGATGCCTCCCGCGGAGGTCACCGAGTCCGAGATCAACAACCAGGTCGAGATGCTCCTCAACTACCGTGCCACCTTCGAGGACGTCGAGGGTCGTGCCGTCGAGGCTGACGACTATGTGACCGTCGACCTCAAGGCCGTCGAGAACGCTGACAACTTCGCCGCCGAGGGCCGCATGCTCATCGCCGGTAGCGACAGCAACCCCAAGGAGTTCAACGAGGCCCTGATTGGCGCTAACGTTGACGACGTCAAGTCCGTCACCTGGACCGACGAGGTCGAGGAGGGCGAGGAGGCCGAGACCCACACCGTTGAGGTCACCGTCAAGGGCATCAAGGTCCGCAACACCCCCGAGCTCACCGACGAGCTCGTCAAGTCCGACTTTGGCTTCGACAGCATCGACGCTATGCGCGACGCCATCAAGCTCGAGATCGAGCAGGACAAGGCTTCCCGCCTCCCGGCCGAGAAGGAGAACCGTTGCGTCGCCGCTCTTGCCGAGCGCCTGCAGCTCGACGAGATGGACGCCGACTACGAGCAGTCCGTCTTTGAGGAGCTTGGCCAGAACTTCCTGTCCAACCTCGCTGCCCGCGGCATGACCCTCGACACCTGGCTGCCGGCTTCCGGCCTGACCATGGAGCAGTTCGTCGGCGACCTGCACAAGCAGGCCAACGACGTTGCCCGCGAGTCCCTGGCGCTCGACGCCCTCGCCCGTGAGCTCAAGATTGAGGTCACCGAGGACGACGTCAACGCCGAGTTCGAGAAGGCTGGCGTCAAGGACGTCGAGGCTTCCAAGGCCGAGTTTATCGCCGATGGCCGTATGCCTGCTGTCCGCGAGTCCATCCGTCGCTCCAAGGCCGTCGACCACCTTGTCGAGAACGCCAAGGTGACCGAGGTCGACGAGACCGCCAAGGACGCTGAGTAATTCTCGCCACCTTGCCCGCGAGCGCATGCATGCGCCCGTGATGGGGTAAAGTTATACACCGGTTATCCGGTTGCTTCGTACGGTGCCAGCCAATGCATAGCATGCGGGCACCGTACGTTTATCTAGAACCACTATTGGTCCGTAAGAGAAATGGAGATGCGTATGATCGCTAAGTTCGATTCCGCCCTCGTGCCATACGTTATCGAGCAGACGCCGCGCGGCGAGCGCAGTTACGATATTTATTCGCGCCTGCTCAACGACCGCATCATCTTCTTGGGCGAGGAGATCAACTCCGTCAGCGCCAACCTGGTCGTTGCCCAGCTGCTGCATCTTGAAAGCCAGGATGCCGAGAAGGATATCTCGCTCTACATCAATTCGCCCGGCGGCGAGGTCTACTCCGGCCTGGCGATTCTGGACACCATGAACTTCATCAAGCCGCAGGTTTCCACCATCTGCGTCGGTATGGCTGCGTCCATGGCCGCCGTGCTGCTTTCGGCCGGCGCCAAGGGCAAGCGCTTCTGCCTGCCGCATTCCAAGGTCATGATTCACCAGCCCAGTGGCGGTGCGCAGGGCCAGCAGACCGAGATCGAGATCGTGGCCGAGGAGATCAAGAAGACCCGTCGCGAGCTCAACCAGATTCTGTCCGACGCATCGGGCCAGCCCATCGAGAAGGTTCAGGCCGATACCGAGCGCGATAACTACCTCACAGCTGCCGAGGCCCTCGACTACGGTCTGATCGACCGCATTGTCACCTCGCGCGACCTCGCCGCGAAGGACGCCTAGGATGGCCGGTAACATGCAGGACGGCTTCGACGAGAACGGCAACCCCATCCGCTGCTCCTTCTGCGGAAAAGAGCAGGGTCAGGTGCGTCGTCTGGTGAAGGGCCCGACCAACATTTTTATCTGTGACGAGTGCGTTGCCGCCTGCTCCGAGATTCTTGAGGAGTCGCTGGCTTCGGACTTTATGGACGCTGCCCGCAACGGCAAGCTGCCGGGCTTCCTCAACGACCACGGCCAGGCTGCCGGTCAGCCTGCTGTAGATCCTGAGGCCGAGGGTTTTGAGCTGGAGGACGACGCTCGCCAGGTCATTACGCACGTGCCGACGCCGCATGAGATCTATGACGAGCTTTCGGCCTATGTCATGGGCCAGGAGGACGCCAAGCGCGCCATGTCGGTTGCCGTGTACAACCACTATCGCCGCGTGATCGAGGGCGGCGCCGCGCTTTCGGCTTTTGACGAGGCTGACGGCATGGGCGGCCAGCTCGACGATGATATGGACGAGGTGGAGCTCGCCAAGTCCAATATTTTGCTACTCGGTCCTACCGGTACCGGTAAGACCCTGCTGGCCCAGACGCTCGCGCGCATCCTCGAGGTGCCGTTTGCCATCGCCGACGCCACCGCGCTCACTGAGGCCGGTTACGTGGGCGAGGACGTGGAGAATATCCTGCTCAAGCTCATCAACGCCGCCGATGGCGATATCGAGCGCGCGCAGGTGGGCATCATCTATGTCGATGAGATCGACAAGATCGCCCGCAAGGCCGAGAACCTCTCCATCACCCGCGATGTTTCGGGCGAGGGCGTTCAGCAGGCGCTGCTTAAGATTCTTGAGGGCACGGTAGCAAGCGTTCCGCCCACCGGCGGCCGCAAGCATCCCCAGCAGGAACTGCTGCAGATCGACACGACCAACATCCTGTTTATCTGCGGCGGTGCCTTTGTGGGTCTGGACAAGATCATCGCCGACCGCGTGGGCAACAAGGGCGTGGGCTTTAACTCCGAGATCGCCGGCCCCACCTCGGTCGATGAGAACGACCTGCTGCGTCAGGTGCTCCCGCAGGACCTCAACGCCTTTGGCATGATCCCCGAGTTTGTGGGACGTACGCCCGTCGTCACCCAGACGCAGGCACTCGACGAGGACGACCTGGTGTCGATCCTGACCGAGCCCAAGAACGCCGTGGTGCGTCAGTACCGCAAGATGTTCCAGCTCGAGGACGTTGAGCTTGAGTTTGAGGATGCCGCCCTGCACGAGATCGCCCGCATGGCGCTCGCCCGCAAGACCGGCGCCCGCGGCCTGCGCTCCATCTGCGAGGACGTGCTGCAGCAGACGATGTTCGACCTCCCCAGCGAGGAAGGTGTTTCCAAGGTCATCGTGACCGAAGCCTCCGTAAAGGGCGAAGAGCAGCCCCAACGCATCTACGGGTAAAACCTGTCAAAACGTCTTTGTCGATAGCCTCCGACCACCCGCGGTCGGAGGCTATTTTATATATACGCAATAACCCCAACTACCTGTGTTATTCTGTGTGTTTGTTTAAGCCTCAGCGAAGTCATATCAGACTGAAGTAATCGATACCTAAGGCGTGTCCGCCTGCTTGGTTTTCGTAGATTCCGCACGAGCCGAAGAGCACTAAATGTGCTCTTCGTGCGAGCCCAGGACCTGACCGAGCGAAAAGCTTGCGCCTGGCCTTTGGCGGCGCGACCGAGATGGTGGAATTGTGTGCAGCCAGGGTTGCCGTTGACCGACGCCGGGGTCCCCGCCATAATACTTTCGGTTCACGCACGAATCCGCTGCCAGAGACAGCCGGCGCAAACGGGCATCGCCCGCGAGCTTAATGGGACTTCCCGCCAGCCGAGGTGGTCGAGTAGATATGTCTTCTCGCCCCCGTCGCTCATGCAGCGCGGGGGCTTTCTTTTTGGACATGCCCCCGTCACGTCCTTGTGGCGGACCGTGCCCGGAAAGAATTCGAGGAGGTGTAATTCATGCCCCAGCAGTACAAAATCGACAAGGTTGCAGAGATCGAGTCCCGTATCGCCGAGAACGCCGGTCTGTTCGTCGTCAACTACAACGGTCTGACGGTTAAGCAGGCTCAGGAGCTGCGTCATCAGCTTCGCGAGTGCGGCGCCGAGATGAAGGTCTACAAGAACAACCTGGTCAAGATCGCTCTCAAGAACCAGGAGCAGCCCGAGCTCGACGAGATTCTCGCCGGCCCCGTCGCTTATGTGTTCTACGAGTCCGAGCCGGTCGAGGCCGCTAAGGCCCTTAAGGACTTCTCCGCTAAGTCCAAGGGCGTCCTTGAGATCAAGGGCGGTATCTCCGACGGCAAGGCCGTTTCCGCTGATGATGTTAAGGCTATCGCCGAGCTGCCCACCAAGGATCAGCTTCTCGGCCAGATCGCCGGTCTCATCTCCGGTTTCGCTCGCGACATCGCTGTCTGCGTCAACGGCGTTTCCTCTGGTCTCGCTCGTTCGATCCAGCAGGTCTCCGAGCAGAAGGCAGCCTAGTCGCTGTTTTCACCCGCGGCGGCAACGCCGCACCCCTGGCGCATTCGCGCCGTGTTTTAACTGATCTCCGTGCATTCGCACGGAAACCGAAAGGACTTAGAAATGGCTAAGCTTACCACCGATGAGATCATCGATGCTCTTAAGGAAATGACCCTTCTCGAGGCTTCCGAGCTCGTTAAGGCTATCGAGGACACCTTCGGCGTTTCCGCCGCTGCTCCTGCCGCTGTTGTCGCCGCTCCCGCTGCTGGCGCTGCTGAGGCCGAGGAGAAGACCGAGTTTGACGTCGTGCTCGAGGGCTTCGGCGACAACAAGATCCAGGTCATCAAGGCCGTCCGTGAGCTCACCAACCTTGGCCTGAAGGAGGCCAAGGAGGTCGTCGAGGGCGCTCCCAAGGCTGTTCTCGAGGGTGCCAAGAAGGAGGACGCCGAGGCTGCCAAGGAGAAGCTCGAGGCTGCTGGCGCTGCTGTCACCCTCAAGTAATCAGGCTTTCTCGCCAGATTTCTTTGCAGACGGGGTTCGCATTGCGAGCCCCGTCTTTTTTGTTTTTCGGTCCCTCGACATCGGTTGCTCAAACTGCCATGTTCTGTAATTTGCGTCGTATCGGGCACCCTGCCGTTGGGCAATAAAATTGCACCATTCGAGCAATAATTTGCGTTGACCTGCTGAAGAATTGTCTCTGCCTTGTAGCGACATATAGTTCCAGCGGTAAGATGCTTGGGTATCGCAATTTGGTCTGCGGCCGCCGTGCCGCACGCACAGGGCGCATCTTGCGCCTGCGAAAGGATCTTTGAATAACATGAAAGCAATCATCCCCGCCGCCGGTCTTGGCACGCGTTTTCTGCCTGGCACTAAGTGCACGCCCAAAGAGATGCTGCCGGTGCTCGACAAGCCCGTCATTCAGTATGTCGTTGAGGAGGCGCTCGACCCCGAGGAGGTCGACGATGCCATCATCGTTACTTCTCCCGGCAAGCCCGAGCTGCTGAACTACTTCCAGCCCGATCGCTCGCTCGAGAACCTGCTGCGCGAGCGCGGCAAGAACGCCTATGCCGATGCCGTCGCCCAGGCTGGCGGTATGCCGGTCGACTTCCGTTATCAGTACGAGCCCAAGGGCCTCGGCCATGCTATCCGCTCTGCTGCCGACGCCGTGGCAGGGGAGAACTTCCTGGTTCTTCTGGGCGACTACGTTGTGCCTAACCGCGACATCTGCGACAAGATGCTCGCCGTTTCCAAGGAGCACGGTGGCGCTTCGGTTATCGCCGTCGCTGCTTGCTCGCCCGAGGAAGTCAGCCGCTACGGCGTTATCGCCGGCGAGCGCGTCGGTTCGCTCGAGGGCGCCGAGGACGTTGCCGATGCAGAGCCGGGCGCTGTCTGGCGTATCGGCGGTCTGGTCGAGAAGCCCGCTCCCGAGGCTGCTCCGTCCAACCTGTACATCGTCGGCCGCTATCTGCTGAGCCCGCTGGTCATGGACCTGCTGACAGATCAGCAGGCCGGCAAGGGCGGCGAGATCCAGCTCACCGACGCCATGGCCCGTTCGCTCGACCGCGAGGCCATGTATGCCGTCGTCATCGACCCGCTGTCGGGCTACGACACCGGCACTCCCTCTGGCTGGATGGCCACCAACGCCCTCATGGCTGCAAGCGATCCCCGCTTTGCCGGCGCCTTCTGGGACGCCATCGACGAGCGCGGCGGATTGACGCGCAAGTAAGCCTTCGGACATCGACATTTACGGGCGCGGACCTCGGTTCGCGCCCGTTTTTTATAAGAGCTGCGATTTCCGGCTCTCTGTTCACAGAAAATATATGAACATATGTTCGATACACATACATCTACCTGCGTGTTTTCTGTCGAAAAACTTTGCTACTCCAAAAACTCAATCGCGTCAAGGCTTTTCTTGCCCAACGGTCGCTACCTGATAAACTATTAGGTTGCGATAACTGGCGAAGCTATGCCTCGCCAACCCACCGAGCATTTCCGTGAAGGAGGAAAAACCTGGTGACCTACGCATACACTGCCACTGAGCGCAAGCGCGTCAGCTTCGGGAAAATCCCGGAGGCCATGGAGCTCCCCAACCTTATCTCTGTTCAAAGGGAATCCTTTGAGCGTTTTAAGGACGAGGGCCTTCGTGAGGCGTTCAAGGAATCCAGCCCCATCCAGAGCCAGAACCATGTTCTCGAGGTTACCTTCGGCGAGCATCAGTTCGGCGACCCCGCGCACACCGTCGAGGAGTGCCGCGAGAAGGATATGACCTATCAGGCTCCGCTTCTGACCGACGTCCGTCTCACCAACAAGGAGACCGGCGAGATCAAGGAGCAGCTCGTCTTTATGGGCGACTTCCCCATGATGACCGATCAGGGCACCTTCATCATCAACGGTACCGAGCGTATCGTCGTCTCGCAGCTCGTCCGCTCCCCGGGCGTGTACTACAGCTCCGAGATGGATTCGGGCAAGCAGATCTACAAGGCCCAGATCATTCCGTCCCGCGGTGCCTGGCTTGAGTTTGAGGTCGACAAGCGCGACCAGCTCATGGTCTCCATCGACCGTAAGCGCAAGCAGAGCGCCACGATGTTCCTGCGCGCCCTTGGCATCGCCGTCACCAACGACGACATTATCGAGCTACTCGGCAACTCCGATGTGATCAAGCGCACCCTGGAGCGCGACACCGCCCTCACCCGCGAGGACGCCCTCATCGAGATCTACCGTCGTCTGCGCCCGGGCGAGCCTCCCACCGTGGACGCTTCCCGCAGCCTGCTCGAGGGTCTGCTCTTCAACCCGCAGCGCTACGACCTGGCCCGCGTCGGTCGTTACAAGGTCAACAAGAAGCTCAACCTCACCACCGAGGAAGAGGTCACGGTGCTCACCGACGAGGATATCGTCGCGACGCTGCGCTACCTCCTGTCCCTCGCTGCCGGCGAGCAGGGCTTCAAGGTCGACGACATCGACCACTTTGGCAACCGCCGCATCCGTACCGTCGGCGAGCTCGTCGCCAACCAGTTCCGTATCGGCATGAGCCGTATGGAGCGCGTCGTCCGTGAGCGCATGAGCTCCCAGGACATCGACGAGATCACCCCGCAGTCGCTCATCAACATCCGCCCGATCGTGGCCTCCATCAAGGAGTTCTTCGGCTCCTCTCAGCTCTCGCAGTTCATGGACCAGGCGAACCCCCTGACCGGTCTGACCCACAAGCGCCGTCTGTCCGCACTCGGCCCTGGTGGTCTTGCCGGCCACAAGTCCGGCTCCAGCCGCCGCACCAACGTGCCGACGGCCGTCCGCGACGTTCACAATTCGCACTACAGCCGCATGTGCCCGATCGAGACCCCCGAAGGCCCCAACATCGGCCTGATCGGCTCGCTCGCCCTCTACGCCCGCGTCAACGAGTATGGCTTCATCGAGGCCCCGTTCCGTCGCGTCGAGAACGGCGTTGCCACCGATCAGATCGACTGGATGACCGCTGACGAGGAAGAGAAGCACGTCATCGCGCCGGCCAACACGCCGCTCGATCCCAAGACCAACGAGTTCATCACGACCGATGCCGAGGGTAAGATCGTCCGTCCGCACACCGTGATCGCCCGTACCCGCGACTTCGACGGCTCCTTCGGCGCTCCCGCCGACGTGCCCGTCGAGGACGTCGACTACATGGACGTCTCGCCGCGTCAGATGCTCTCCGTCGCAGCCACGCTGATTCCGTTCCTCGAGCACGACGACGCCAAGCGTACGCTGATGGGCGCTAACATGCAGCGTCAGGCCGTGCCGCTGGTTCACCCTGCCGCTCCCTATGTCGGTACCGGCATGGAGCGTCGCGCCGCTCTGGACTCCGGCGAGGTCACCCTGGCCAAGAACGCCGGCGAGGTCATCTTTGCCGACGCCGCCAAGATCATCGTCAAGCATGCCGGCGGCATGGACGAGTACCACCTGGCCAAGTACCAGCGCTCCAACCAGTCCACCTGCATCAACCACCGTCCGCTCGTTCGCGTTGGTGACACCGTTGAGCAGGGCGAGCCTCTGGCCGACGGTCCTTCGACCGATCACGGCGAGCTCGCACTGGGTCAGAACCTCACCGTGGCCTACATGCCGTGGGAAGGCTTTAACTACGAGGACGGTATCGTCGTGTCCGAGCGCCTGGTGGCCGAGGACCTGCTGACGACCATCAACATCACCCGTCACGAGATCGACGCCCGCGACACCAAGCTCGGCCCCGAGGAGATCACCCGCGAGATCCCGAACCTCTCCGAGGACATGCTTGCCAACCTCGACGAGGACGGCATCATCCGCATCGGCGCCGAGGTCGGCCCTGGCGACATCTTGGTCGGCAAGGTCACGCCTAAGGGCGAGAGCGCTCTGACCGCCGAGGAGCGCCTGCTGCGCGCCATCTTCGGTGCCAAGGCCCACGACGTCCGCGACACCTCCCTTAAGATGCCTCACGGCGCTTACGGCCGCGTCATCGACGTCGTCCGCTTTAGCCGCGAGAACGGCGACGACCTGGCCCCCGGCGTCAACGAGCAGGTGCGCGTCTACGTCGCCCAGCGTCGTAAGATCCAGCAGGGCGATAAGATCGCCGGCCGCCACGGCAACAAGGGTGTTATCTGCAACGTTCTGCCGGTCGAGGACATGCCCTACATGGCTGACGGTACCCCGATCGACGTTATCCTCAACCCGCTGGGCGTTCCTTCGCGTATGAACGTCGGCCAGCTGCTCGAGTGCCACCTTGGCTGGGCTGCTGCGTGCGGTTGGGATACCGAGCAGGCCGACTCCGACAAGTACGTCCCCGGTCCGTTCTTCACCGCCACGCCCGTCTTCGACGGCGCCAAGGAGGACGAGATCGCCGAGGTCATTCGTCGTGCCAACAAGAACATGCTCAACAAGGCTACCGCTGCCTTTGGCGATCACATGCGCCCCGAGTTCGTCACCCAGCTTGACGAGCGCGGCAAGACCCGCCTGTTCGACGGCCGCACCGGCGAGGAGTTCCGCGAGCCCATTACCGTGGGTACGTCCTACATCCTCAAGCTCGGCCACATGGTCGACGACAAGATCCACGCCCGTTCGACCGGCCCTTACAGCCTGGTTACCCAGCAGCCTCTGGGCGGCAAGGCTCAGTTCGGCGGCCAGCGCTTCGGCGAGATGGAAGTTTGGGCACTGTACGCTTACGGTGCTTCCAACGTCCTGCAGGAGATCCTGACCGTCAAGTCCGACGATACCGTGGGCCGTGTCAAGACCTACGAGTCCATCGTCAAGGGCGAGAACGTTCCTGTCCCGGGTATCCCCGAGTCCTTCAAGGTTCTCGTCAAGGAGATTCGCTCCCTCGCACTGGACATCGAGCCCATGCACGATGCCGACGAGGACGCCTCCGCCCCTGTGACCGCCGAGGAGACCTCTGCTCTCGACGACCTGGCTGCGCTCGCCGGCGTTGACGCCGACGTCGAGGCCGAGGATGCCGAGACCGCCGAGGCACCCGAGGCTGTCGCCGCCACGACCACTGATAAGGAGTAGTTGACTGTGGCAGATTTCGAAGCTACTGATTTTGACTCGGTAAAGATCTCCCTTGCCTCCGCCGACCAGATCCGTTCCTGGTCGCACGGTGAGGTCAAGAAGCCGGAGACCATCAATTACCGTACCCTCAAGCCCGAGAAGGACGGCCTGTTCTGCGAGAAGATCTTCGGTCCCGCCAAGGACTGGGAGTGCTCCTGCGGCAAGTACAAGGGCATCCGCTTTAAGGGCATCGTCTGCGAGCGCTGCGGCGTCGAGGTCACCTCGGCCAAGGTGCGTCGCGACCGCATGGGTCACATCGAGCTCGCCGCTCCCGTGTCCCACATCTGGTACTTCAAGAGCCCCACGAGCTTCCCGATGAGCCGTATGCTCGACATCAAGTCCAAGGACCTCGAGAAGGTTCTGTACTTCGCCAGCTACATCATCACCGAGGTTGACTATGAGGCCCGCGAGGCCGACGCCGACGACCTGCGCGAGGAGCTCGCCGCCGATCTGGAAGAGATCGATGCCGAGTGCGCCCGCCAGATCGAGTCCCTCAAGGAGCAGGGCAACCCCGAGAACTTTGACGAGTTCTCCGACGAGGAGCCGCTGACCCCCGAGGAGATCGCCTCTGGCATCGTCGACATCGAGGAAGAGTGCAAGGACGAGAAGCAGCTCCGCACGGACGCCTTCAACGCCTTCATGAAGCTCAGCGAGCGCGACCTCATTTCCGATGAGCCGCTGTTCCGCGAGATGACCCGCTACTACTCGATGTACTTCAAGGGTGGCATGGGTGCCGAGGCCGTCCGCGACCTGCTCGCTGCCATCGACCTCCCCTCCGAGGCCGAGAAGCTCAAGGCCATCATCGCCGACGAGGACTCCCAGAAGCAGAAGCGCGAGAAGGCCGTTAAGCGCCTCGAGGTCGTTGACGCCTTCCTGAAGGGCGGCAACAGCCCCGCGAACATGATCCTGGACGTCATTCCGGTCATTCCGCCCGATTTGCGCCCGATGGTCCAGCTTGACGGTGGCCGTTTCGCCGCGTCCGACCTCAACGACCTGTACCGTCGCGTGATCAACCGTAACAACCGACTCAAGCGCCTGCTCGACCTGGACGCCCCTGCGATCATCGTGAATAACGAGAAGCGCATGCTCCAGGAGTCCGTGGACGCCCTGTTCGACAACGGCCGTCGTGGTCGCCCGGTCTCTGGCCGTGGCGGTCGCCCGCTCAAGTCGCTCGCCGAGGCCCTCAAGGGCAAGCAGGGTCGTTTCCGTCAGAACCTGCTGGGCAAGCGTGTCGACTACTCCGGCCGTTCGGTAATCGTTACCGACCCCAAGCTGCTGCTGCACCAGTGCGGTCTGCCCAAGACCATGGCGCTGGAGCTCTTCAAGCCCTTCGTCATGAAGCGCCTGGTCGAGCTTGGCAAGGTCGAGAACATCAAGGGCGCCAAGCGCGCTATCGACCGCGGTGCCACCTTTGTGTGGGATATCCTCGAAGAGGTCATCGACGGCCGCGTCGTGCTGCTCAACCGTGCACCGACCCTGCACCGTCTGTCCATCCAGGCCTTTGAGCCGGTGCTGGTCGAGGGCAAGGCTATCCACCTGCACCCGCTGGTCTGCTCGCCCTTCAACGCCGACTTCGACGGCGACCAGATGTCTGTCCACGTGCCGCTGTCCAGCCAGGCTCAGGCCGAGGCCCGCGTGCTCATGCTCTCTGCGAACAACCTGCGCTCGCCGGCATCCGGCAAGCCGGTCAACATCCCTTCGCAGGACATGATCATCGGTGTGTACTACCTCACCCAGGTTCGCGAGGGTCTGCCGGGCGAGAACCACGTGTTCTCGAGCTTCGACGACGCGCTGCACGCCTATGACTGCCGCTCCGAGGTCGACATGCAGGCCAAGATCCAGGTCCGCGTGTCCGCTGCCGATGCCAATGTCATCAACGAGGACGGCACCCGTATCTTCCGCGTCAAGAACGGCAAGAACGAGTTTGTCGACTACGACGTCACCGGCAACAAGACCGCGCGCTTCGAGACCTCTATCGGCCGCATCATCTTCAACCGCCAGTGCCTGCCCGAAGATTACGAGTTCATGAACTACAAGATGGTCAAGGGCGACGTGGCCAAGCTGGTTGCGGACTGCTGCGATCGCTATCCCGAGGCCAAGGTCGGCCCGATCCTCGACGCCATCAAGTACTCCGGCTTCCACTACGCTACCCGCGCCGGCCTCACCATCTCGGTGTGGGACGCTCTCATCCCTGCCGAGAAGCAGGAGCTGCTCGACCGCGCCCAGGCCAACGTCGACCAGATCAACGAGTACTTCGAGGAGGGCTTCATCAACGAGACGGAGCGCCACATCGAAGTCGTTAACGAGTGGACCGCTTGTACCGATAAGGTTGCAGCGCTCATGCTCGACATGTTCGACGAGGAGAACCCGCTGTACATGATGGCCGACTCCGGCGCCCGTGGTTCTAAGACCCAGCTGCGTCAGCTCGGCGGTATGCGTGGCCTGATGGCAGACATGTCCGGCGAGACGATCGACCTTCCCATTAAGGCGAACTTCCGCGAGGGCCTGCTGCCGCTCGAGTACTTCATTTCGACCTACGGCGCCCGTAAGGGCCTGGTCGATACCGCATCCCACACCTCGGACTCTGGTTACCTGACCCGTCGTCTGGTCGACGTGGCCCAGGACGTCATCGTCCGCGAGGAGGACTGCGGTACGCACGAGGGCGTCACCTACAACCTCATCATCCCCGGCACCACCGACCT
>DBGFJU010000074.1:0-15182 GCA_048529485.1 Collinsella aerofaciens | reverse complement strand
GGCGTCGGATGGCATTGTCTGCAGCAGTGATGATCTTTACGAACTGCATCTGCCTCTCCTTTCACCTATCGCCGGGCGCAATTCTAATATCGTAAACGGTACCTTTTTCTCGGTAAGCGGTTGTTTTTCCGTCTCCGTTTTCGATGGTCGCTATATTACGATAAAGTGCCCACTGCACAAGCGACAAATTCAAATTTCTGAAAAGTTTTTTCATTAGTTTGTGAAATGCAGTGCAAATACGCTGCGTTCCTGCGAAAATACGCCTGACTACGAGTTGATGGTTATAACATCTGAAACAATTTCGAAACGAAAGGCTCGCTTTTATGCAAACTTACGAATCGGACGCCAATATTGGAAACATTAAGATTCTCGCCGTTGATATGGACAAGACGCTTCTCACCGACGAGCGCGTGCTACCTCAGGGTCTTGATGAGCGCCTGGACAAGCTCGCCGAAGCCGGCATCGTATTCTGCCCCGCTAGCGGACGTCCAGCCCCCAAGCTCGAGGAGATGTTCGAGGGCATCAAGAACCGCCTCGCCTTTTGTCCCGACAACGGAGCCTGCGTCATCTATCGCGGCAACTATATCTATAAGAGCAACATCGATGTGGCGCTGTATCAGCAGGTCTTGAGCCGCGCCTCGGAGGATCCGCGTGCTGTCCCCGTCCTGTGCTGCTTCGACGAGTTCTACGTGCTTGCCCGCGACCATCAGTACCACGACGAGATCAGCGTCTACTACAACACAATCAACTACGTCGACAGCTTTGAGGGCATTGATTTCGAGTCCAACAAGATTTCGGTCTTCTTCCCCGGCTACGACGCCGAGCCCGCTTTCCGCGAGACCTATAGCCCCGAGTTCTCGGATCAGCTCTACGTCACCAACGCCGGGCGCGAGTGGATCGACTTTATGAACCTGGGTGTCGACAAGGGCGCCGGCGTCGCGCATCTTTGCGAGCACCTGGGCATCGATATCGCTGACGCCGCTGCCGTGGGCGATACGTACAATGACATCCCCATGCTGGAGCGCGTCGGCCACAGCTTTATCGTGGACAACGCCGAGGAGCATATGAACGCGCATGCTAAGTGGCGCATTCCGAGTAACAACGACGGGGGCGTACTGACGCTCATCGACGCCATCTTGGCGGCTCGTTAACGCAACCTGTCGGACCTGGCCGGGCGACGCGGGTAAGTTTTTCGTTCGGTCAGGTCCTGGGCTCGCTCGAAGGCCACATTAAGTGGCCTTCGGCTCGTGCGGAATCTACGAAAAACTTACCCGCATCGCCCGGTCAGGTCCTGCGGTGACTTGCTTGCCGCATGGATGGCGTCTTGGCGTCTGGATACTTGGCTGATAGTTTGGAATGAAGGGGGCTCCTTGTTGGCAAGGAGCCCCCTTCTGTTTTGGTTACTTTTGGGTTGTTGGTATGTCTTTACTTGGCATCGGCCCAGGTTATGCCGGTGCTGGCTTCGGCGATCAACGGTACGCGGAGGTCTACTACGTGCTCCATGACGTCGCGGACCATGGCGGTCAGGCGCTCGACTTCGTCGACGGGGCACTCAAAGTCCAGTTCGTCGTGTACCTGCAGGATCATGTGGGCGGCAAAGCCCTCTTCTTCCAGGCGGCGGCTTACGCGGGCCATGGCGATCTTGATGATGTCGGCGGCGGTGCCCTGCATGGGGTGGTTCATGGCCGTGCGCTCACCAAAGCCACGGAGCTGTGGGTTTTTGGCCTTGAGCTCCGGAATATGGCGCCTGCGGCCATACATGGTCTCGGCGTAGCCCGTCTGCTTGGCGCGCGCCACCACATTGTCGAGGAACGTGCGCACGCCCGGGTAGGCCTCGTAGTAGCGATCGATCATATCGCGCGCCTCGGCCATCGAGATATGCAGCGACTGCGACAGACCGTAGGCCTGCTGGCCGTACACGATGCCAAAGTTCACGGCCTTGGCGCGGCTGCGCAAATCGGGCGTTACCTCGGACACGGGAACGCCAAACACGCGCGCGGCCGTCTCGGCATGGAAGTCCTCACCCTCGTTAAAGGCACGTACCAGATGTTCATCGCCCGAGAGATGCGCGAGCAGGCGCAGCTCGATCTGCGAGTAGTCCACCGCCAAAAAGACACTGCCCTCCCCCGCCGAAAACGCCGTCTTGACGGTACGACCCAGCTCCGAGCGCGTCGGGATGTTCTGCAGGTTCGGGTCGCTCGAGGACAGACGCCCCGTCGCGGTGATGGTCTGGTTGTACGTGGTGTGTACGCGACCGTCACCGCGGCGCAGCGGGCCCAGCGTGTCCAGATAGGTGGACTTGATTTTGGACTTCTCACGCCAGTCCAAAATCAGGCGCACGATCTCGTGGTCGCGGGCAAGATCGCTCAACACCTTGGCGTTGGTCGAATAATAGCCGCGCTTAGTCTTCTTGAGGCCCTTGGTCGGAAGCCCCATCACATCAAACAGCACGTGCGAGAGCTGCATGGGGCTGCCGATATTAAAGGTCTCGTCACCCGCCAGGTCGCGAATGCTGCGCTCAACCTCGGCAATCTGGGTCTCCAGGCCCTCGGACAGACTGTGCAGGCGCTCGGGGTCCACGAGCATGCCTGCGCGCTCCATCTTGGCAAGTACCGGAACGAGCGGCATCTCGATGCCATCGAACACGTTGGCGGCATTCTCGCGGGCCATGCGGTCGCGCAGCGGTGCGACCAGCGCCAGCGTCAAGGCCGCCGTGCGAGCGGCGGGCGAAGGAGCGTCCTCACCAGCACCCTCTGCACCGCGCGCCGCAGGCAACGCCATCTGCAGATAGGTATCGGCCAGATATGCCTCATCGAACTCGGAGCGATCGGAATCCAGCAGATAGGCAGCGACCACGGTATCGAAGATACGCGTGGAATCGGCAGCGAGCGGATCCATGAGCTCGGGCTCAGAAGAATCGATGGGCGAAAGCTCGTGCAGCAGCGCTTTCGTATCCGGGCTCGCCACGCGGCCCTCCATAAACAGGCGCGCAAGCACGCCGGCGATCACACCGTGAGCGAAGTTGAAGCCCTCAACCTCAGCCGCCGCACAGCTGTCGCCCTCCTCGAGCGCGAACAGGCCCTTGGACGTCGCCAACCACAGCGTGCGCGTCAGCCCAAAGAGCGCGCCCTCTTCCTTGTCGTCGTCCACCACGGCGGCGACCCACTCGCCGGCATCAATCGCGCGGGAGACCTCAGCCGCAACGGCACCAAGCGCGTCGGCATCGCCGGCGGCTGCGCGAACCATAGCAGGTATCTCAAACACACTGGAGGCAGCAGCCCCGCCCTCGCCGCCGATCAGCGCCAAGAAACGGTTCTGCATGGAGGTGATACCAAGCGTACCCAGCGCCGCGGAAACCTCATCGGCAGAAAACGCCGGGAAGGACGTCGCCTCAAAGTCGAGCTCGACGGGCGCATCGGTGCGAATTGTCGCAACCTTGCGGCTCAGTAGTGCGTCATCGATGTGTGCACGCAGGTTCTCGCCCATCTTGCCCTTGACCTCATCGGCATGCGCGATGACTTCGTCCAGGCTACCGTACTTCGCAATGAGCGCACTCGCCTTTTTGGGACCGATGCCCGGTACACCGGGGATGTTGTCGGACGTATCGCCCTTTAGACCGTAAAAATCGGGCACGAGCGCCGGCGTAATGCCGTGATACAGGTCGTCCACGCTCTCGGGCGTCATGATCGCCACGTCAGACAGGCCCTTGCGGGTCGAGACCACGTTGACGTGCTCGGTCACGAGTTGATACATGTCGCGGTCGCCGGTCACCAGTAGCATGTCGCAGCCGGCCTGCTCGCCCAGGCGCGCCATGGTTCCCAGGATATCGTCGCCTTCCCAGCCCTCGGACTGCAGAATCGGCACGTTGAGCGCGGTGAGCAGCTCCTTAATCATAGGGAACTGCGCATGCAGATCGGGGTCCATGGGCGGGCGTTGCGCCTTATACTGCGGCAGCATCTCCATGCGCACGCGCGGCTTACCCTTGTCAAACGCCACGACCACACCGTCGGGGTTAAAGGCATCGATCATCTTAAGAAACATGTTCAGAAAGCCAAAGATCGCGTTGGTGGGGCGACCGTCCGGCGCGTTCATGGTCGGCGGCACGGCGTGAAAGGCGCGGTGCATGAGCGAGTTGCCGTCGATAACGGCAAAAGTGCGGCGCTTGTCAGACATATTAAATACCTCGCTTTGGGCTGGGCACGGTTTGCTCACTCCAGTTTACACGCTCCCCGCCCCGCGGCCACCTCACATCAAGCTCCCCCGCCACCGTGAGCCCGCGCGTGATACGATGGCTCACGGTACATCAACCAGCACGATCGATCCGAAAGGAGCCTGCGTCATGGAGCGTCCCTGCGCATGGAAAAAGTACACGCCACAGCAAGTCGAGGAGCTCGAGGAGCTTTGCCGCGGCTATAAGCAGTTTTTGAGCGAGAACAAGACCGAGCGCCTGTGCGTCAAGACCGGCATCAAGATGGCCGAGGAGGCGGGATACGTCGACCTGGAGACCGTGATCGCCGAAGGCCGCGAGCTCAAGGCAGGCGACAAGGTGTACGCCGCCAATCACGGCAAGGACCTCATGCTCGTCAACCTGGGCAACGCCCCGCTCGAGCAGGGCTTTAACATCCTGGGCGCCCACGTGGACTCGCCGCGCCTAGACCTTAAGCAGAACCCCGCCTTCGAGGCCGGCGACATGGCCTACCTCGACACGCACTACTACGGTGGCGTCAAGAGCTACCACTGGGTGGCCTCCCCGCTCGCACTCGTGGGCGTCATCTGCAAAAAGGACGGTACCACCGTCGACATCAATATCGGCGACAAGGCGGACGACCCGGTCTTTACCATCTCCGACCTGCTGATCCACCTCTCGAGCGAGCAGATGTCCAAGCCTGCCAAGGACGCCGTCGATGCCGAGATTCTCGACGTGATCGTGGGCGGCCGCCCCGTCAAGTTTGACGAGGACGACAAGGACGCCCCCAAGGAGCCCGTCAAGCAGATGTTCCTGGACATCCTCAAGGAGCAGTACGACGTCGAGGAGGAGGACTTCCTCTCCGCCGAGATCGAGGTCGTGCCCGCCGGCCCCGCCCGTGACATGGGCCTCGACCGCTCCATGATTCTGGGCTATGGCCACGACGACCGTGTCTGCGCCTATCCGTCCATGCTCGCCCAGATCAACGTCGCCAACGTGGAGCGCACGAGCATCACACTCATCGTCGACAAGGAGGAGATCGGTTCCGTAGGTGCCACCGGCATGACGAGCCGCTTCTTCGAGAACACCGTCGCCGAGATCATGACGCTCGCCGGCGAGGATAGCCCGCTGGCCCTGCGCCGCGCGCTCGCCCGCAGCCGCATGCTCTCCTCCGACGTGTCCGCCGGCTTCGACCCGGGCTACGCCGGCAAGTTCGAAACCAAGAACGCAGCCTTTATGGGTCGCGGCCTGTGCTTTAACAAGTACACGGGCAGCCGCGGCAAGGGCGGCTCTAACGACGCCGACGCCGAGTATGTGGCCCTCATCCGCGACATCATGGACGAGGCCGGCGTGGACTTCCAGACCTGCGAGCTTGGTCGCGTCAACGCGGGCGGCGGCGGCACCATCGCATACATCATGGCTAAGTACGGCATGAACGTCATCGACTCTGGCGTTGCCGTCCTGTCCATGCACGCCCTGTGGGAGGTCGCTAACAAGGCCGATATCTACGAGGCCTACCGCGGCTACAAGGCCTTCCTCGAGCGCGCCTAATCCACCCCACCCATAACTTGCGGTGGAATACGGATTGATTTGGTCTTTCGATAGCCCAAACAGACCGTATTCCACCGCAACTTCTTTTTTGGCAGAGGAGAGTCCATGCTGCAGGTCATCATTTCGCCCGCCAAGCAGATGCGCGCGACCCAAGATGCTTTTGAAGTCCTGGGCATTCCACCCTTTGCGCGCGAGACAGCTCGCCTCCACCGCGCACTGCTAGATATCGAGCGGAATGAAGGCAGCGGCGGCCTGCAGGCGTTATGGAACGTGAGCGACAAACTGCTGGGGCCTTGCCTCAACACCCTGCATGAGTTCAGGCCCATCCTGAAAAACGGCGATCTCGACAATCCCGCACTCGCCCGTCACCTCTCCCCTGCCGTCATGTCCTATCACGGCATTCAATACCAGAGTATGGCGCCCGAGGTGATGGATTCCGCGCAGCTCGACTGGCTGCAAAACCATCTCTGGATCCTCTCGGGGCTCTACGGATGCGTACGCCCCTTCCATGCCGTTGAACCGTATCGGCTGGAGATGGGCGCGAAGCTTGTCGTCGACGGTGCCCGAGACCTCTACGCATTTTGGGGCGACAAGCTCGCACGGGCCATCGCTCCGGCAGGCTCAAACACCACGATCGTCAACCTTGCCAGTGTGGAGTACGCCAAGGCCGTTCTGCCCCGCCTCGCGGGCGACGCCACAGCCGTCACGTGCCTCTTTGGCGAAGGCATCCGCAACGGAAAACCCATCCAACGGTCGACCGCCAGCAAAAAGGCGCGCGGCTCCATGGTGCGCTGGATGGCAGAAAACAAGCTCGAGGATGTAAGCGGGCTCACCGCGTTCGACGTTGGTTATCGTCACTTTCCCGAGCTTTCAAATAAAAATACTTTGGTCTTCCTGAACGAACAGACCTTGTAGGACCACCGCTACTTTTGAATATACTGCCTAGGCACGGCATCTATTCCGCCAAGCCGTCGGCTTTGGCAATTTCATTTGTCGAGCCGTCCTGATAGGTAATCTTGACATGCTCCACCTCGGACACCTTGACGCCCGATGGGGGCTCCAGGCGCCATTCCGTCAGCGCGATATCCATCGTCGTGGGCACATCCCCTTGATCTTTGAGCTCGACCGACAGCGTCTTAAGCGACGCATCGAAGGTCACGCGCTCGATCTCTTCACCAGGAATGGAGCCACCGCTCAGCTGCAGCTGAACAAACTCGTCGCGCGGATACCAATAGTCGCCCGGCGCGGCAACGGTATTGCCGCCCGTAACCTTCACTGTCATGATCGGCAGGGCATCGTCGGCCTCAAACTCCCATGCAGCGCCGCCGCGACCACCAAACGTCCAGATACAAAAGGCAATCACCAGCACGGCAAGCACCGCAAAACCAATCGCGACAAGACCATGGTGCGCACGGCTTTCCTCGGCCGATACATCCCATTGCGTCTCTCGATATAGATGCTTGTCTTCCATGTTCGCCTCCCCACAGGCACGCTCGTTGGCCCAATCGTACCCATTCAGGCTATACTTGAGCCCATTACATAAACGGGGAGCTTGCAGGACAAGACGGCAGGCTGAGATTGGGCGCGCCCGCCCTGACCCGCAAACCTGATATGGGTAATGCCAACGAAGGGAGCCGTGCCAATGAGCACACAGACCGAGCCCAAGCTCGTCACGCAAATCGACTTCGCCCGTGCCGGGCAGATCACGCCGCAGATGAAGGAAGTCGCCGAGCGCGAGCATCGCGACCCCGAGTACATCCGCGAGCGCGTGGCCGACGGCCGCATCGCCATTCCCGCCAACATCGTGCATATCAAAAAGGGCATGCGCGCCTTTGGTGTCGGCGAGGGCCTTTCCACCAAGGTCAACGTGAACTTGGGCATCTCGGGCGACAAGGCCGATGCCACCGAGGAATGGAAGAAGGTCAAGATCGCCGAGGACTTTGGCGCCGACGCCATCATGGACCTCTCCAACTCGGGCAAGACGCGCCAGTTCCGCCAACAGCTCATCGACGAGACGCCGCTCATGGTAGGCACCGTCCCCATGTACGACGCCATCGGCTACATGGAAAAGCCGCTGGTCAAGCTCACCAAGGACGACCTGTTCGAAGTCGTGCGCGCGCATGCCGAGGACGGCGTGGACTTTATGACCATTCACTGCGGCATCAACAAGTCGGTCACCAAGACCTTTAAGGAGACCGGCCGCCTGATGAACATCGTGAGCCGCGGCGGCTCACTGCTGTTTGGCTGGATGGAGGTCACCGGTAACGAGAACCCGTTCTATGAGTTCTACGACGAGTTGCTCGAGATTTGCCACGAGTACGACGTGACGATTTCGCTCGGCGACTCCTGCCGTCCGGGCTGCCTCTACGACTCCAACGACGCCACCGAGACCGCCGAGATGATCGAGCTGGGCAAGCTGTGCAAGCGCGCTTGGGCCGCCGGCGTCCAGGTCATGGTCGAGGGCCCGGGTCACATGGCGCTCGACGAGATCGCCGCCAACATGAAACTGCAGAAGCGCCTGTGCCACAATGCTCCGTTCTATGTGCTCGGGCCGCTGGTGACCGATATCGGCGTGGGTTACGACCACATCACCGCTGCCATCGGCGGCGCCATCTCCGCCAGCTCCGGTGCCGACTTCCTGTGCTACGTGACACCGGCAGAGCACCTATGCCTGCCCAACGCCCAGGATGTGCTCGACGGCCTCATGGCCACCAAGATCGCCGCACACGCCGCCGACATCGCCAAAAAGGTGCCCCACGCCCGCGACATGGACGACAAGATGGGCCAGGCACGCCGCAAGCTCGACTGGGACGCCATGTGGAAGTGCGCGCTCGACCCGGTTACGGGCAAGAAGCGCTACGAGGAGTCCCCCGCCGCCACCGAGGGCACTTGCACCATGTGTGGCAAGATGTGCGCCGTCCGCACCGTCAACAAAATCTTCGAGGGCACCACGATCGACCTCGGCATGGAGGACTAGCCCTGTCGCCGCGGCCGCTTCTGGCGGCGAGCCGGTGCCTGTCAATTGTTGACGTGTGAACATTTGCTTGCATTTGCGTAAAGATTGCATCGCCCGCCCGGGTTCGACATAGAGTCGGCCCGGGCATCTTTATAATGCTGGCTTATAGACCCATTTGATTCCGACCGAACAAGGGAGCGAACATGGATCGCAGTAAGGTACCTGCCGTTCTATCCATCGCAGGATCCGATTCCAGCGGTGGCGCCGGCATTCAGGCCGACATCAAGACCATCACGGCGCACCGCCTGTATGCCGAGACGGCCATCACCGCCATCACAGCGCAAAACACCCTGGGCGTTACCGCCGTGCAGGATATCTCGCCAGATATCGTAGCCGCGCAAATTGACGCCGTTTTTGACGATATCCGCCCCAGCGCCGTCAAGATCGGCATGGTTTCTTCTGTCGAGATTATCGAAGTCATCGCCGACCGCTTGAGCGCCTGGAACGCAACGAACGTGGTCGTCGACCCCGTCATGGTCGCCACCTCGGGCGCGCGGCTGATTGCCGAAGATGCCGCCGAGGCGCTCACCCGCCGCCTGTTCCCGCTAGCGACGGTTATCACGCCCAATATTCCCGAGGCCATGGCACTGCTCGACTATGAGGTCGACTCCGAGCGCACGCAGCAAAATGCTGCCATGCTCCTCACCCGCCGCTTTGGTTGCGCATCCCTCGTTAAGGGTGGGCATCTTGTCAACGAGGCCAACGATGTACTGGCCGAACCCGCGCCACTCGATGACGAGGGCAACCATCTGGGAGATCCACTCACCACGTGGTTCCGCCACAAGCGCATCGAGACCGACAACACGCACGGCACCGGATGCACGCTCTCGTCCGCCATCGCCTGCGCGCTGGCTCAGGGCATGGATCTTGCCGACGCCGTCAACGCCGGCAAGGCCTACCTAACCGGCGCTCTGGCCGCCGGCTTTGACATGGGCAAAGGCTCCGGCCCCGTCAACCACATGTGGCAGTATTAAGATTCGCAGTCCAAAGCCACCGCAAAGGCGCCCGTCCCCTTTGCGGTGGTTTGGGGTCGCGCTACTCTCCGAGCATCTCTTGGAGCTTGGCTGCCACGGCGTGACCCAGGCTCTCATGGCTTTCGGGCATCATATGCAGATAGTCGATATCGCCCGGCTCGGCAAAGTCGGCGGCATTCAAAAAGTCGCAGCCAAACTGCTCAGCCACATGCGCGTAGTACTCACCAAAATGTTCCGAGGCTTCTACGGAATGCTCGTCAAAATCGGTCATATATACGTCGGCGATCTGCGGCTTAATCTTGATAGGCGCCATCAGCAGAATGCGCGGACAAGGCGCAGCGTCGGTCCACGGAAACGCGCGAACGGCGCGAATCAGCGCCATGGCGCCACGGGCGATATCGGAAGCTGTCACGTTAAAGACCGTCTTACAGTCGTTGGTGCCCAGCATGATCACAATGGCGTCCAGCGGCTTATGGGCCTCGAGCAGCATCGGAAGTGCGCGGATGCCGTTAAGATTGGTGTCCAGATGGCACATGTCGTCGCGTACCGTCGTGCGGCCGTTGAGGCCTTCTTCAATTACATGCCAGCCCTCGCCTAAGTCACGTTGGGCCACGCCGCACCAGCGCACATCGTGCGCATAGCGTACCGCGGTGCCGTCGCGCATGCCCGCCGGATCATAGCCGTAGGTATTGCTGTCGCCAAAGCACAGAACGTTTTTCATCGTAAGCCCTTCCTCTAGTAAAAAGAAAAAGTCGGCGGGAGCAGTCTCTCCCGCCGGATCGACCTATCTGTCAGCACATACCGATTACAGGTACTTGCGCCAATCGTCATCGTCTTCATCGTCCTCGGCGGCAGCCTGGGCCTGCTCGGCGGCGCGGGCAGCCGCAGCGCGAGCGGCAACCTGGGCATAGGACTCCTCGTTGCGCTCGGGGAAGTTTGCCAGCACGTGCTCGAACTTGGCGAAATCTTCGTCCCAGCGCGTAGAGGGCACGGCAAAAAAGACCTGCTTGACCTTAAAGTCGCCCGATGCGAGCTCCTTGCGGAAGAGCTCGGCCACGGCCTCGGCGTCAAAGCCGTTGTTGTCGCAGCCCCAAGCGCCCAGCACGAGCTTCTCGCGACCCAGCTCGTCGCAGATGGCAAGCACAAAGCGGATGCGATCGCGCAGGGCGTCCAGCAGGGCATCGTCACCCACGCGATACTCCTGGCGAGCGCGCTTGGCGTTGGGCGCGGCGGCCACGATCACGTCGGCATACGCATGCACGTGGTTGCGGTCGAAGCGCACCGCAGGCACCACCAGCGCACGGTTGCGGTAAAGCTCGCAGTTGATGTTGCGGCGACGGTTCTCGCCGTACCATTTGCGCTGCTTATCGAGAACGTTGTACAGATACGAATCGGCGCACAGTGTGGCCTCCTGGCCCAGATAACCCTGAATATAGCCACCGCCCGGGTTGGTGAACGAGGCAAAGGCGAGCACGGCCATATCGCAGAACTGCGCATAGCCACGACCGTTGTCCAAGATGGCCTGCGTGGCGGAGGCATCGAGCACGGTGACCTCAGGCAGGACCGGAGCGGGCTCCTCGGCGGCAGGCGCGGACTCGGTCTCCGTGGCCTCCTCTGCGGGCGCAGGCTCGGCCGTAACCTCGGTCTCGGAGGACGCAACCTCAGCGGTCTCGGCCTCGGCGGCCTCAGACTCCTCGGCAACCTGTTCCTCGACAGCGTCGACCGCTTGGGCCTTGGCCTTCATCGCCGCGACAAAGCCGGCAGGCATACCGTCAAACTCGCGAACACCGGCAAGCGAACGCTCGATATCCTTGGCGCACGCTTCGGACACAGTTGCCGCGTGACGCTCGGCGGCCTTGGCACGGGCCTCGCGCTTGGGATTGGGCTGACCCGCTCGGTTGGACCTGCGGTTACGGTTCCTGTTGTCGACGTCTGCCATACGTGGCCACCTTTCCTGTCGCTGCCGCTATCGGCTTTTCCCATCCATGATACCCCGCCGCGTACAAAAAAGACGGCCCCGAAGGACCGCCTTTCGCATCGATTTACACGCACGGCAAGCACCGCCGCAATTCGCCACTAGTCGCGACGGCCAAGGATGTTCAGAATGCGCAGGAACACGTTGATGATGTCCACGAACAGGTTGGATGCCATAAGCACGGCGTTGGGCAGCGTAGGCGGCACCGTCGTGGCAACATAAGTGTCGTAGCCAATAAAGCCGGCGAACACCACGATCACGATCAGATCGGTGATGGTCTGCGAGACGCCCATGAACATCAGCACGATCTCAACCAGAATAGTGGCGAGCAGAATGCCAAAACCGATGCCATACACGCGCTGGAAAAACTTGGGGAACGTCACGCCCAAGGCGCCAAAGACAAAGGTGATGGCGGCCGTGGCGATAAAGGCAGTGTTGATGGTGGGCAGGTCGTAGTTGGCAAGGCCAAACGACGCGGTCAGGCCAAAGGTACTCGCAAAGATTACGTAGCCCACAAGGGACAGGCCCACGGACTGCTTGCTGGCGGCGGCCGACATCATGACCATGCCGACGATGGTCAAAATAAACGAGCCAAAGACCAGCGGCAAGGCGGCGCCGCTCATCATCATGCGCGCAAACGACATGGTGCTCGTAAAGTAGGCGCCGGCGCCCATGGCGCAAAAGCCCAAGAAGATCAGGGCAGACATGGTGAGATTGTACGCGCGCGGCGACATCTCCTTGGCGCGGCTTGCGCCGCTCTCGATGGGGCCGTTCTGATAGCCCTGGATATCGTTCATAGTTTCGTCCTTTCAAAAGCGCCGCGACAGCGCCGTAGGTGACAAGATTCCTGTCATTGTACCCGAATGCCATATGTCCTTACCCACGGCGCTCGCCCTCGAGCGTACGATCAAAGGCCCAGACCCACCAACGTATCAGATGGGCCTGCGAGCCATCTGGTCGTTCGCGCGTCTGGTCCTCCAGATACAACTCGGTCGCGTGCCCGCCAAAACGCACCTTATAGGTTGCCGTACGAATGCCGTGGACCGTCAGGCCAAACCCAGTGGTCGAGACAATCTCGTCAATCGTAAAGCAGCGACCGTCGACCCAGCAGACGGTAACCGGCACGACTTGTCCGCCCGCGAGGATGCGAGCCACAACGTCCACATACTGCTTGTGCACGCGTCGAGTTTTGCCATCTGTCTGTCGATATTCCATGCCTCCTATTATCGAACGCATGTTTGCATGTTGTAAAGCGAACAGACTGTGGTTTTGGAGTGTCGTAGTAATCGCACGTGTCCGCATGGCGTGTTAGCAAAAAGAACACCCGCGGTCAACAGGGCTAATATTCAATTTTAGTGCCAAAAAGTTCACTTCTCCCATCAGAACTCGGTAAAGAAACCCACAGGAGGTGATACGATTTATCATGTTTTTGTAACGTGTCTGCAAACTTCGAGAAAGCCCATATATGGACGTAACGTTCTCAACCTTCCTCGGCCAAATTGTGTCGAACCCAGTCCTTGCCGTCACCGTGATCCTCGCGTTGGGCGCCATCTTCGTCAATGGATGGACCGACGCGCCCAACGCCATCGCGACCTGCGTCACTACGCGTTGCATGCCCGCCCGCGCCGCCATTCTCATGAGCGCCGCATTCAACTTCCTCGGCGTGCTCATCATGACGCACTTTAACGCGAGCGTCGCCAACACCATCTCGCATATCGTCGACTTTGGCGGAAACAGCACCATGGCGCTCGCGTGCCTCTGCGCGGCACTGTTCTCCATCGTCGTCTACGGCGCCACAGCGTCGCGTTTTGGTATCCCCACCTCGCAAAGCCACAGCCTTATCGCCGGCCTGACCGGTGCCGCTATCGCCCTCGGCGGCGCGAGCAGCGTCAACGTCCACGAATGGATGAAGGTCATCTACGGCCTGGCGCTCTCCATCGGTCTGGGCTTTATCATGGGCTGGATCCTGTGCAAACTCGTCTCGATTCTGTTTGCCGCCGCCAACAGGCGACGTGCCAACGTCTTCTTTAAATACGCTCAGATCGCGAGTGCCGCGGCCATGAGCTTTATGCACGGCGCGCAGGATGGACAGAAGTTCATCGGCGTGCTCTTTTTAGGCGTGGCCTTCGCCAGCGGCCAGACGAGCGTCGGCGATGCCGGCATCCCCATCTGGATTATGCTGCTGTGCTCGGCAACCATGGGCATCGGCACCAGCGTGGGCGGCGAGCGCATCATCAAGTCCGTCGGCCAGAGCATGGTTAAGCTCGAGAAGTATCAGGGCTTCTCTGCCGACCTCGCAGGCGCCGCGAACCTGCTGCTTGCCACCCTTACCGGCATCCCCGTGTCCTCCACGCACATCAAGACCTGCGCCATTATGGGCGTCGGTGCCGTCAAGCGCCTCTCGGCCATCAACTTCGGCGTCGTCAAGGACATGATGTTCACCTGGTTCTTCACCTTCCCTGCCTGCGGACTCATCAGCTTTGTCATGGCCGAGCTGTTCATGATGTTCCTCTAGTCAAACCGAGCGTCCATCCGGACTGCAATGCTTCGCCCACCCGTCTTCGCCTCGAAAGGACCCACCCATGGCAAAGAAACCCGATTCGTTCTACTTTGACAACTACGTCGCTTGCGCCGACCTAGCCGTCCAGGCCGCAGAGCTGCTCACCAAGATTTTCGAGAACTTCGATCCCGCAAAGATTCACGATATGCTCAACAAGATGCACGCGATCGAGCATGCGGCCGATAAGAAGCACCATGAGCTTGAGGACGCTCTGCTCACGGCCTTTATCACCCCGCTTGAGCGCGAGGACCTGGACCTGATGAGCTGCTCGCTTGACACGGTACTCGACCGTATCGAGGGCGTCGTGCAGCGCGTCTACTTCACCAACATCCAGAGCATCCATCCCGATGCCATCGTGATCGCCCACAAGGTGACCGACGCCTGCCGCGCCATGAAGGACCTGATGGTCGAGCTGCCCAACTACCGCAAGTCCAAGACCCTGCGCGAACTCGTCATCCAGATCAACACGATCGAGTCCGAGGCCGACGAGCTCTACATCAACGCCATGCGCAACCTGCACGTCAACGGCAAGGACCCGCTCGAGGTCATCGCCTGGCGTGACGTTTACGCCTTCCTGGAGTACTGCGCTGACTGCTGTGAGAATGTGGCCGATGTCGTGGATTCGATTGTCATGAAGAACAGTTAATTGGGGGGTACGTATCCCGGCGGCGAAGGGCCGGCCACGGTTTGCTTTCTCACTCCGGCGGCTTTGCAGAGTCGTTCGAAAGTAAACCGTGGCCGGCCCTTCGCCTTACGTATCACCATTGGAACTTTGGCTGATAGTTTTAGCGCAGTGGGGGCTTGGCTGAAGGGACCTTTGATACCCGTTCGGACACTTTGGCCCTTGATGAGCGTGTGGCTGATTGCTGCTTTGGGTACTCTTTGGGTTACTTTGGGTTTGTTTGATTTTTAATTGTTGG
>DBGFJU010000073.1:0-21410 GCA_048529485.1 Collinsella aerofaciens | reverse complement strand
CCAACAATTATTAGAAATAATCGAAAAATCTGAACGTTTAAGGCGACGCAAACGGCTTGTGGAAAATAAAGGATTTGTCTGTTCGCGCAATTTCCTCTGAACTAATCCGACATAGTCTTTAGCCATTGAAAACTCCATCATCAACAGTGGTTTCATTTCGGGTGCACCGCGCGGAATACAGAGACTCCGAAAAACCAATAAGACAGAAATTGATACAAATAAAAAAGGCGGCTGTTTCACTAAAAGCGACAAACGAAAACACAATCAAGCCAAATATTGAAGGCCTGAGATCATGGAATCGTAACGCCTGAGCCATAGTCAGAATCCAGGCAACACTCAAAAGAATCGCAACCAAAATACCCGATTCAAGAACAATATGGGCATAGGCATTATCTACGATAAAAGTATCAAATGAGCCAAAGCGAATAGGGACACCATCGAAATTAAAGCCGAACAAACTCGGTGGGAACGCCGCTGAAAAATAATGCATTAGAGCAGGTCGCGAAGACAGCAATGAATTAAAATCACTCATCCATCTCACGGCTGGAGTATAAAAAACCATTAGGTAATAAGTCAGACAGCTCAAAACCAAAAAGGCCAATAACCCAAAGAAAATGAGAATACTATCGAACGTCCTACCCCTAAGAAGAGTAGTTAAGATGGAAAGGACGCTGATTAAGAGGATGCAAATTGCCGAGGTCCTTGAAAACACAACGACATCGCATAAGTAATACATGAATCCATAAAAAGCTAAGTCAATTAGCGTCATCTTACGAAACCGCAAAACAGCAACGGAGCAGGTCATACAAAGCAGAAGGACACCAAGACTATTAGGGTGCGTAAAACCAGGAGCTTGCCTAACCGAATTAATCAGCGAGTGCATTGTTACAGTGCTAATGAAACCAAACGATGCGGCGGTAACAGTAACGATGGCAACTCCGAAGGAGCACCAAAAAGAAACAACAGCAAGATCTTTTGATTCAATTCCCTTGCCAGCAACAACAAACAAGAAGAGCAATAAAATATTCCAGCTTCCCGAAATTGCTGTAGATGCAATTAGCAGACAAGCACAAATTGAAAATAGCACGATTTGCCAGTGCGCAAAGCCTGTTTTTGAAATGCCGACAATACGTGCGAATAGAACAACAGCACAAAGTATACGTACGGCGAGATAAAACAAATCAAGATGCAGGTAACTTAAATCACGAAATGTCGTGAAATTCAAATTATAAGCACACAAATATAGAGCAAAAACAGTGAGGTAAGAACGTTTTAGCGCTTTATTGTTTTGCCAATCAGAATCTAAATGGCAACAACCTGCATTGCGAAACACTTTTTCAGATTCAAAATCAATCATTTTATTAGAAACCATTTCTTGTTTAATCATAAGTCGATCCAACTATTAAATCATCATTAAGTAATAACAAGCCCCTCGTAAAACTCCATTAGTTTTTCTGCATTGGTTTCTGCGGAGTACCCAGCCAAAGCCAATTTATTAGCCGCCCGGTCATCACGCCCTTGGGCAAGAGTATCGACAAGAGCGGATACCCATTCAGCAGAAGGCCTATCAAGTCCAACGAACCTGCCACTGCCCGTAATATCGCTTTCCTCAGGAACGCCAGTCGAAAATACGCACCGAAGCCCGGAAGCCTGCGCCTCAACAGCGGAGACAGGAAGCCCTTCGTACAGTGAAGGCATAAAGAAAGCATCGAAGAGCGAGTAGAATCGAGCGACATCAACGCGTACGCCTGGCATAATGACTGAATCGCCTACGCCAAGTTCTTCAGCGAGGACTTTGACTCTGTCCATACCATCGCCAGCCCCCAAAATCACCCACTTTGCAGATGGCAAACAACGCTTCATCTCGGCAAAAACCCTGACACCGAATTCAAAATTCTTCTGCTTAACAAAGCGCCCGACGCTTCCGACGACAGTGTCGTCCCGACCAATGCCGAACTCGTCGCGCAGGGAAGCATCCGATTCGACATCATAGACAAACTGATTGATGGGAATACCGTTATTGATCACAGTAAAAGGCTTATGTCCAAATAAGTATCTCCCGGCTTCTTCAGAGCAAGCCATTCCATCGGTCGCATACCTCTTACCCCATATAAGCAAAGGTGCGTTTCGCACACGATGAAGAGCGTTGTCAGACGAACTGTTCAGATGACTATGAAGAACACGGTGCTTAATGCCGACACGTTTAGCTTCCCTGAGAACGCAAAAAGCCGAGTTAGGCATATGGCAGTGAACAATGTCATATTCACTACCATGCTTATCGAAAAACTCAGAAACCTCTTGCATAAAACGATGGAGATCATGCCCAGCATGATCGACTTTATAAACCCGGTTGCCCCGGGCTTCGAGTTCCTCGTCGTAACGCTTCTTATGATGGGGAACTCCATCATTTTGAGCATGGTGGAGAATGTCGTAATGAACCCTAGACTCATCGCTAAAGAGCGTCATATTGTAAATGAACCTCGACACCCCAGCATTCCTGTTCAGCGAGGGTACCACTTCAAGAACTTTTATTTGATCGGTCAATTCGACCTCACCTATTTATCGATACAGACGGTACCAGCCCCGCCCGTTGCGTATACAGTCTGGCCAACAACAAGATCACCGTAGTTGCTGACCAATAAACATGCAAGATTTGCTATCTCGCGAGGGTCGACGTAACGACCGGAGGGATTTGCAAGGTGAGTTAGATTGCCATCACGTCGTAACCCCAGCATCGGAGTAGCGGTGGGACCAGGTGCAATGGCGTTGACGACAACCCCATCACGAATAAGCTGTTCAGCAAGTCCGAGCGTCATACCATTAAGGGCCCATTTGCTAATTTCATAGGGGCTCTTGGCATTTCTCGCCGATGCAGACGAGCTAATGTTCAAAATATGACCGTGAATATGCCTATCCATCATGTGATGTGCAACAGCCCTGCTCAAAAAGAAGGGGGCTCTTAGATTGGTCTCAATGATGGCATCCCACAGCTCTTGATCAATATCATCAATATGCGGGCATTTCATAATACCCGCAGCGTTCACAAGAATATCGATACCGGAAAAACCGGGGAAAAGCTGGGCGGCCTCCTCAACCCTTGCTTCAAGAGATGCGACGTCCCTTACGTTAATCTGCATGCCTGCTGCTTTGCCTGTCGGCAATTCCTTGAGTGCATCATCGATTTTGCCTTGATTACGCCCGGCAACGATAACCGAACAGCCACGTGCCGCGAAAGCGCGTGCGCACTCGAGACCGATACCGCTGGTACCCCCCGTAATAAGAGCAAGCTTACCATCCAGAGATACGTCCCCTGTCGGAACGGGTATCTCAACGGCCGTTGTACGCTCGAAGTGGAGCTCGCGCATCACGGCTTTAGCAATTCTGGACAACCTTCCCATAACTGGTGTTCCTCCGCTACTTAAGGTGAATACCGAGCTTGTCGGCAACCTTGAGGGCCGTTTCCTTGCCGATGGTAGATTTAACGAGTTCCTTGCCCTTGCGCTTGGTCTCCGAGACGATATCGCGCGGACGGCTATAATCATAAAGATCCATGACGGCCTTAGAATCGGTGCTCATCTCGGTAAACACCTCAAGCAGCGCAGGCTTACCCTCAACCGAAGAAAACTCATCGATTGCAGAATCAAACTCATCACGATTATGCGCAGAGAAGTACTCGATTCCGCGGGACCGCACCCAGCCCTCAGCCACATCGGAATGGCGGGCAGTTGTATGGAGATCACTAGCCTCGTCCTGCCACATTCCGTTGTAGTAAAACTCTTCGCCTCCGTGGTTATTGATGAGCAAAATCTTCACGTTAGGACCAAGATGCCTGATCCTAAGAGAGTTCATGTCATAGAAGAAAGAGAGGTCACCAATAATAAGATAAGCGTCTTTCTCCGGAGATGCCGCTGCCTGACCGAGGAATGAAGACATACAGCCGTCGATACCGTAGGTACCGATATTCGCAAAATAAGTAACACCTTCAGGCAACTTGTAGAAATTACTAACCCTGATAGCGCTATTGATGCTGGCGTGCAGAATGGAACCAGGCTTAACATGGGCTAAAATACCCTTGATTGCATAGATGTTTGACCAGGAGATATCAGGATATTCAACGGACCCAGCATAGGAAAGAACTTCATTGCGATAAGAAATATCGACTTCGCCACTTTCCTTCGCAGCTGTCATACGACGGAAAAAGTACTCCGGGGAACACTCAAAGACATTCTTAACGCTCTTAAAGATATCGCAAATCGCACCATCTTCCTGAACAAGCCAATGCTCGAATGCGTCGGGATAACGTCTAAGCATCGCTTTGATACCAGACATTACGTTACCGCCGAACGAGATGACGATATCAGGCAAAAGGCCCTCAAATGTCTTATCGCTCACAAAGTGCGTATCCATACACACTGATGCACTGAAAGAACCGGGTATATGCACGTTCGACATATGTTCAACCGCGACAGCGCATCCATATTTTTCAGAAAAATCACCAAGCGCTTGATCCAGCCCCCTCGCCTTACCGGTCGACTGTCCACAAACGACAAGAATTCGCTTTGCACTAATCAAGTCTCGAGCCTTTGCAGCCCAAACTTCTTCCCCGTCATAAAGGCAGACCCTGTCAATCTTTTTGACAGCAGGTAGACACCTCACAGGAAAGGAATTACTGTAGTACTTCATAGGAACATTGATGTGCACAGGACCCGTGCCTCTATGGTTCAACTCGAGCAGCGCCTCATTTACGAGCCTTGTGCAATAAAGCAAGTCATCATCATCCCTGACGATAGGCAGATTAACCGAAGCCTTGACATGCCGGTCAAACATACCGACCTGATCAATCATCTGGTCCTCGCGATTACGGAGCATCTGAGGATCCCGGTCACTGGTGAGGACAACAATCGGAACGCCCTGATAACATGCCTCAGCCACAGCAGGCCAATAGTTACAGGTAGCGGTCGAACTCGTACAGGAAATAAGAACGGGCTCGCCAGATTCTTGCGAAAGTCCGAGCGCAAAATAAGCAGCACTCCTTTCGTCAACAACTGAGTAGCACTCAAAGAAGCTGTCTTCCTCAACGGAATGGACGAAAGGAACATTCCTTGCTCCAGGAGATAAAACAAGCTTTTTAATTCCATACTCTTTCAAAAGTTGAATGATCACCTGATAAGATTTAAGCTCTGTGTACATTGAGACTCTCTCCTGTTAGTGGTTCACGGCATTATCGAGAAATGCAATTGCCTCGCGTCGCTTCGAATCCAGCGCATTCTTGACCGAATCATGGTTAAAGGACGCCTCTGCAAGTTCAAGATTTTTAAAGCTCTGGAGCCAATGGTCTTCGAGCCCAGTCATCGCAAGAAGGTTCGCAATTCGCCCGTTAAAACGACCAGGACTGATGGCGACAAACTTCTTTCCAAGATTTACGGAATAGGCAGTTCCATGGAACGAGTCCGTAATGACAATTTCGGCCCCAAGGAACAGAGAAAGGAACCTTCCCACGGAAGGACAGATAACAGCATTCTCACCAGAACGCTTCTCATGCACACCGTACGCAATTCGCATAACCTTGAGACCAGTCTTCTTGGCGACCCTTTGTACATAAGAATCGAACTTGGCATTACGGTTGAGCTGATAGACCAGAATATAGGGTTCCGGAGAAATCCAACCATCTGCAATTGCTTCCCAATCATCACGATTCAACATGAGCGTGGGATCGATAACGGGCATAGCCCCATGGACTCCGATAGAATCAAGAAGGTCAGCCGCCTCTTGCTCACGAACAGAGATACAAGAGTAAGAGGAGAGGGCCCTTCTCATCGGCTCAGCTTCCCAATCCTCGAGCGTGGCCTTGCCGATACTCGCAGCATAGGCAATCTTCTTTTTATCCTCAGGAGCAAAGGAGAGATAGAAAGCACGGTCAAAACCGTTATTCCAAATGCTATTCCAAACCTGGTCGCTACCAGTGCAGTAGATATCTGCTACCGGAGGATTCGCGTCCAACTCATCTGCGGAATAGTAGGAACGCTCAGTCAACGCAAGCTTGGAATGTCTAAACTCATCAAGGGGGGCGCGTCTCCTTGCAACCATGCGAGAAACAGGTATTTTAGCAATCTGCTTGACGCCAGGAACATTAAATATAGGCATCTTCTTAACGAGCTGACCGTTAAGGGCACGATCCACTTCGTTTTCGGGAATCGCATCTTTACGGTAGTAATCAATTATTTCGGCATCTGCTCCCACACGAGCCAAAACAACCTGAGTTGCATAGGTCTGCAGACAGGATCCATAGTTCGGCGAGTTATGGAGTGTTATAACTCCGACTTTTCGAGACATGCACAAACCTACTTTCTGAGTAATTTCTTATAAACAAACGAACGTAGTCCGTTAGGCATGACACAAACAACAGCATGTGGAACAAATGAGGCAACAAAATCAACAGGGCTAAACCAGCCAGTACGCAATTGAGCAACCTTGAATTTCCAGATATGCGGTAGATACGAAGGGCCGCCTCTGCGAGCATAAAAATCGGAGCTCACACGCATCGCCACAAGTGGTTCAGGTAGATTATCTGCGCGGCAGCCACTGGCTAGCATCCTGTTAAATAAATCCCAATCTTCGAAATAAAGATATTCAGAGCTGTAATTCCCAGCCTCCAGCACCTTAGTTTTTTTAAACGTCATAGGTGGGTGGCGGAAAGGATTTCGACGCTTGGAACAAGCGAGAATATTGTCCAGTCCCTTGGGCAAATTCGTCGAAGCGATTGGCGTCTCAGGAGAGTCAATAAACTCGACGACATCGCTACCGACCATATCGAGCCCGCTTTCAATAGCTGCAAGCTGCTTTTCCATACGGTCAGGACGCGCCACATCATCGGTGTCCATACGCGCAACGATTTCATTAGAACAGGAGAGTACGCCCTTATGAAGAGCATATCCTAGTCCATGGTTCTCACTGTAGGAAACAAATTTGAACAGATCGGGCCACTGCGAGTTATATTCGGAAAGAACCGACTCGAGTTCAGCAGTCAAGGGGCCGTCCTTAACCATTACGATCTCGGCCGGAGGCACGGTTTGGACGAGCATGCTGTCGAGGGCCTGGCGCAGAAACGTAGGGTTTTCTTTTTTGTAAATGCTCATTAATACGCTATAAGCGGTCGTGGCGACTGAAGTGGTCATCTATCGCCCCGTCCTCTTCTTGCCAAACATGGCACCGAAGGTGCCGGTAAAGCATTTCCAGTCCGTGCGGAAGCAGCGGTTCCGCACGTAGTTGAGCTCGATTTTCTGGCGCAGGCCGCTCTCGAAGGTGGCGGAATTACGATCAGTCGCCTGCCACAGGCCGGTGATGCCAGGCTGCACAGATAGCAGTTCAGCCTTCTCCTCGTCGGAGAAGTGCTGCTCAAGTTCGTCTCTTGTAATGGGACGCGGTCCGATGACGGAAAGGTCGCCGTTCAGCACATTCAGGAACTGCGGTATCTCGTCAATCGAACACTTACGGATAAACTGACCGACTTTGGTAATGCGGGGATCATCGTCGACCTTGCGCTCAACTTCCCACTGATGTAGCTGCTCAGAGCTCAGATACTTCTGTACATTGCCAGCGTCGGCGACCATGCTGCGAAGCTTAAGGATCTTGATAGTCTTACCGCCCTTGCCGACGCGCTCCTGTGCGTACAGCGGGTTTCCGGGAGATTCAAGACAAATGAACGCACAGACAATGGACACTGGAATTACCAGCACCACGCTCACGCAAAGGCTGAAAACAAAATCAAACAGCCTCTTTAAAAAACGGTAAGCCAGCGTACCGCTCGGTTGTATCTTCTGAACGGACAGCGACTCCCCCACAGAAGCACTGCATTTAGTCATCTCTTTAGTAGCCAAGTTCAAATCCACGTCCCTGATACCAGGACCCCCCCATCGATGAAATCAAAATGCGAATGAATTGCTAGTGCGACGTCCCCTTACGTTTTGCTGGGAACGTCGAGTGGCAGCAGCTCCCTAAATGTGGAGTCACCCTCGCCCACGTCTACCAGGCACCAGCGCTTATGACGGTCAATCTTCTTTACACGGGCCTCTTGCCCCACCAAGGGCCCCTGTTCTATGTGCAACACGCCGTCTTCTATGCGCGCAACGCTGTTGCGCACCACGCCGTCGTCGTCAAGCACGCTGCGGTACCAGTCCTGCGCATCGTCCGGCATGGGCATGTACGCCCGCTCCCTGCTACCGGCGATGCGACAGCCAAAGCTCAACTGGGCCAGGGCCCTATCGAGCGCGGCGGCATCGTGCGTGGCGACGAAGAAATATTCCTTGTACATAGGTTTGGTTTGGAGCGACCAGGCGCCATCCCGCTTAAACCAGAACTCCTTTTGCATCACAAAAGCGTCCTGCATAAGGTTGTGCGGGATAATGCGGCGGACCTTTTCGCAGGTCTCGCGCTCTTTTCCATTGGGGGTGTGGACCAGATACCAGCGGACGCGGCCGTGCTGGCTGTTGGTGGTGGCGCCGTTAAATGCGCCCGGCAGCTGCTCTTGGCGCCGTGCCGTCTGCTCCATGTTCTCGCCCCCCCCTCTTTTGGCTTTGCGATGCACGCAAATGCAGGGGCGTTTAGAACAGGCTTCTCGCTCACAGCTAGGCGCAGTCGCAAAAGTACAGGTTTTTGTATCTTTCGACAGACAACATTATACGAGCAATTAATCAGCGTTTGCCCAGATTACGCAAAATGTACTGCTAGTAGGTACATCTCAGTACCCCTCTATAAAAACCTGTACCTTTTTGAGCAACAAAAAAAGCCGCTCAACCAGCGGCTTTTCTTATTTCGGCATGAAAAAGGCGACCGCCCTTTGTGGACGGTCGCCTTTTTTAATTGTTGTGAAGTTTGCCTTAGGCGCGAGTCCTGATCTCCTCGAGCACCTTGGCAACAAACTCGTCAACGCTCATCTGAACGGTCTCGTTGGAGCGATCGCGGACGGAAATGTTGCCGGCCTCGACCTCCTTCTCGCCCAGGATGAGCATGTAGGGCACGCGGTCGATGCTGCGGGCCTCACGAATCTTGTAGCCGATCTTCTCGTCGCGGTCGTCGCAGACCACGCGGATGCCGGCCTCCTCCAGCTTGGCACACACCTCGTGAGCGTAGTCGCGGCTCTTCTCGGAAACCGGAAGTGCCTTGACCTGCACGGGAGCCAGCCAGGTGGGGAACTTGCCCGCAAAGTGCTCAATCAGAATACCGATGAAGCGCTCGATGGAGCCAAAGCACACGCGGTGCAGCATGATGGGGCGCTTCTTGGTGCCGTCGGCGTCCACGTACTCCAGGTCAAAGTTGAGCGGCATCTGGAAGTCGAGCTGTACGGTACCGCACTGCCAGGTGCGGCCGAGCGAGTCCTCCAGGTGGAAGTCGATCTTGGGGCCGTAGAAGGCGCCATCGCCCTCGTTGACCTCGTAGTCCATGCCCAGCTTCTCCAGAGCGGTGCGCAGGCCCTCCTCGGCGCGCGCCCAATCCTCGTCCGAACCCATGGAGTCCTCGGGGCGGGTGGAAAGCTCAACGTGGTACTTAAAGCCAAACTTCTGGTATACGGAGTCGATGAGGTTGACCACACCCACGATCTCGTCGGTCAGCTGGTCGGGGCGCACAAACAGGTGGGCGTCGTCCTGGTTAAAGCAGCGCACGCGGAACAGGCCGTGCAGGGCGCCGCGAAGCTCGTGGCGGTGGACCAGGCCAATCTCGCCAGCGCGGATGGGCAGCTCGCGATAGGAGTGCGGCTTGGAGGCATACACCAGCACGCCGCCCGGGCAGTTCATGGGCTTAATGCAGTACTCTTCGTCGTCAATGACGGTGGAGTACATGTTGTCCTTGTAGTGGTCCCAGTGGCCCGAGGTCTTCCACAGCTGCTTGTTCATGATGAGCGGCGTGGAGATCTCCACGTAGCCGGCCTTGTGGTGGATCTCGCGCCAGTAGTCCAGCAGCGTGTTCTTAAGGATCATGCCGTTGGGCAGGAAGAACGGGAAGCCGGGGGCCTCGTCGCGCATCATAAAGAGGTCCATCTCGCGGCCGATCTTGCGGTGGTCGCGCTTCTTGGCCTCCTCCAGCATGTGCATGTGCTCGTCGAGCTCTTCCTTGGTGGCAAAGGCGACGCCGTTGATGCGGGTGAGCATCTTGTTGTCCTTGTCGCCCTTCCAGTAAGCGCCCGAGACGCCGGTGAGCTTAAAGGCCTTCAGCGCCTTGGTATAGCAGATGTGGGGGCCGACGCACATGTCGATGTAGTCGCCCTGCTGGTAGAAGGTGATGCGGGCGTCGTCGTCCAGGTCGCCGATGTGCTCGACCTTGTACCTCTCGCCGCGCTCCTCCATAAGGGCGATGGCCTCGGCACGGGGCTTCTCGTACACGGTAAACTTGAGGTTCTCCTTGACGATCTTTTTCATCTCGGCCTCGATCGCGGGGAAGTCGTCCTCGCTGATCTTGACGCCCTCGGGCAGGTCGACGTCGTAGTAGAAGCCGTTGTCGGTCGCGGGGCCGTAGGCAAAGTCGGCCTCGGGGTACAGGCGCTTGATGGCCTGCGCCATGATGTGCGCGGCGGAGTGGCGGATGACGTGCGTGACCTCGTCCTGCGGGAGCTCGGCCACCGAACCGTCATTGTAGAGTGCCTTCATGGGTATGTTTTCTCCTCTCGGATGCCTGATGCAAGTGCGTGCGATGCGCTCGGCGTTTTTGACTTGCATCATTATAGGCAGGTTGCCTTGGTATACAAGCGCCCGCCGCACCTTAATGGCACGGCGGGCGATTTTCTACGCATGCTTCATCGTGTGGGACGGGGTGTGGGGCGCGCGTGGCCTGCGGCCGGCCCGGCGATGGATGCGTTACTGGATGCGAGTTCGGCAGTAGGGGCAGACCTTCCAGTGCGCATCGAGCGGGCGATGGCAGCTGGGGCACACGTTGCGAACCTGGGTATCGCACACCGGGCAGACGACGAAGTCCTTCTCGATGGGCGCGCCGCACTGCGGGCAGGTGCCGTACTGGGCAAGCTGGCGCTCGCGCAGGGCCATGTCCAGCTCCTGCTCCTCACGGTCGGACGCGTAGGAGTGCGGGCGCAGAACCAGGTAGGCGATGAGGCCTACAAACGGGATGAGGGCGATGATGCCCCATGCCACGTAAGCGCTGGCGCCGCGGCGGCGAGCGTCGATAAACACATAGACGACCGACAGCACATAGAGGGCGATGATAAAGCCAACGAAGGCATAGACGACGCCCATAAGCTGCGGCGACATGAGCTCGGAGATGTACTTGGACATTACGGGTACCTTTCGGGTTATTTACAGTACGGTCAAGTTTACCACGGGGTTTGTTTATATGGGACCACGGCTAGGGGCGGGGCTGGCGCGGACACAAACATCTCAATCTGTAACAGGTGGAGGCAGAATCCGGGTCTAGATGTTACAGATCGAGACAAACGGAGGACCCGCCAGACTAACGTCTCAATCTGTAACATCTGGAGCCCAAATCCTCGTCTAACTGTTACAGATCGAGACAAAGGAAAACGTCCAGACCGAATGTCTCAATCTGTAACAGCTACTCTGCAAAACCAGCCCCAGATGTTACAGATCGAGACAAATCTCCGACACGAGGGACGGCAGACGAGGTTGTCGACGTTGCCGGGTCTCCCCTCGCCTGCCGTTGGCGGGTGTTGCTGGGCTGTTCGCCGCATTGCCGCTGCGTTGGAGGTGTGTAGACCGTAGGATAGTCTTATTGACGGCCTGTCAACTCGTCTGGGAGGCACTGTGACAGAAACGTTTGATATCGCGATTGTCGGCGCGGGCATCACCGGATGCGCCATCGCGCGGCAGCTCGCGCGGTTTGACCTTTCCATTTGCGTGGTCGAGGCGGCCAACGACATCGCCCTGGGCGCATCGAAGGCCAACGGCGGCCTGGTGCACGCCGGCTACGATCCGGCACCGGGCACGGTTAAGGCGCAGGTCAACGCTCGTGGTTGCGAGTTGTACGGTGCGTGGGCGCAGGAGCTGGGCTTTCTGTTCTGCCGCACCGGGTCGATGGTATTGGGCTTTAACGACGAGGACCGCGCGCATCTGGAGCAGCTGCTGTGCAACGGCCATGTCAACGGTGTGCCCGAGCTGTCGATCGTCGGACCCGACCGCATCCACGAATTAGAGCCGCGCGCCAGTGCCGATGCAACGTGCGCGTTGTGGTGCCCCTCGACTGGATTTGTCGACCCATTTGAGGTTGCCATCGCCGCGCTGGAAAACGCCGTGGCCAACGGGGTGACATTTATGCGCTCCGCCCCGGTGGAGGCGATTGAAGTCGCGGGCTCGGGCGACGACGCGCGCTTTACGCTGGCGACCCCCACTGGCAACGTGCGCTGCCGCTACCTGATCAACGCCGCAGGCAACGGAGCCGCGGACATCTCGCACATGGCCGGCGCCGAGGAGCTTCAGATGGTCTGGCGCCAGGGCAACATCGTGGTGCTGGACAAGGAGCCACGCACGCTCATGCCGCTCTACCCCGTGCCGACGCCGATATCGAAGGGCGTTATCGTGACGGGCACCGTGCACGGCAACACCGTGATCACCGCCACGGCTGCCGTGCGCGAGCCGGGCGACACGCAGACCTATGCGAGCGATGTGAACGCGCTGCTGACCGGCGCGCGCAAGCTGGTGCCCGATCTGGATACGCGCCGCGTGGTGCGCGCATTTGCTGGCGGGCGTCCGGTCATTCAGGGAACGAACGACTTCTTTATTGGACAGTCGGCCGTGGTGTCGGGGCTGTTCCAGGCCGCGGGCATTCAGTCGCCGGGCGTGGCGAGCGCTCCGGCCATTGCCGAGCGCATGGAGCTTGTGATGCGTGAGGCGGGCGTGGAGCTGCACGAGCGGGCGGACTGGAACCCAATTCGCCGCGCGCCGGACGACTTTGACCGCGCGCCGCTCGCGCGCAAGGGAAAGCTGATTGAGTCCGACCCCGCGTGGGGGCAGATTGTCTGCCGCTGCGAGACGGTGCCCGAGGCCGAGATCGTGGCCGCGATTCGACGCCGCCCGGGCGCGGTTTCGGTCGAGGGCGTCAAGCGCCGCTGTCGTGCCGGCATGGGACGGTGCCAAAGCGGCTTTTGCCAGAGCCGCGTGGTGGCGATTCTTGCTTGCGAGTTGGGCTGCGACCCCAGCGAGGTGCTGTTGGAGGATGCCGGATCTTGGCTGGTTGAGGGACCGTTGAAGGGGGTGCGCTAGGATGGCGGAATTCAAATCGAGCGCGATTGATCGCAGCGTCGTAGAAGCCGTACAAACGCAAGCCTTCGACGTGGTCGTTATCGGCGGAGGCCCCGCCGGCATGGCGGCCGCGCTGGCAGCGCATAAGGCCGGAGCGCGCGTGGCCATCGTGGAGCGCGAGCAGCACCTGGGCGGAATCCTCCGCCAGTGCATCCACCCTGGCTTTGGCCTGTCGCACTTTAAACAGGAACTCACCGGTCCCGAGTACGCGCAGCGCTTTATCGACCAGGTGCACGCAACCAACATTGCGCTGTTCCTGAACAGCATGGTAATTGGGATTGGTTCAGGCGAGCCTACGGAAGACACCGCAGTCCATACCGTCACGCTCATGAGCCCTGCCGGCATCCTGCAGCTCACCGGGCGCGCGATCGTCCTTGCCATGGGTTGCCGTGAGCGCACCCGCAGCGAGATCAAGATCCCCGGCAGCCGACCCGCCGGCGTGTTTACGGCGGGCCTGGCGCAGCGATACATCAATATCGAGAACCTCAAACCCGGCTCGCGCGCCGTCATTTTGGGCTCGGGCGACATCGGCCTTATTATGGCGCGCCGGTGCACGCTCGAGGGGATTTCCGTCGAGGGCGTGTACGAGCTCATGCCGTACGCCAATGGCCTGCGTCGCAATGTGAAGAACTGCCTGGACGACTTTGGCATTCCGCTGCACCTGTCCACAACCGTGACGCGCGTGATCGGACACGATCGCGTGGGGGCCGTCGAAGTAAGCCAGGTCGACGAGCATCTTGCGCCCATACCGGGAACCGAGCGCATCGTTTCGTGCGACACACTGCTGCTCTCGGTGGGCCTGATTCCCGAGAACGAGCTTTCGGTTGCCGCGGGCGTTGAGCTTGACCCGCACACGCGCGGCGCCGTGGTGGACCAGAGTCTGCAAACGGGCGTGCCGGGCATCTTTGCCTGCGGCAACGTGCTGCACGTACACGACCTAGCAGACAATGTGACGACCGAGTCCGAGCACGCCGGCGCGGCTGCGGCGGCGTACGCGCTGGGGAGCGGTACGGATGCCGTTCGGGACTGCGAGCTCACGGTCTCCCCTGCCGGCATCGCGGGCTACGCGCTGCCGGGACGCATTACGGCTGCGGCACTCACCAAGCTCAACTTCCGCGTGCGCCGGCCAGTCGATGCCGCCCGCGTGCGCATTCTGGCAGGCGACGAGGAGCTGTTTGCAGGAAAGGTCCGCCCGTTTAAACCGAGCGTCATGGAAAGCTTCCCGCTACCGGCAAAGGCGATTCAGCGCGCACTCGACCTAGGTGCTAGCGAGATTATTCTGTCTGTCGATCCCATTGAGGAGGCATAGCTCATGAGCAATAACGCAATCGATACGCTGCAGTTCAACTGCACCACCTGCCCATCCGAGTGTCTCCTGACCGTGGAGGTAGAGCGCGACGCAGACGGCGCCGTGGTAGAGGTACGCTCCGTGACCGGCAACAGCTGCCCGCGCGGTGATAAGTTCGCACACCAGGAACTCACCTGCCCCATGCGCGTGCTCACCACCACCGTGGCCGTATCCGGCGGCGACGAAGCCCTGCTCCCCGTGCGCACCGCTGAAGCCATCCCGCTAGAGCTCCACGCCCAAGCCATGAACTTAATCCGAGACCTAGTCGTCAACGCCCCCATCCGCATGGGCGACGTCGTCCTCCCCAACCTCCTCAACACGGGCATCGACCTCATCGCCAGCATGGACATCGACCCAGCCTAAGCAGCTCATTTAGTACGAGGCTCTTTTAGCTATCCCACCATCCACCCCATCCCCGACCTCAGTTGCGGTGAAATAGTTCCTGATTTCCGCCAAAACCCCGGCATCTAGGAACTATTCCACCGCAACTATCCTTGGAATCGGTATTTAGCTTGTGCCTAGTTTAGTGTCAGTTCAAAACTATGCCGGATTACGGGGCTGATTCGGAGATCCCCATCCATACCGACAATTATCGATTTTTGATAAGCCGTCTACCTGCGGTTTTAATTTCGCGATTTTTCCCATGGTCAAGCAATACAGGTCCAGCCCCGTAATCCGCCATACTTTTGAAACCAGCCCATTTGGGACGGGCCTCTTATGACTACTTTTGCCCGAACGTTCGCTCAAATGATTTTCCTGGGACGGGGATTGAATAATCATTGGGTGCCGTATGATTATTCAATCCCCGTCCCAGGAAAATCATTCCGCAAGTTTTACGCAGCTAAAATAGCCCCGTCCCAAATTGACTACCCTGGCATTGGGGATACCATGGTGGCACCCTAGCGAAAGGATGTTTCATGGCACATGTCGATGACCAGCGTGTGGCGCGCGTGCTCGATGCGCTCGAGGCTCAACACCCTGGCGCACAGCTGCTCGTAAACGACCCGTGGTCGATCTACTATCTGACCGGCTTTTATGCCGATATGTTCGAGCGTTTTTGTGGCGTGCTGCTCGCGCGCGACAGCGAGCCCGTGATCTTGGTCAACGCCCTGCATCAGCTGCCCGAGTATGATAATGCGCGCGTTGCCTACCACAACGATACTGACGTCGTGACCGACGCCATCGCGAGTGAGATCGACCCAGCCAAGCCGCTTGGCATCGACACCGTCATGCGCTCCGGCTTTTTGCTGCCCCTTATGGATCGTCACGCCGCGAGCGAGTTCTTCCTAGGCGACTTTGCCGTCACCGCTACGCGCACCCACAAGGACGAAGCCGAGCAGGAGCTCATGCGCGCGTCCTCGGCCGCTAACGACGCTGTGATGGCCGACGCCATCAAACTCGTCCACGAGGGTGTGACGGAGCGCGAGATTGCCGACCAGATGCTCGGCCTGTATCGCAAGCACGGCTGCGAGGGCTTTAGCTTTCCGCCCATCGTGAGCTTTGGCGCCAACGCCGGCGACCCGCACCACGAGCCCGACGACACGGTACTCAAGCGCGGCGACGTGGTGCTGTTCGACATTGGCGGGCGACATCGCAACTACTGCTCGGACATGACGCGCACGTTCTTTTGGGGCGAGCCGGACGAGGAAACGGCGCGCATCTACGATATCGTGCGCCGCGCCAACGAAGCCGCCGAGGCGCTCATCGCACCGGGCGTGCGCATGTGCGACCTGGACCGCGTCGCGCGCGACGTGATTGAGGACGCTGGCTACGGCAAGTACTTTACGCATCGCCTGGGACACTCGATCGGCTTGCAGGACCACGAGCCGGGCGACGTTTCACTCGTCAACGAGCAGGTCGTAGAGCCGGGCATGACGTTCTCCATCGAGCCGGGCATCTACCTCCCCGGCCGCACCGGCGTCCGCATCGAGGACCTGGCCCTGGTGACCGAGAACGGCGTCGAGATTCTCAACGCCTACCCCCACGATCCGCTCCGCCTAGACTAGGCAATGCGGCAAAGGGACAACCCCTTTGCCGCATCCTGCCAAGGCTTCGCCACAAAAACGGCCTATCTACTACGTTTAACCCGCACGGGTCGACCATAACCGACTTTTCGCAAAATCCGCAAGCCATCTACCTGCGGTTTTATTTTTGCATTTTTCGAAGTGGTCGGGGGTAACCGGTCAAACGTAGTAGATAGGCCCAGTTCGTGACAAGCAAGTCAATGTGAGGTGCAGGGTAGCTAAAAAGCCCCGCCCCAAATTGGCTGCTTTTGAGTTGCGGTGATATACGGACTGTTTGAGGCTTCTGGCTTGTAAAACAGTCCGTATTTCACCGCAACTGATGAGGGGATGGGTTAGCGCAGCAGGCCGGCTACTTCGCCGGCTAGGGTGATGGTGCCGGCTGCTACGAAGGGCTCGCCCGCGGACTTGAAAGCCGCGAGGGCCTCGGGCACGCTCGGGTACACACCGGCAAGCTTATCGGCGTCCACCAGGGCGGCGAGCTCCTCTGCCGGCAAGGCGCGATCGGAATCGGTCTGGGTCACGACCACGCGCGGGAAAGCCGGGATCAGCACGTCGACGATGCCCGCCACGTCCTTGTCGGCCAGCGCGGCGCACAGCAGCGTGGGGCGATTCTCCACGCACGGATCAATCTCGTCCAGCGCGCTCACAAAGTTCTCGCAGCTCTGGGGGTTATGACAGGCATCAATCAGCTTAAGCGGATCGGTCCCCAGCACGTCAAAACGACCCGGTGTGGGGCAACCCATAAGCGATGCATCCAGCGCATCGTGGTCGAGCTCGCGACCCAGATACCCCTCGCAGAGCATAATCGCGCACGCGGCATTCTGCGGCTGATACGCCGGCTTAACCATGCTCGACGTATAGATGGCACGCGGCGTGGTGCAGCTAAACTCCACCGTGTCGCCTACATGCGCCGGTACCTTGGTCGTGGCATGGCTCACCACGAGCGGCACAACGCCGCACTCACGGCAACGGGCATCCATCACACGCTGAACGCTCGCCTCATGCGTGCCCTCGCCCAAAACAACCAAACGCCCAGGCTTAATAACCGCAGCTTTCTCCCCCGCAATAGCCTCAAGCGTGTCGCCCAAAATACGAGTGTGATCGAGCCCAATGCCCGTAATGGCCACGGCGACGGGATCGGTCGCACTCGTGGCGTCCCAACGGCCGCCCATGCCAACCTCAAGCACAGCAACATCCACCGCAGCCTCGGCAAACACCACCAGCGCGGCAGTCGTAAGCAGGTCAAACGGCGTAATGGTGTACGCGCGCTCCCCCGCCGCCACGCGACGAGCATTCACGCGATGTCCCGCCTCAACAGCGGCAGAAACGCCACGGGCAAACGCCTCATCGCTCACGACGCGCCCATCGACCTCCATGCGCTCGGGATAGCGCACCAACTGCGGCGACGTAAAAAGTGCGGTCTTTAACCCCTCGCCACGAAGGATGGCAGCCGAAAAACGCGTGGTCGAAGTCTTGCCATTGGTACCGGCAACCTGAATGCAATCGAAATGCTCGTCCGGACGCCCCAGCTCATCGAGCATATCGACAACCGTCTCGAGGAGAGGACCAGCATCCCCAGAAATCCGCCCCGTATCAGCAGCAAGCCCCCCAGCTTCACCAAACGAAAGCAACTCAAACGAGAAAGGAACGACATACGACCCAGAACGCTTAGCCATAACCCAAAGTCCCCCATAACAGAAAAAAGAGGCCCATCAAAAAGAATGAGCCCCTCGCGTTGACAATATCAGCCTTTATCCGCTTGCAGCGAGATCAAGGCCACAACCAAGTGGCCCTAACCTACCAGTTGCAAACAACCACGTAAACGAAGTAGGAGCGGCCCGATGCTTTGCTCGCCGCAAGTTCCGCACGCAAAGGACAGCACTTAATGTGCTGTCCGTCTTGCGCAGGACTGTCCGCAGCGGAGAGCAAAGCATCGGGACGCGCCCCCAAGTTAGACCTACGAGAAGTCAGCAACCTGAGCAGTCAGCGCCGCCAGGATCTCCTTGAGCTCAGCTGCACGGTCCCTCTTCTTCTGGACCACGGCAGGCGCGGCCTTAGCCACAAAGCCCTCGTTGGCGAGCGTCTTCTCGCAGCCGGCGAGCTCCTTCTGAGCCGCGGCGATCTCCTTCTCCAGGCGCGCCTTCTCGGCCGAAAGATCAACCTTGCCCTCGAGCACCACAAAGACCTCAACGCCACTGTCGACCACGGCAATGCTCGCGGCCGGCTTCTCAACGTCGGTACCCATGACCAGCGAAGCGGTGTTGGCCAGCGGCTCGATGGTCGAGCGCAGGCTCTCGAGCTTCTCGATGTCCTCGGCACCGGCACGCACGACCACGTCGAGCTCGGCCTTGGGGCTCAAGCGATAACGCGAACGGGTGGCGCGAGCGGCAGACACGACGGTGCGGCACAGCTCAAATGCGCGCTCGGCGTCCTCGTCAACATACTTGGCGTAGTCGGCAGGCTCGGGCCACTTGGCGATCATGAGCGCCTCGGCACGGTCAACGTTGCCCTCGGCATCCAAGTCGAGCACGCTCGCCGGCATGTTGTCCCAAATCTCCTCGGTGACAAACGGCATGAGCGGGTGCATCAGGCGAATGGAGGTATCGAGCACAAAGATCAGGTTGCGCTGAGCCTGCAGACGGCCCTCGCCTTTCAGGCGGGCCTTGGTGACCTCGACGTACCAGTCGCAGACCTCGTTCCAGAAGAACTGCTGCACGCCGCGAGCCATGTCGCCAAAGGTGTAGTTCTCAATACCCTCGGTGACCATCTTGACGGCCTTGGCCAGGCGGCTGAACATCCAGGCGTCGGCCGGCGTCTCAACGACGGGCTCGCCGGGCGTGTAGCCCTCCATGTTCATAAGCAGGAAGCGGCTGGCGTTCCAGATCTTGGTCACAAACGACTTGGCCTGCTCGGTGCGCGGGCTGTCGATGAGCTTCTTGGTCTTCTTGTCGATGTTCGCGTCGAACTTGACGTCCTGGTTGTTGGTGCACAGCGTGAGCAGGTTGAAGCGCATGGCGTCGGCGCCGTACATGCCAATGAGATCCATGGGGTCAACGCCGTTGCCCTTGGACTTGGACATGCGGCTGCCGTCCTTGGCCAGGATCGTCGGGTAGATGACGACGTCCTTAAACGGCACCTCGTCCAGGAAGTACAGCGAGCTCATGACCATGCGGGCGACCCACAGCGCGATGATGTCGCGCGCAGTGACGAGTGCCGTCGTGGGGTGATGGCCCTCGAGCAGCTCCGGCTTTTGCGGCCAGCCCTGCGTGGCGAAGGTCCACAGCTGCGAGCTGAACCAGGTGTCCAGCACGTTCTCGTCCTGGTGCACGTGATGGCCGCCGCACTTGGGGCACACGTCGGTGTCCTCGGTAAGGGCGTCCTCCCAGCCGCAGTCCTCGCAGTAGAACACGGGGATGCGGTGGCCCCACCACAGCTGGCGGCTGATGCACCAGTCCTTGAGGTTCTCCATCCAGGTGGTGTAGGTCTGCGTCCAGCGCGCGGGATGGAAGGTGACCTTGCCGGAGTTGACGGCGTCGAGCGCCGGCCCCTTGAGCTTGTCGACGGCCACGAACCACTGCTCAGAAAGCCACGGCTCCAGCGCGGAGTCACAACGGTAGCAGTGCATGACGGAGTGATCGAGTTCGTCGACGTGATCGAGCAGGCCGTGCTCCTCAAACCACTTAATGACGGCCTCGCGGCACTCGTCGCGGTTCATGCCAGTGAACTCGCCGTAGCCCTCAACGACCACCGCGTGCTCGTCGAAGATGTTGATCTGCGGCAGATCGTGGGCCTGACCCATGGCGTAATCGTTGGGGTCGTGGGCCGGGGTGACCTTGACAAAGCCGGAACCAAAGTTGGCGTCGACATGCCAATCCTCAAAGATGGGAATCTCTCGGTTGACAATCGGCAGCATGACGATCTTACCCACAAAGGCGGCCTTCTCGGGATCCTTCGGGGAGACGGCAACGCCCGTGTCGCCGAGCATGGTCTCGGGGCGCGTGGTGGCGACGACGATGTAGTCCTGGCCGTTGACCGGCTCGGTCAGCGGGTAGCGCAGGTGCCACAGGTGGCCCTTCTCGTCCTTGTACTCGGCCTCGTCGTCCGAGATGGCGGTGGTGCAGTTGGGGCACCAGTTGACGATGCGCTTGCCACGGTAGATCAGACCGTCGTGATACCAGTCGCAGAACACCTTGCGCACGGCCTGGGCGTAGTCCTCGTCCATGGTGAAGCGCTCGTTGTCAAAGTCGACGGAGCAGCCCATACGCTTGATCTGCTCGACGATGATGCCGCCGTACTCGTGGGTCCAGTCCCAGCAGGCGTCGACGAACTTATCGCGACCGATCTCCAGACGGCTGATACCCTCGCTCTTGAGTTTCTTGTCGACCTTGGTCTGCGTAGCGATACCGGCGTGGTCGGTGCCGAGCACCCAGCGCGTGGACTTGCCGCGCATGCGGGCCATGCGGATGATGGCATCCTGGATGGAGTCGTCGGTGGCGTGGCCCATGTGGAGCTTGCCGGTCACGTTGGGAGGCGGAATGGTGACGGTACAGTCGCCCACGCCCTCGCGGCGCTTATAGTAGCCGCCGTCGAGCCACTTCTGCAGGATCGCCGGCTCGTTGGTCGACGGATCATAGTTCTTGGGCATTTCTTCCATATATCTCTCCCGACCCGCCGGCGTGTCCGCCTGCTTGGTTTTCGCTCGGTCAGGTCCTGGCTCGCACGAAGAGCACATTAAGTGCTCTTCGGCTCGTGCGGAATCTACGAAAACCAAGCAGGCGG
>DBGFJU010000072.1:0-14970 GCA_048529485.1 Collinsella aerofaciens | reverse complement strand
CTGTTTGCGGCCGTCGGGCGGCCAAACAGTCCGTATTTCACCGCAACTGAGGAGATGGGGCCGGCTACTTGAGGCTGCTGGCGACGACGGGGTGGTCGAGAGCTGCCTCGAAGCGGTCGGCCATCGTGGGGTCGCTGAGCGTGTCGACTTGGTTGAGCATGATGCGGGCATTGTTGAGGTTCAGCATCCGCAGCTCGGCATTGAGCACCTGGGCGACGCGCTCTGGGGTGGCAGTGTCGGTGAGCTCGCAGCCGCAACGCTCGCAAAAGAGCTCGGGGCGGTGGACAACCTCGGCGACGGGTTTGCCCAGTCCCGAGGCGCCGACGACCCAGACAACGTTTGCCGTGGCGGCGGGAATTACCGGCTCCCAGGCGGCATGCGCCTTGAGCGGGAGTCGCTTGCTACCGTCTGCCTCGGCCAACACATAGTCAAAGTGCTGTGCCAGCTCGCCGAGTGGCTCGGCGGGTGCGGAGAGCTTGCCTGTTTCCGGGTCTAAGACACCCGCCTGGCAAATACTCCCGCGGGCAAGTCCCGCGCACGCCTCACAGGTGCAGCCGGGAACATGCGCGGCACCCGGCTTCCAAGGTGCGGCACCCAGGCGACGATTCGACCCGTCCCACGGGACGCCGGCGACGGGAAACATGTGCGTGGTGGTGCAGAGGAGCACCCCGCCGCCGGCGCGCATGAGCTCGAGACCCAGCGTTTTCAGCAACGTCGACTTGCCGCCGCTGCCGATAATCGCGGTAATGCCCGGCTCGATCCTGAGCGCCGAGGCAAGATTGCCGCTAACCGTTTCCATCTGTTCACCGCCGTATAATACTGTGATAATAAATAATCATCAGAGTAGCGGTCGAACCGCTTTTGCTCTGCTCAAACCGTAGCACAGGGAGGTGCCCCGGGAATGCTCGTTTATGTTCGCGGCGCCGGCGATATCGCCACGGGTGTCGCCGCTCGCTTGGTGCGCGCCGGCGTGTCGGTCGTTATGGCCGATATCGCGGTTCCCACGTGCATCCGCCGCACAATCAGTTTTTGCGAGGCTATTCGCCTGGGCGAGGTCCAGGTCGAGGGCATTCGCGCTCGCTTGGCGCAGACGCCGGCAGAGGCGCTCGAGATTACCCAAGCGGGGGATGTTGCCGTCGTGGTGGACCCTCAGGCCAAGATGCTCGATGAGCTTAAACCCGCGGCTGTGGTCGACGCGATTCTGGCCAAGCGCAACCTGGGCACCACGCGCGACATGGCGCCTACCGTCATCGCCGTGGGGCCGGGCTTTACCGCGCCGGTCGATTGCGACGCCGTGGTCGAGACCATGCGCGGGCATTTCCTGGGCCGTGTCATTACCCAAGGTTCACCCCAGCCCAACACGGGCGTGCCGGGCATTATCGCTGGCTATGGCAAAGAGCGTGTTATCCACAGCCCCGCCGCCGGCGTGTTTCGGTCCGACCGCGCAATCGGCGACATCGTGCGCGCCGGAGACGTGATTGGCTACGCGGGCGATACGCCCATGCGCACGCAGATCGATGGCTGTCTGCGCGGGCTTTTGGCGAACGGCGTGCAGGTGACCGAGGGCTTTAAATGCGCCGATGTCGATCCGCGCGGCGATGCCAGCTATATCAACTACATTTCGGACAAGGCGACGTCGGTCGGCGGCGGCGTGCTCGAGGCACTCGCTATGCTCACCGATATCTTTAGAGGATAGAAGGCGGCAATGGAAAAGCTCGATGTTGTGAATGCGGCGCTTGCCGCCCTGCGTGCTGGCGAGACGTGCGAGCTCGTGGTCGTGGCCGGCACGGCGGGGTCGTCGCCGCGCGGCGTGGGCGCCTGGATGGCCGTCTTTGCCGACGGCAGCCAGGCGGGCACTATCGGCGGCGGCAAGATTGAGCTCTTTGCGCTGGATGAGGCGCGCGAACTCCTGAGCGCGGGACAGTCGCGTCTGGTCCGCTACACCATGGGCGGCGAGAACTCCGATACCGGCATGATCTGCGGCGGAGCCATTTGCCTGTGCTATCTGCATCTGGATGCGACCCAGGCACCGTTGTTCCAGGAAATTGCCGACGTCTTGGTCTATCGGCGCATCGGCGACTTCGTCATCGACTTTGAGCCGTTTATCGCGAGCGCGCTCGAGGGCGATGTGGCCGAGTACCATGGCGAGGCATCGCGCCATACCATTGCGGGCTGCCCCGGGCTTTCACTGGTGGAGGAGGGGAGTAACGTCACCTACACCAACGCTGCCTCTGAGATTCCCGCGGCGCACATCGAGACGCTCTGCCCCGAGGGCCTGACCTACATCTTTGGCTGCGGACACGTGGGCGCCGCGACGGCGCGCGTGCTCACGGCGGCGGGCTTTGCCGTCGTGGCCTGCGATGACCGCCCCGGCACGTTGACGCCCGAATGGGTGCCCGGTGTCTACGATCGTCGCCTGGTCGATTACAAGAACCTGAGCGAGCTGTGTCCCATCGGTCCGCGCGACTTGGTGGTCGTCGCCACGGCGGGTCACAAGTCCGATATCGACGTGGTGATTCAGGCCATGCGTGCCAAGCCTGCCTATCTGGGCTGTCTGGGTTCGCGCCGCAAGACGGCCTTTGTGCGTGCCCGCCTGGAGCAGGAAGGTTTTACGCAGGACCAGATCGACGAGCTGCACCTTCCGATCGGCGTTGCCATCGAGGCCGAGGACCCCAAGGAGATCGCCATCTCCATCGCCGCCGAGATGATCCACCTGCGCCGCACCAAACTCGTCCCCCGCAAGCGCTAATCGGATCCCCACCAATAAGTTGCGGTGAAATACGGACTGTTTAAGCCTGTTAGGCCGCCAAACAGTCCCTATTTCACCGCAACTGCTTTTTGGGATCCATTTGTGCGGGGGAGTTGTGGAGTTGTGCAGGCAGACGAGGTTTTTCTGGAAATACGCTCCCGATGCGCGTATAGTACCGATTGTTTTGTCGGCTCCTGCTGCGTCGAGTCCAAACCGCAAAATGCCATGAGCGGCGCGGATGCAGCCAGGAGGCACGAGGACAACCCATCGTGGCCACGCCCCGTGCTTAAAACCCCAAGAAGGAGTGAACAATGGCAGAAGAGAAGTATGTGCCGCGTCTGAAGACCAAGTACAACAACGAGGTCAAGCAGCAGCTTCAGGACAAGTTCCAGTACGAGAACGTCATGATGATCCCCAAGTTTGAGAAGATCGTCGTGAACATGGGTGTCGGCGAGGCCGCTACCGATTCCAAGGCCATCGACGGTGCCGTGCGCGACCTGCGCGCCATCACCGGCCAGCAGCCGATGATCACCCGTGCCCGCAAGTCCATCGCTACCTTCCGCCTGCGCGCTGGTATGCCGATCGGCTGCAAGGTTACCCTGCGTGGCGACCGTATGTGGGAGTTCTTCGATCGTCTGACCTCCGTCGCGATCCCCCGTATCCGCGACTTCCGCGGCATCTCCGCCAAGAGCTTCGACGGCCGTGGTAACTTCTCCATGGGCGTCACCGAGCAGCTCATCTTCCCCGAGATCGACTTCGACTCCGTCGATCACCAGCGCGGTATGGACATCACTTTCGTGACCACCGCCAACACCGATGAGGAGGCCAAGGCCCTTCTGGACGCCTTCGGTTTCCCGTTCAAGAAATAGGTTCACCTGCCCTATAAGCGCCGTTCCCACAAGGGGGCGGCGCTTGGGGCGAACAATACTCTATGTGAGGAGGATATAAGTGGCTAAGACATCGATGATCGTCAAGTGCAATCGCAAGCAGAAGTTCTCTACTCGTGAGTACACGCGCTGCCAGCGCTGCGGCCGTCCGCACTCTGTGTACCGCAAGTTCGGCCTGTGCCGTGTCTGCTTCCGCGAGCTTGCACTCAAGGGCGAGCTTCCCGGCGTTAAGAAGGCCAGCTGGTAAGTCACTACCAGCGTTTCAAGCATCAGTTTGGAACAGGGAAAACGCGCTAAAAAGGCTTTGCCGTTAAGGGCGGCGAAGAACCAAGAGCACGTGTTCATCAAGAACGAAGGAGAATCTGTATGAACCTTACAGACCCGATCGCAGATATGCTTACGCGCATCCGTAACGCTAACTCTGTGAACAAGGCCACGGTCTCCATGCCGAGCAGCAAGAAGCTCGTCGAGATCGCTCGTGTTCTGCACGAGGAGGGCTACATCGAGGGCTACGATGTCGAGGACACCGTTCCCCAGAAGACTCTGCACATCACGCTTAAGTATGGTCCCAAGAAGGCTAAGGTCATCAACGGCATCCGCCGCATTTCCAAGCCGGGCCTGCGTAAGTACACCGGCGTTGCCGACATGCCCCGCGTCCGCGGTGGCCTTGGTACCGCCATTATTTCCACCAGCCATGGCGTCATGACCGACCGCGATGCTCGCAAGCACAACGTCGGCGGCGAGATCATCGCTTACGTCTGGTAATTCGCTCGGTAGGTAGAAGGAAAGGAGATCACCGTGTCTCGTATCGGTAATAAGCCTGTCCAGATTCCCGCCGGAGTCGAAGTGGCAGTCAACGGCAACAACGTTGTCGTCAAGGGCCCCAAGGGCCAGCTCGAGCTCGATGTCTTTGAGAAGCTCGCTATCAACGTCGAGGACAACGTCCTCACCGTTTCCCGTCCCGACGACGAGCGTGAGACCCGTGCCCGCCACGGCCTCACCCGCGCCCTCATCCACAACATGGTTGTCGGCGTTTCCGAGGGCTTCGAGAAGAAGCTCGAGCTCGCCGGCGTCGGTTACCGCGTGCAGCAGAAGGGTAAGAACCTCGAGTTCTCCCTGGGCTTCTCGCACCCCGTGATCGTCGAGGCTCCCGAGGGCATTACCTTCGAGGTTCCCGACAACACCCACGTGAACGTCAAGGGTATCAACAAGCAGCAGGTCGGTCAGATCGCCGCTGAGATCCGCGGTCATCGTCCTCCCGAGCCTTACAAGGGCAAGGGTATCCACTATGTTGGCGAGCACATCCGCCGCAAGCTGGGTAAGGCCGCCAAGTAGTCGTAACCGACTCACTCGCATAAGACCAGCACCCCGTCAGGTGCTGGCAAGATCAACCTTTTTAGGAGTTTACGTATGAACAAGCATAAGGCGAAGCTGGAAGGCCTCAAGCGTCGTCAGCGTCGTGTTCGCGGCAAGGTCTCGGGTACCGCCGAGCGTCCGCGTCTTCGCGTGACCCGTACTAACGCCAACATCTATGCCCAGATCATCGACGACAGCAAGGGCTCCAGCCTGACGCTCGTCTCTGCCTCGACCCTCGAGGCCGAGTTCAAGGGCACCCACACCTCGAACAAGGAGGCTGCGGAGAAGGTCGGTCAGCTCGTTGGCAAGCGCGCCATCGAGGCCGGCATCACCAAGGTCGCCTTCGATCGTGGTGGCCGTATCTACCATGGCCGCGTCAAGGCCCTCGCCGACGGTGCTCGTGCCGCCGGCCTCGAGTTCTAGGAGGTATGTAGCACATGGCTCGTAATCAGAAGCAGCAGCGCGAGGCCTCCGAGTTCGAGGAGCGCGTCGTTTACATCAACCGCGTGTCGAAGACCGTCAAGGGTGGTCGTCGCATGAGCCTCGTCGCTCTCGTCGTCGTTGGCGACGGCAAGGGCAACGTCGGCGTTGGCATGGGCAAGTCCGCTGAGGTGCCCATGGCCATCTCCAAGGCATCTCTCGATGCCAAGAAGAACATGTTCCACGTGCCGGTGACCGAGCAGGGCACCATCCCGCACGAGGTTCTCGGCCACTTTGGTGCCGGCCGCATCATCATCAAGCCCGCTGTCGAGGGTACCGGCGTTATCGCCGGCGGCGCTGTGCGTCCCCTCTTTGAGCTTGCTGGCATCAAGAACGTCCTGTCCAAGTCCCTCGGTACCGACAACGGCCTCAACATCATCAAGGCTGCCGTCGAGGGCCTCAAGGAGCTCTCCAGCCCTGAGGACGTCGCGGCTCGCCGTGGCCTGACGGTCTCCGAGATGTTCGTCGGTAAGGAGAACTAAGCATGGCTGACACCATCAAGATCAAGCAGGTCCGCAGCACCAACGGTTGCAAGCAGGACCAGGTCCGTACTGTCCGTGCCCTCGGTCTCCACAGGATCCGCGAGGTTCGCGAGATTGCTGACAACGAGTCCGTCCGCGGCATGATCTTCAAGGTCAAGCACCTTGTCGAGATTGTAGAGGAGTAGCAAATGCAGCTTCACGATCTTACTCCCGCGCCCGGTTCCACCAAGAACCGCAAGCGCGTCGGCCGTGGCAATTCTTCGGGTCACGGCACCACTTCTGGCCGCGGTCAGAAGGGCCAGGGTTCCCGCTCTGGCGGCACCAAGGGTGCCGGCTTCGAGGGTGGCCAGACTCCGCTGGCCATGCGCCTTCCCAAGCTTCCGGGCTTCCGCAACCCCCGTCGTATCGAGTACACCGCTGTTAACGTTGAGCGTCTCGAGCGCAAGTTCGAGGACGGCGCTGTGATCGACGGTGCCGCTCTTAAGGCCGCTCGCATCACCAAGAGCGAGTTCGAGCCCGTCAAGGTGCTCGGCAATGGTGAGCTCACCAAGAAGTTCACGGTCAAGGTCGACAAGGTCAGCGCTTCTGCGCAGGCCAAGATCGAGGCCGCCGGCGGAAAGGTCGAGCTGCCGTGCTAAATGGTCTTAAGAATGCTTTCCGCATCAAAGAATTGCGCGAAAAGATTCTTTTTACCATAGCTATGCTCGTCGTGTACCGCATTGGTGCGCACGTTCCTGTGCCCGGCATTCCCTTCCAGGGGATGCTGGGCCTTTTCTCGACCGATAACAATTCGGTCGCCGCAGGTGCTATGGCCCTCCTGAATCTTTTCTCTGGCGGCGCGTTGAGCTATGTGTCGGTGTTTTCGCTGGGCATCATGCCTTACATCACCAGCTCGATCATCCTCCAGATGCTCCAGGCCGTCGTGCCTTCCCTGCATGAGCTTGCCCGCGAGGGCGAGGTCGGTCAGACCAAGATTACGCAGTATTCGCGTTACCTCACCCTGGCTCTGGCAATCCTCAACTCCGTGGGTTACCTCTTCCTCTTTAAGAGCTTCGGCATCAGCTTTAATGGCGCCGGCGCTCCCGAGATCATCTTCGACCTCATGATCGTCGGTACGCTCACCGCGGGCGCTATGCTGATCATGTGGATTGGTGAGCTCATCACCCAGCGCGGTATCGGCAATGGCATGTCGCTGATCATCTTCGCGAACATCATGGCCGGTCTGCCGCAGGCTATCTTCTCCAGCACCGAGGGCAATGCCGGTGGCATCATCACCATGGTGATCATCTGCGCCATCATCCTGCTGGTTATCCCGCTGATTGTTTTCCTTGAGCGCGGCCAGCGCCGCATCCCGGTCTCCTACGCTAAGCGCGTCGTGGGCCGTCGCATGATGGGTGGCCAGACCACCTACCTGCCCATCAAGGTCAACACCGCGGGTGTCGTGCCGATCATCTTCGCTTCGGCGCTGCTGTACTTCCCGGCTCAGATTGCCGTGTTCTTCCCCGGCATCGGCTGGATTCAGGCAGTTGCCTCCGCGCTTTCGACCGGTTGGCTTAACTGGGTGCTTAACGTTGTCCTCATTGTGTTCTTCGCGTACTTCTACACCTCCATGGTGTTCAACCCCGATGACACGGCCGATAACCTTAAGAAGCAGGGCGGCTTTATTCCGGGCGTCCGTCCGGGTAGGGCTACCGCGGCCTACATCAAGAACGCGCTCAACAAGATCACGCTTCCCAGCGCTGTCTTTTTGGCGCTCATCGCCATCGTGCCTTCGATCATCTTCTCCTTCACGGGTAACCATCTGATCCAGGCATTTGGCGGCACGTCCATCCTCATCATGGTCGGCGTCGTGCTCGACACGGTCGATAAGCTCGAAGGCCAAATCAAGATGTATGATTACGATGGATTCTTTAAATAGGCTAGAGGAGGATTGCTCATGAACCTCGTATTGCTCGGAGCTCCGGGTGCCGGTAAGGGCACCGTCGCACAGGAGCTCGTCGCCGAGTTTGGCGTCGCCCATATTTCCACGGGCGACCTGCTGCGTGCTGCCGTCAAGGGTGGCACCGAGCTTGGTATTCAGGCTAAGAAGTACATGGACGCTGGCGAGCTCGTTCCCGATCAGCTCGTGATCGACCTTGTCAAGGAGCGCCTTGCCGCCGATGACGCCAAGCAGGGCTTCATCCTCGACGGCTTCCCGCGCAACACCGCCCAGGCCGTGACGCTCGATTCCGAGCTCTCCGCCATGGGTCGCGAGATCGACTGCGCCCTTCTGGTCGATGTGGCCCCCGAGGTCATTATCGATCGTCTGTCTTCGCGTCGCACCTGCCGCGCCTGCGGTTACACCGGCACCGCTGCCGATGCTACCTGCCCCAAGTGTGGCGGCGAGATGTATCAGCGCGACGACGACAAGCCCGAGACCATCAAGAACCGTCTCGACGTCTACGAGAAGTCCACGAGCCCGCTCGTCGACTACTATCGTGGCCAGGGTCTGCTCAAGTCGGTCAACGGTGACCAGGCTCGCGAGACCGTGTACGGGGATGTCAAAGAGGCTCTCGGTCTATGATCAAGATTAAGTCTGCAACGCAAATCGAGCAGATGAAGAAGGCAGGAGCGCTATCTAAGATGGCGCTCCGCCACGTTGGAGCCATGGTGCGCCCCGGCGTTTCCACCTTTGAGCTCGATCAGCTCGCGGAGCAGATTATCCGCATGCATGGCGGCACCCCGGCCTTTAAGGGTTACGGCGGGTTCCCGGGGACCATTTGCGCATCGATCAACGATGCCGTGGTCCACGGTATTCCCAACCCCGACATGATCCTGCGCGATGGCGATATCATCTCCATCGATACGGGAGCCGTTGTCGACGGTTGGGTCGGCGATAATGCTTGGACGTTTTTCGTCGGCACCCCCACGCCCGAAGCCAAGGCTTTGTGCGAGGTCACGCGCGATTGCCTTAAGGCTGCCATCGAGCAGGCTGTTCCCGGTAACCATATCGGGGACGTCGGTTATGCCGTTCAGTCCCTCGCCGAGTCTCACGGTTACGGTGTGCTTCGTGATTATGTAGGCCATGGCATTGGCCGCGTGATGCACGAGGACCCCAACGTTCCTAACTATGGAAAGAAGGGGAGGGGCGTTCGCCTCCAGGCCGGCATGGTCATTGCCATCGAGCCGATGGTTACGATGGGTTCCAACCATGTGAGCACGGGCTCCGACGGTTGGATTGTTACGACCAACGATCACCTGCCCGCCGCGCACTACGAGAACACCGTCGCCATTACCAATGACGGTCCGGTGATTCTCACCACGGATTCCCAAGGTGCTTGGTGCTCCCTCCAAGGCGGAGAAATGTAACAAGTTCCATTTAGTTGTGGAGCCATTACGAAGTTATTACGATGCGTGCATACGTGTTGTAGAATACTCAATCGCTGTCGTTTTCTAGAGAAAGATGATTGCTTGTGAAGAAGGAAGACGCAATTGAGCTCGAGGGTACGGTAAAGGAACCGTTGCCCAACGCCATGTTTAAGGTCGAGCTCGAGAACGGTCATTCGGTTCTGTGCAACATTTCTGGCAAGATCCGAATGAATTACATCCGTATTCTCCCCGGTGACAGGGTTGTCGTGGAGCTTTCCCCGTACGACCTGACCCGCGGCCGCATCACCTATCGCTACAAATAGCGGCACGCATACACGCACTCCATTTCCGACTGCAGGCTTAGCTCAACCTACGGTCGGATTGTGTGTGAAGACCAGCCATAGTTTTAAACGCCTGCGGCTGGGCGAGTAGATAGTAGGGAAGTAGTTTGAGCGCTACCGAAAGGAAGAACGATGAAGGTACGTCCTTCGGTCAAGAAGATGTGCGATAAGTGCAAAATCATTAGGCGCCATGGCAAGGTCCTCGTCATTTGCGAGAACCCCCGTCATAAGCAGCGTCAGGGTTAAGAGAGGAGACTACGTTGGCCCGTATTAATGGTGTCGACCTCCCGCGTGAGAAGCGCGTTGAGATCGGTCTGACCTACATTTACGGCATCGGCCGCACCACTGCGACGAAGATTTGCGTCGAGTGCAACGTTAACGTGGATACGCGCGTTAAGGACCTCACCGAGGATGAGGTTAACGCCATCCGCGATTATATCGATAAGAACCAGATCATGGTTGAGGGCGACCTCCGCCGTGAGCGCAACCAGAACGTCAAGCGCCTTATGGACATCGGCTGCAACCGCGGCCTTCGTCACCGCAAGGGCCTCCCGGTCCGCGGCCAGCGCACCCACACTAACGCTCGTACCCGCAAGGGCCCGAAGCGTCAGATCGGTGCTAAGAAGAAGAAATAAGGAGCGCTAGATAGATGGCTACTGCTAAGAAGAACGTTCGCGCTGCCCGTCTGAAGCGCGCGGACCGTAAGAACATTTCCGTGGGCCAGGCTCACATTCGTTCTACGTTCAACAACACGATCGTTTCGATCACCGATCCCCAGGGCAACGTCATTTCCTGGAAGTCGGCTGGCCAGGTGGGCTTCAAGGGCTCCCGTAAGTCCACGCCGTTCGCTGCCCAGATGGCTGCCGAGGCTGCTGCCAAGCAGGCCATGGAGCACGGTATGAAGAAGGTTTCCGTCTTCGTCAAGGGCCCCGGCTCCGGTCGTGAGACCGCCATCCGCTCCCTCCAGGCTGCTGGCCTCGAGGTCTCGAGCATCCAGGACAAGACCCCCATCCCGCACAACGGCTGCCGCCCCAAGAAGCGTCGCCGCGTGTAACTGAAAGGATCGTATCAATATGGCAATCGACAGGACTCCTGTTCTTAAGCGCTGCCGTCAGCTCGGGATCGATCCCGCTGAGCTCGGTTACAGCAGCAAGAAGGAATCTATCCGTCAGCCCAAGCGCCGTCGCAAGGAATCTGAGTACGGCATGCAGCTGCGCGAGAAGCAGAAGGTCAAGTTCATTTATGGCGTTCTGGAGAAGCAGTTCCACGGCTACTTCAACAAGGCTCGTAAGATGAACGGCGTCACCGGTGAGAACCTCATGATCATCCTTGAGTCTCGCCTCGACAACGTCGTCTTCCGTCTTGGTTTCGCCCGTACTCGCAAAGAGGCTCGTCAGTCCGTCCGTCACGGTCACTTCACCGTGAACGGCAAGCGCGTGGACATCCCGTCCTACCGCGTCAAGGCCGGCGACGTCGTCGCTGTCGGCGAGAAGTTCCGTGACCTCCTCCCCATCAAGGAGGCTCTGATTTCCTCCGAGCGTTTCGAGGTCCCTGGCTGGCTCGAGGTCGATATCGAGAAGCTGTCTGGTAACGTGCTCGCTCTGCCGACGCGTGAGCAGATCAGCGGTGATATCAACGAGCAGCTCATCGTCGAGCTCTACTCTAAGTAGTCCATCCGGGCTGCTGAGGCTGGAGGTAATACATGTCAGAATTCATTAGGCCTCAGGTTCAGGTCGAAGAGATCAACGAGACGTCTGCTCGTGTCTCCGTCGAGCCGCTCGAGCGTGGCTACGGCGATACGCTGGGTAACTCCCTTCGTCGCGTTCTTCTGTCCTCGCTCGAGGGTGCCGCCGTCGAGGCTATTCAGATCGATGGCGCGCAGCACGAGTTCATGACCATCCCTAACATGGTCGAGGATGTCACCGACATCGTCCTGAATGTCAAGGGTCTTGTCTTCAGGGCTCTCGGCACGACCGACGAGGCGACCGCCACCATTTCGGTTGACGGCCCCTGCGAGGTCACCGGTGCGGACTTCTTTATTCCGTCCGAGTTTGAGCTGGTCAACCCCGAGCAGCACATTGCTACGCTCACCGAGGGTGGCCATCTCACCATGAGCATGCGCATCGGCTATGGCCGCGGCTATGTTTCTGGCGAGGCCAACAAGCGCGACAACGATCCCATCGGTGTGATCCACGTCGACTCGCTGTACTCGCCGGTTTCCCGTTGCGCCAAGCTCGTTGAGGCTTGCCGTGTCGGTCAGCACACCGACTACGACCGCCTTGTCCTCGAGATCGAGACCAACGGCTCCATCGCCCCGCGCGACGCCGTGGTCCAGGCTGCCAATATCATCAACCAGCATATGGCCGCCTTTATGAACCTTGCCGAGACCCCCGAGGTCGAGGAGGAGGCTTCGATCTTCGCTCCCGAGGTCACCAACGACAACGCCGAGCTGGACAAGCAAATCGAGGATTTGGACCTTTCCGTCCGTTCCTACAACTGCCTTAAGCGCGCCAGCATTCACTCGGTCCGTCAGCTCGTTGAGTTCTCGGAGAACGATCTGCTCAACATCCGTAACTTCGGTGTTAAGTCGATCGAGGAAGTGAAGGACAAGCTTGAGTCCATGGGCCTGAGCCTGAAGGCTTAATGCTTCGCATATTTGAGGAGAAACTAGACCATGCGTCACAACGTTAAGAAGGGCCTGAAGCTCGGCACCGATGCGAGCCACACCAAGGCCATGAAGAAGAGCCTTGCTAAGGCCCTCTTCGAGAACGACCGCATCAAGACCACCGAGACCCGCGCTAAGGCGCTGCGTTCGGTCGTCGATCCGATCATCACCTGGGCCAAGAAGGGCGACCTGCACTCTCGTCGTCTGGCTATCGCCAAGCTCGGCGATAAGCAGCTCGTTGCCGAGATTTTTGACAAGGCTGCCCAGGGTATGTGGCAGGACCGCAACGGCGGTTACACCCGCATCATGAAGCTCGGTAACCGCAAGGGCGACAACGCTCCCATCGTTATCATGGAGCTCGTCACCGAGCCTTGCACGCCTAAGGCCAAGAAGGCTGCTCCGGCCCCCAAGAAGGCCGCTGCTCCCAAGAAGGTCGAGGCTGCCGAGGAGGCTCCTGCTGAGGAGACCGCTGAGTAGACAATCCGTCTGCATAGGCTATATTCGAGGGGTACGTTCGCGTACCCCTCTTTTTTTGTCGAAATGCCATTGCCTGTTTGTTGGGAGCGCCCATGACCGCGCCGTCTGATTTCAATTCGATTCCTGAGCTCGATGCCACGCTCGTTTTCCGCGTGGCCTACGATGGCTCGTCCTACAGCGGCTTTGCTGAGCAGCCCGGTCAGACGACGGTTGCGGGCGAGTTGCGCCGCGCTATCGAGACGCTCCTGCGCCGCCCGATCGACCTGACGTGTGCGGGGCGTACCGATGCCGGCGTGCATGCGGTGGCACAGTTCATCAGCGTGCCCGTAACGGACGCTGAGTTGGCTTTGACGCGCCGTAGGTGGCTGAGGGCTATGGATGCCCTCCTGCCCAAAGATATCGCCATAAACGAGGTCTACAAGGCCCGTAAAGGCTTTTCTGCACGCTTTGATGCGCGTTCCCGTACGTATACGTACCGTATTGCCGATCGCGACGCGCGCCCTGTGCTTTCGCGCGGTGCGGTGTGGTGGCACCGCTACCCATTGGATGTTGAGGCGATGTCTGCGGCCTGTCCCGCGCTGCTGGGCGAGCAGGACTTCAAGAGCTTTTGCAAGGTGGCGTCTGCCGTTGGCAAGCCCACGCATCGCTGCGTGATGCGTGCCGAGTTTGGCCATGAGGTTGCGTTTGGCGAGGACATCCTGACGTTTACCATCGAGGGCAATGCGTTTCTGCATTCGATGGTCCGCACGATCGTGGGCACGCTTGTCGAGATTGGCATGCATCGCCGTGAACCCGAGTGGATGCGCGAGGTCATCGATGCTTGCGACCGTACCGCTGCGGGCCCCACGGCTCCTGCCTGCGGCCTTACGTTTATGGGCGTGGATTACGATCCCGCCGAGCTTATCGTGCTCGACTAGGGGAGGGCTCGACGCGTCGTGCGTCGACACCTGTCATCTGTGGGCTGCGCGTGTGCAACATCTGTTCTTGGCGTGCAATACAACCGGTGTCTCATTGCTTTTATTGCCGGGGTGTACCATGAACGACAGTTTGATTCACTGCTGTCGAGAGGACGGATAACTTGGTTCGACGTGGCTCGCATCCGCGACTTTCGGTGATCCTTGTGGTAGAAGGTTCGCCCAGCTATGCGATGCGTGCGCTCGAGAGTATCCAGAACCAAGACCTCTACGATTTGCAGATTGTCGTTGTCTGCCGCGATGCTGCGCCCGGTGTGCGACATTCGCTTCAAGTTGCTGCCGACAGGGACATCCATATTGATTTGATTGACGTCGAGGACGCGAAGCGCGGCGCTTGTCTTCGTGCCGGTTTTGCTGCCTCGCGCGGCTCTCAAATCATCGCTATGAACGCCGATGAGTGGTTTGCTCCGCAGTCCCTTTCCAAGATGGTCGATATCGCGTGCGATACTACGGCAGACATAGTGCTCCCCACGGTGTCGCTCGACCGCTATGATGCACATCGAGAGCGCCATTCGCGCGTCTTGGATGCTGCTCATATTTCCATTGATAGCAAATCTTCGATGGTGGCCGGGCTGCCTCAGTTGATTTTAGGCGGCCTAGTCGTTCAGACCTCTGGCGTGATGTACAGCCGCTCGCTGTTTGAGGCATGCTTTTTGTGCGACAAGGTGTTTCGCACAGTTGGGTTTATGGCATACGCGCTTTCGCAGACACGATGCGTGTCCGGCTGCGGCGATGCTTGTTTCCACACGGCGGCACCTAAACTTACAGATGCCTTTGATCCCACCATGTATGCCAAGGTATCCGATGACACTCGAGCGCTCGACGAGCTTGCGGACTCACTCTCGGAAGCAGACAGCGGTGGTCGGCTCAAGCTGGCAAGCCAAAAGTTCTACTTTGCCGGACTGGTCGCCTGCATCGAGAATTTGTGTCTGAGCCCGCATGGGGTGTCGTCAATCGAGCGTTCCGCCCGCATGCGTGATATGCTCGATGCGCCTCGAACCCGTCAGATGGTCGCCGCGCTCAAGGATAACCATCGGGGGCTCGGTCTGTTGTTTGGGCCGATCGCCAGCGCCAAGCCCGCGCGCTGCGTGATGTGTACGCATCTGGCAGCTTTTCTTAACCGGACGGGCGCAAAAACCGCCTAAACGGCTCATTTCGAAACAAACTTGCATAGAATTGTTTCGAAATGCGTTCTTATACACAAAAGCCTT
>DBGFJU010000071.1:0-25765 GCA_048529485.1 Collinsella aerofaciens | reverse complement strand
CCTCCGAAGGTTGACGTTCGCCCAACAACTCGGTAATGATTTCAAAGCTGCGCCGCTCGATGTCGCCGGGCGCCATCTCCTTGGAATCCATCTAGTACTCCACTCCTTCCCTTGCACATATCCCCTGCTCGTAGGGGTGTTTCTCGCACCGCATCTCGGTTATGTAGTCGGCCTTCTCCACGATCTTGCGGGAAGGCGCGCGCCCGGTGAGCGCTACTTCGACGCCGCGCGCGGACATATCGAGCGCGCGGTCCACGAGCGCCTCGTCGACAAGCCCCTTCGAAAGCGCGTCGAGCGCCTCGTCGAGCACGAGCAGCCCCTCCTGCGCGCCCTCGAGCTCGGCGAGCGCGGAAGCGAGGTTCCCATCGTGCAACTCGCGCGTCGCGGCAAGTTCTTCCGACGTCATGGACCAGGTAAACTTGTCCGACGCCTTCCCCGCGAACACGGGCACGCCGAAATGCTCGGCGAGCAGGCGCGCCTCCCCGCTTTCGCCGTCTTTCAGGAACTGCACAACGACGACGCGGCGGCCTGCGGCGAGCATGCGAAGGGCGAGCCCCATCGCCGCCGTGGTCTTGCCTTTGCCGTCGCCATGATACACGTGGATCATACGCCCTCCTCGATAATGCGGTAGACATACTCCATGTCGAGCGCCCCGCGCACGGAGTCGGCCAGGCGGTCGAACTCGCGCGCACGGTGATCGGCCGCGGACACCGCGCCCTCAGCACCCACGACGCTCTCGGGCAGGCCGCGCATGCGCGCGAGCGAGCGCGCGAGGGCGAGTGCCACCCCCGGTTCGTCGAACAGGCCGTGGAGATAGGTTCCGAACACGTTTCCGCAGGCCGCGCCTTCTGGTTTGCCGCCAATCGTGCCCGCAGGGGCGCAGGAGACGGTCGTTTCGCCGTCGTGAATCTCGTACCCGCGCGCCGTCATGCCGTTCCACACCGAAAACGCGCCTTGGGCGCCCGTGATGCGCAGCTCCGACTGGGCGAGGCGCTTTTCCTCCTTGAACACCGTACTTGCAGGGATGAGCCCGAGCCCGCGCGCGGTGCCAGCGCCTTCCCTGCCGTGCGGGTCGGAAAGCTCGTCTCCCAAAAGCTGGTAGCCTCCGCATATGCCGAGCACCGGCGTGCCCGCGCCCGAAAGCGCGCGTACACAGGCTCCGATGCCGCTAGCCGCAAGCCAGCGCGCGTCGTCGACCGTGGACTTCGAGCCGGGAAGCACCACCAGGTCGGGTCGGCCCAGATCGGTCGTCGAGGAAACGTAGCGCACGCCCATGCCGGGCACGCGCGAAAGCGGGTCGAAGTCGGTGAAGTTCGACAGATGCGGAAGGCGCACGACGGCGACGTCGATGACGCCGCGCGCCTCGCGGGCAGATAGGCGCGGCGCGAGCGAGTCCTCGTCGTCCAGGTCGAGCGTAAGATACGGCACGACCCCCACGACGGGAACCCCGCACATCTTCTCGAGCGGGGCCAAACCCGGGCGCAGGATTTCCACATCGCCGCGGAACTTGTTTACCACAAGCCCCCGCAAAAGCGCACGATCCTCGGGCGCAAAGAGCGCGACCGTGCCGTAGAGCTGGGCAAACACCCCGCCTGGGTCGATGTCGCCCGCGAGCAGCACGGGGGAGGACACGGCGCGCGCGAGCCCCATGTTGACGATGTCGTTTTCGGCAAGGTTGATTTCGACGGGGCTGCCGGCGCCCTCGATGACGATGACGTCGTTTTCCTCCGTGAGCGAATCGAACGCCTCCAAAATCTGCGGCATGAGCGCCTTCTTTCGCGCGAAGTAGTCCCTCGCAGCGAAGGCTCCCTGCGCCTTGCCGGCCACGATGAGCTGGCTTCGGTGGTCGCTTTCGGGCTTGAGCAGGATGGGGTTCATGCGCACGTCGGGCGCGATGCCGCACGCCTCGGCCTGCATGATCTGGGCACGCCCCATCTCGAGCCCGTCGGCCGTGACACCGCTGTTGAGCGCCATGTTCTGGCTCTTGAAGGGAGCCACGCGCAGGCCGTCCTGCGAAAGCACGCGGCACAGCCCCGCCGCAAGCAGGCTCTTCCCCGCGTTCGACATGGTGCCCTGGATCATGATGGGCTTCGCCCTACCCACGGGTATCGACCTCCTTCGCAGAGCCTCGGCCATCCGAGCCCGCCATAGCGGCGCTGCAAGAAGCGCCGCCCCGTTCGTCGGGTTCGCCTTCGCCTGATGCGCCTTCCGCCCGAAGCGCGCGGCTGAACGCCATCGCAAGCCGGGCATTCTCCTTGCGCGTGCGCACCGCGACGCGGCACCAGAAACGGGACAGTACCGAAAACGAGTCGCACGTGCGGACCAAAACCCCCTGTTTATATAGGCGCTCGGGGATGTCTTTCGCCGGCGTGCGGACTAAAAGGAAGTTCGCATCCGACGGCACGACGGAAAGCCCGAGCGAGGAGAGCTCGTGGAAAAGCCACGCTCGCTCGCCCGCCAATACATCGCGCGTGCGCGAGACGTATTCGACGTCTTCCAGGGCGGCGATGCCCGCGGCCTCGGCGACCGACGAGACGGGCCATGCCTGCCCCGCCCGGCGAATCCCCTCGATGAGTTGGGCGTTTCCGCTGATCAGATATCCCAACCGCAACCCCGCCATTCCGTAGAGCTTGGTGAACGCGGAGAGCACGGCCACATGGCGCGAACACGCGGCGCGTGCGGCCACGCTCCTTTCGCGGGCGTCGGGCGCAAATCCGAGGAAGCACTCGTCCATGACGAGCAGCGCGCCCACCTGCTCGCAGCGGCAAGCCGCGGCATCGATCACGCTGGGGTCGACGAGGCGCCCCGTCGGGTTGTTCGGATTGCAGAGGTACGCCACGTCTCCCGGCCCCTCAATCGCGCGGGCGAAGGAGGCGGGCACGTCGAAGTCGTCCGCTTCGGAGAGCGGGAACTCCTGCACGCATGCGCCGTAGTACGATGCCGCCTCCGCATATTCAGAGAACGTCGGCGCGCACACGACGATGCGTTTCGGGCGCACCGCCGCAGCGAGCCGCCAGATGATGTCGGACGCGCCCGCGCCGCAGACGATAGTATCTTCGGGAATGGCCCGGGCGCGCGCTAGGGCGCGAACGAGGGCGCGGCTTTCCCTATCGGGGTATGCGTCGATTCGAGAAAGCGCCTTGCAAGCTGCGGCGACAGCGCGCGGCGATGGGCCTGCCGGATTCACGTTCACCGAGAAGTCGATGAGGTCGGAGGCGCCCCCTTCGCAACCGATGCCGAGCGATTGCGCGCTGCCCCCATGCGTACGGGCGCGCAGGATTCCCCCGGTAGCCCGGAGCGCGGTGTGGTCTTCCCTCATGCCATCGCCCCCACGGCGAGCACGACCGCCGCGCGCGCGGCGCCGAAGACGACGAGCGCGCATACGGACGCGGCGAGCATGAGCCTTGTCGCCCGGGCGATGTCGCCCCACTCGATTTCGCGGGACGCGTCGCCTATCGTCGGTTTCTCAACGAGCTTGCCGAAATACACCGCGGGTCCTGCCAGGCGCAGCCCGAGCGCGCCCGCGCACGATGACTCGGTCTGCGCCGAGTTGGGGCTCGCATGGCGACGCCTGTCGCGGCGCCAGATGCGCGCCGCCCCGCGCGCGTCGAGCCCGACGATCGGGCACACGGCGATCATGAACAAGGCCGATAAGCGCGAGGGAATCCAGTTCACCGCATCGTCGAGGCGCGCCGAGGCGCAGCCGAAGTCGATGTAGCGCTCGTTTTTGTAGCCCACCATGCTGTCGAGCGTGTTCACCGCCTTGTACGCCATGCCCAAGGGTGCACCTCCGATCAAAAGGTAGAAAAGCGGCGCGATGACGCCGTCGCTCGCGTTCTCCGCCACCGTTTCCACAGCGGCGCGCGCGACGCCCTGCTCGTCGAGAACAGACGTGTCGCGTCCCACGATGAGCCCGACGGCTTCGCGCGCCGCGACAAGGCCGCCCTTCGAGAACGCGCTGGCCACGGCCAGGCTCTGGCGGCGCAGCTCGCATGCCGCGAGAATCTGATAGCTCGCCCATGCCTCGACCACGAAGCGCAAGCCGGGGTGAACCATGCCGCAAAGATGCAGGATTCCCCAGGTCAAAAGCCCACACGCAAGCGGAAGCGCCACGGCGAGCACAAGCCCTGCGGCGCGCGTGCCCGCGGACGTTTGCGGGAATGCGCCCCGCAGGCGGCCTTCGGCCCACGTGATCGCGCGCCCCATGGCGACGACGGGATGGGGAAGCCAGCGCGGGTCGCCGAAGGCAAGGTCGGCCGCGAACCCGGCGGCGACGGCAAGAATCGTCATCACCGGGCATCGCGCCCCAAAGCGGGGCGAACGTCGCGAAGGCAGCGCCCATCCCAGGTGGCGGCCCATGCGCCGCCCGGCTCGGTATGCACGTCGAAGTATCCCATTTTCGGGACAGCTAGCTCGGAGAGCAGCGCTTTCACGGTACCCGCGTGAACGACGAAGACGGCGCGCCCACTCCCCTGGGCGCACTCCGATTCGCACGCGTCCCGAAACGCGGCGACGACGCGGCGGGTGAAATCGCTCTTGCCCTCGCCATGCGGGCAGCGCGTCTCGCACCAGGAGTCTACCCAGGCGCGGTAGCGCACATCCTCTTTTAGCTCGGCGGCGCTTCGCCCCTCGAAGTCACCGAAATCCATCTCGCGCAGACCGGGGCACGCCATAAGCTCCGCGTTCGGGAAGAGGATGCGCGCCGTCTGGTCGGTGCGGGCCATACCGCTCGTGATAACACGGAACACATCACGATCGCACGCGAGGTCGCGCAAAGCGCGCTCGCCCGCGCTCGACAGGGGCTCGTCGGTGCCCGCCCCGCTGTAGCGATGATCTTCCGTGCCCGCCGTGGCACCATGGCGCACGAAGACGACTTCCAAAGGCGCGCCCGCGCCCTGCGTCCCTCGAGGCGCATCGGCAAGGTTTCCTTTGATGACCTGGGGAATCCCGCACGTCATGCGCACGACGACGTCGGCGCGCGCAGCGAGCGCGCATCCCAGGCGCCCCGCGCGCTCGCGCCATTGGGCGTCTTCCGCACGCATGGGGACGACCCCCGAACCGACCAAGAGCAGAATCACTGCGTCGAAGCCGATCAGCCGCTCGAGCGCCCGGTCAGCGTCGAGCGCGCGTACGAGTTCCTCAGCACGGTACACGACACGGCCGGCAAAAGCCGCGGGCACGCCGCCCTCCGCAAGCTGCGCCGCGTCGACGAAATCGTCCGCCGCGAACCCGAGCTTTTCGCGCACGAAGGTCCTCTTCCCCGAATGCGCGCCACCTACCACGAGAATCATAGGAGCATACTCCCCGCCACCAGCATGGCAAGCATCGCGAGCTCGGCCCATTGCAGAAACCATCCGGCCAAATCACCCGTCACCCCGCCGAAGCGGGACAGGGCAACATGACGGTACCACGCGAGCGCCAAAAGCCCCGCCACCGCCATAAGGGCGCCGACGGCCTGAGCGCACGCGACCATCCCTGCAGCCGAAGCCGCAGCGAAAGCGCAAAGCGGCACGAAGATCGCCGCGCGCTTCTTAGCAGGCGAGAGTCCCGCGGCCATGCCGTCCGCCCGCGCGGCAGGCCAGCATTCTACGGCGAGCCCCGAAAGCGCGCGGGAGAACACGAGCGAGCACAGAAGCGCGAGGAACGCCCCCGCCGTAAGCGGCAGCGCGGTGAACAGGGAAAACTGCAGAATAAGGTACACAACAACACCGATGACCCCGAAGGCGCCCGCCCGCGGGTCGTGCATGATCTCGAGCTTTCGCTCGCGCGGGGCCCAACTTGCAAGCGCATCGGAGGTGTCGCAGAGCCCGTCTAGGTGGATGCCTCCCGTCACCGCCACAGGCAACGCCACGAGCACGGCCGCGACGATGGTAGCGGGCACGCCGAGCAGGTTCGCCACGTGCCCCCACGCCGTCATGAGGAAACCTTCCGCAACGCCCACCAGGGGAAACGCGGCAAGCGCATGGGTTGATCCGAAATCGGACCAGGCCGATTTCGGGACGGGGATGCGCGAGAACGTTCCGAACGCCGCGCCAATTGCCTCTGTTATCTTCACCTTGTAGGTCCTTCGCCTTTCATCCACACGGGAATCCCACATACCACTTCGACAGCGCGGTCGGCCAGCGCCGCCACGCCCGCGTTCACGCGCGCGAGCGCGCGCCTCCATGCCTCGGTCCCCTCATCGTAGCGCATCCCATCGGCGAACACGTCGACGGAGACCACCACCGTATACGCAGCGGCCTGAGTGAGTCGTTCGATGCCTCCGAGCACCTCGCGCGCCACAGCGTCGGGGTCACGTGGGGACAAGCCGCCTTCCGCGAAGAGCTCGTTCGCAACCAGGTTGCCCACGTCCTCCAAAAGAAGCGTGCAGCCGCGCGGAAGCCCGGGCACTGCGGCGCCCACGTCACGCGTGCGCTCGAGGGTGGAAAACCCCTTGCCCTCGCGCATCGCCCGATGGCGCGCGATACGGCGGGTGCCCTCTTCCCCGAAGGGCTCCATCGTTGCCAGGTACACGCGGGGGCCGTCGTGCCCGAGGCACAGGGACTCGGCATAGGCGCTCTTGCCGCTCGCGGCGGCGCCGATAACGAACGTCACCGTCATTTCCCGGCCTCGAAATGCTCGTAAGCAGCCATGCCAGTCGCCGTGAACGTCTTCCCATCCCGGTACACGCGCAGCGCCGAATCCAGAAGGGGCAGATACGCCATGGCGCCCGCGCCCTCGCCCAAGTGCATGCCTGCGTCGAGGGGTGCCTTTATGCCGAGCTCGCGAAGGAGCTCCTGGCTTGCGGGTTCGCTTGATGCGTGGGTGCCCACGAGGTAGCCCAAGACGTTGGGGCACAGGCGCGCCGCGCACAGGGCCGCCGTGCAGGATATGACCCCGTCAAGGAGCGCAGGCGCCTTCGAGGCCGCGGCCCCCAGGTAGAAGCCGCACATCGCCGCGATGTCAAAGCCGCCCACCTTCGAGAGCACGTCGATCGGGTCGGCGGGATCGGGCGAGTTCGCGTCGATAGCGCGCTCGACCACGTCGCGCTTGCGCGCGAGCGAGGCGTCCGAGAGCCCCGCGCCGCGCCCGACGAGGCTCCGCGCGTCCGCCCGGATGAGCACTGCGGCCACCGCCGCCGAGGTGGTCGTGTTGCCGATGCCCATCTCGCCCGCGGCGAGAAGGCGCACGCCGGCACGGACAAGCCCGCACGCTACGGCGATTCCGACCTCGATCGCGCGCACGGCCCCATCGCGAGACATAGCGGAGCCGTGCGCGATATTGCCGCTCCCCCGCCGCACGTTCGCGCGAACCATGCGCGCGTCTTCTATGCCCCGGGCCATACCCACGTCGACGGGCACGACCTCGGCACCCGCGAACGCCGCCATGCGGCAAGCGCTTGTGGCCCCCTCGCACATGTTGCGCGCGACGGCTCGCGTCACGTCTTGCCCGCTTTGCGACACGCCTTCGGCAACGACCCCGTTGTCGGAGAAGAATACCGCGAGCGCACGGGGGAACTCGGCCACCTCGGCGCTCCCCTGAGCCGCGGCGATACACGCGACGGCGTCTTCAAAGTCGCCCAATCCCCCCAAGGGGTGCGCGATGGAGTCCCACGCGGCGTACGCGGCGGCGCGGGCGCACTCGTCTGCGGGCGCGATCCGGGAGAGCGCGGCTTCGAGCACGGCGCCCGGCGCCGACGAGAACGCGCGCTCGACTTCCTCGCGGATGCAGGCAAGCGCGGTTTCGGTTGCTTCAGCCATGCCGTCTCCTCTCTGCGAACGACGCTGCGGCAGACGCGAACGCGCGCGCAACGTCGGGGTTCGCAGGATAGTACACATGCGGGAAGCCCGCAACCAGGGACGGGGTGGTCGTCATGCACGGCCAGCCCTTGTCGCGCCGGGGCTTCTGCGCCCAGAAGTCGCCGCCCGGGCAGGTGGACTGCCAGTAGTGGAACTCGTGCGCGCGGATGCGTGTGCCGCGCGGCCCGTAGAGCCCGTCGCGTTGGGAAGTGAGCTCCACGTACCCGAAATGGGACAACCTTCCCCCGTTCTCGCTTGCGCCCTCAAGGGCGCCCGCAACAGGCCAGCGCCGCCCCTCGCTATCGGCGATTTCGCGCTGCAGGTACAGAAACCCACCGCATTCGGCGACCGTCGGCATGCCGGATTCCACCGCGCGCCGCACCGCCTCGCGCATCGGCGCGTTCTCGGAGAGCTGCCGCGCATGGAGCTCCGGGTAGCCGCCCCCCAGATAGAGGGCGCTTGTCCCCCGGGGCAACTCGCTATCACACAGGGGGCTGAAAAAGGCCAGCTCGCAACCCAGGTCCTCGAGCGCGCGCAGGTTCTCCTCGTAGTAAAACGAGAACGCCTCGTCACGCGCGACGGCGACGATGGGCCGCGCTCCCGCGATCGGCTCCAACCGATAAGGTTCCTCGCAGATATCGGGTGCCGTCGCCGCTATTTCGAGCAAGCGGTCGACGTCGACGCTCTTTTCCACCAGCTCGGCCATCTTGTCGATGCGCGCGGAGAGCTGCTTGACTTCGTCGGCGGTCACAAGCCCCAGATGCCGGCTTTCGAGCGAGAACGCCTCGTCGGCGGGAATATTACCCAAAACCGCGACGCCCGTGTGCTTCTCGATCGCAGGCGCCGCGTAGGCGCAGGCAGCGGCGCTCGTCTTGTTCAGCACGACGCCGCGCACGTTCGCACAAGGCAGGAACTCGGCGATGCCGCGGATGACGGCGGCGAGCGATAAAGACGCCCCGCGCCCGTTCACCACTAAAACGACCGGCGTTTCCGTGTCGCGCGCAACCTGGTAGCTGCTCGCGTCGGCCACGCCGGGCGCCATGCCGTCGTAGAAGCCCATGACCCCCTCGAGCACCGCGACATCCGCGCCCGCGGCGCCGCGTGCGAGCAGGGCGCGAAGCGTCGGGGCGTCGGTAAAGAAGCCGTCTAAGTTGCCCGAGCGAGCGCCCACGACGCGGCGATGAAAGAGCGGGTCAATGTAGTCGGGGCCGCATTTGAAGGCCGCGCATGCAAGGCCGCGGCGCGCGAACGCGCGCAGGAGCGCGCACGTTACGACCGTCTTGCCGCTCCCACTCGAGGGCGCAGCGACCATGAAGCGCGGGATGGACGTGCTCACCGGGCGCCGCCTTCCCCACCTGCACCACGCGCGCTGACGAGGAACACGGGGTTTTGCGCCTTCATAAGATGGTGCGAGCCTACAGCCTCGGCGCGGGCGGCCGACACCTGGCACGCCTCGAACCCCTTAAAGCGCGAACCCGAGAGGAGCGCGCACGCCTCGGTGAGCGTCTCAACGGTGACGCATGGCACGCACAGGCGAACCTGCGAGTTTTTCTCGAGCGCCGCCTCCACGATGGAGGAAAGCTCGCCCGCGCTCCCGCCGACGAACACGGCGTCTGGGACGGGCAGTTTCGCGAGCGCTTCGGGGGCGACACCGGGGACCGCATGCACGTTGCCGCAGCCGAATGCATCCGCGTTCTCTCGGATGAGCCGCACGCCGGCCGCGTTGCGCTCGACCGCCCATACCGACCCCGCTCGCGCGACGAGCGCCGCCTCGATCGACACGCTCCCCGTGCCGGCGCCGACGTCCCACACGGTGTCGGTCGCGGTAAGTCGCAGCTTCGCGAGCGCGACGGCGCGCACCTCCTGCTTGGTCATGGGAACGTCGCCGCGGATGAAGAGCTCGTCGGGAATGCCCGAGGAAGCGTACGGCCAGCGGGAGCTCGCGGCGCGGGATGCGTCCGCAGAGTCCGCCGCGGAAGAAGCAGCCGCGGGCGCAGACGCGTCGTCCGGCGCCTCGGAGGCTGCGCTAGAGCCCGCAGGCGACCCGGCGCCGCCTGCGAACTCGATAAGCATAACGTTCAAGTCGTCGAACGTCTGACCTGCGATTTCACTTGCGGTCGCGCAGATGATGCGCTCGTCGGGGTACGACAGGCGCTCGGCCACCGTCACGCGCGCGTCCCCGAAGCCAGCCTGCACAAGCTCGCCCGAAAGCCGCGAGGGGTCTTCCCCGCCCGACGTGACGAGGAAGAGTTCACCTGCGCGCTCGGCCTCGGCCACGATGTCGTACGCCACGCCGTGAGCGCTCGCGAAGCGCCAATCCTGCCATGGACGCGCGAGGCGCGCGGCGAGATACGACGCTGAGCTTATGCCGGGAACGACGCGCACGTCCACCTGCGCGTCGCCGGAGAGCGCCTCCACCAGGCGGCGCGCGCCGCTGAACAGCCCCACATCGCCCGTCATCACGACCACGGCGCGCCGCCACGACGCCGCATCGGTGAGCGCGGCGACGATGTCCGCCGTCTTCACGAGCTCGCATCTCACCACGTCGGGCGGCACGTCGATGCCGGCAAGCGCGCGATGAGCGCCGATGACCACGTCGGCGAAGTCGATAGCGTCGAGCGCCGCGCGCGAGAGCAAGTCGGGGTTTCCGGGCCCCGCCCCGATGATCGTTACCTTTCGCATGGAATCTCCCGATACCCGCGCGGCGTGACCATACGGCCGCCTACGCGCTTCGTGTTCGCGTTGCCGACGAACACGGTGGTGAACATGTCGGCGTCGATCTCCCCCAGCTCAGAGAGCCTACACATGCCCGACTGCTGCCCCTCGCGCCCGATGTTGCGTACCCAGCCGCAGAGCGTGTCGGGGGCCTTCCATTCGAGCATAATCTTCGCCGCGCGTGAGAGCCTGTCGGCGCGCTTTCTGCTGCGCGGGTTGTACAAACAGATGCAGAAGTCGGCGCTCGCCACGGCGGCGAGCCTGCGCTCGATGACCTCCCATGGCGTGAGCAGGTCGGAGAGCGACACGACCGCGAAGTCGTGGGCAAGCGGGGCGCCGAGCACCGCCGACCCGCTCTGAGCCGCGGTGGCCCCGGCGATAACTTCCACGTCTACATCGGGGTAGTCCTCCGCAAGCTCCAGCACGGGGCTCGCCATGCCGTACACGCCCGCGTCACCGCTGCACACGAGCGCCACGGCTTCTCCGCTCTGCGCGCGCGAAAGCGCCAGGCGGCATCGTTCGACCTCGTGCATCATCGGCGTCGCGAGATGCGCCGCGTCGGGCACGGCGGCGAGCGCGAGCTCCACGTATTTCGTGTACCCAACAACGATGTCGGCCGCCTCGAGCGCGCGCCGAGCCGCAATCGTCATGCCGTCGGGGCCGCCCGGGCCGATCCCCACCACGAAGAGCTTTCCCATCACCGCTCCTTAAACGAAAGTTCGATAGATACTTTGGAAAACGCGACGGTCACGCCGCCGTGAGCGAGCTTCGGGAAGATAAGTTTGCCCCCGCCCGCGAGCGCCGCGCGCTCGCACACATTGTCGACCCCCACCGTCGCGCGTACGAAATCAGATGGCGAAACGCTGCCTTCGACCTGCGACAACTCCTCTGCGGAATACGTCGCAAGCGGGATATTGCGCGCGCGGCAGAAGGCGAGCAGACCCTCCTCGTGCGCCTTCACGTCGATCGTCGCCGCCTCGCGCACGGCCAAAGGCGAGATGCCCGCCTGCCCGCACGCGAGAAGAAACGCCTCCCCGATCGCTTCGGCGCACGCACCGCGACGGCACCCTATGCCCGCAACGATACAGGGCACGACAAGGCGAAGCGGCTCGGGCGCAGGCGCCTGCACCCGCATGCCGGCCGGCATCCCCGTCTCACCGGCGGGCACGACCTCGTCCGTTGTCTCCGCCGCGCGAACGAACGCGCCTGCATTCGCGCCAGCGAACGGCGACACGACGATATCGGCCCGAGCGCGGTCGGACGCAATGTCTACCCCCTCAGGCGGCTGTCCCAAAATCGGCATGTCGGAATAGAGTGCCACGCGCCCGCCCGAAAGCAGCCGCGCCGACACTCGCTTGATGGCCTCGGGATTCGAAACGGCGAGCCCCGCACAGCGCGCCCACGTATCCACCGCCCACACGCCGCGGACGTCGGTCGCCGTGGTGATGACGGGGATGGCCCCTACCGCGCGGGCCACAGTTTGCGCAAGCTCGTTCGCACCGCCCAAATGCCCCGACAAAAGCGGGACGGCAAAGCGCCCCGCCTCGTCAATCACCACAACCGCGGAATCGGTTGCCTTCGAAGCGACATGCGGCGCGATCGCCCGCACGGCGATGCCCGCCGCGCCCACGAACAGAAGCGCGTCCGACGCTTCCCACGCGAGCGCCGTCCATGCGCGCAGGTCGGCCTTCCCCTCGCCGAACCCGCGCGAAACGGAAACGTCCCAGCCAGGGTCATCTTCACCTGTCTGCGCGCAATCGGAAAGCGCGCGTGCGGTGCGCTCCGCCAACGCATACCCCCTCTCAGTGAACGCTATGCAGGAAATCCTCATCTAGCGCACCACCATCGTCGAGAAGTAGCTGCCCCGATCGGGCACATCGTCAAGCGAGCGGTACACGCGCTCGCCCGGAAGCCCACAGTCCTCTACGAGCTCGGCACCGTCAAAGGCGCCCTCCTCGCGAAGAATGCGCTTCGTGTCCGCAAGCGAGCGGCGCGCCTTCATGACCACCTTCGTCCCCGGCCAGCCGATTGCGCGGCCCACCTCGTACAGCACGCCTTTACTCATACGTCGCCCCCAATACCCCGATAACTGCATCGGCGCCCGACGTGCGGAAAAGCTCGCGGCGCTCGGCGTCGAACACGACCGCGGCGATGTCGCATGCGCCCGCCGCGCGGCGGCGCAACCTGTCCTCGATTGCCGCAGCGAGCGAGGCGCACGCAGCGTCCCCCACGCCGGCGGCCTCGATTACCTCGAGTGCCGCCGTGGTCGTGACGGACGTCATGATCTCGCGCACGGTCTTCGCGCCCGCGCCGGCCATGGCCGCGTGGGCGGCCAGAATCTCCGCGCGGCAGTCGGCGGTACGCGAATGGGTGTCCATGATACCGCCCGCGACCTTCACCAACTTGCCGATGTGTCCCACAAGAAGGACATTGGTAAATCCCTCGCGAATGCAGCAATCAATCGCATCGCCCACGAAGTTGGAGATGAAGACCACCGGCGCACCGTTTAGGTGGAAATGCCCTGAGATGAACTGCGCGCCGTAGTTGCCGGGCGTGAGCACGACTCCGCACCGCCCCATAGCCGCATGCTGCCGGATCTCGAGCTCGATACTGTCGCGCAAGGCAGCGAGGCTGCGCGGCTCGACGATGCCCGTCGTGCCCAGGATGGAGATGCCGTCCTTTATCCCCAGGTGCGGGTTGAAGGTCTTTTCGGCAAGGGCAACACCCTCGGGTACCGAAATCGTCACAGCAATATCTCCAGAAAAGCCGTGCACGGCGCACACCTCGCGCACCGCCGAAGTGATCATCGCGCGCGGCGTCGCGTTGATGGCGGCCGCCCCCACCGGCTGCTCGAGCCCGGGCAACGTCACGCGCCCCACGCCCACGCCGCCGTCGACGGAAACTTCCGATTCGTGCGCGGGTACGTCCTTGCTGCCCGCAGCGCCCGTGCCCGACCCCGCATGTTCCACGCGCGCGTACACGAGCACGCCGTCGGTCACATCGGCATCGTCGCCTGCGTCCTTTCGCACGGCACACTGGGCGCACCCCTCGCCGATGCATGCGTCGACCACGTTCGCCTCGACGGGCAGCCCGCCGGGGGTGACGATCGACACGAGGCCGACGGGCTTTCGTGACAAGAGCATCTCGCAGGCCGCCTTCGCCGCGAGCGCGGCGCAGCTCCCCGTGGTGTAGCCGCAGCGCAGGCGGGTCGTCCCGGTATATATGTAGTGCTCGAAGGCCACGCTAGCTGCTCGCCTTCCGATACCCCGTGGAAAACGAAGGGTCGTAAAGCTTGCTGCGTTCGTACGACTCCGCTTGCGCGCCGTTGTGTGCAAGCCTGCCGCGAGCTCCGAGCACGCGGCCCACCACCACGAGCGCCGTGCGGTCGATGCCCTCTCGCGCGCCCGCATCGGCGAGCGTGCCCACTGTGCATCGCACCACGCGCTCCTCAGGCCAGGTCGCCTTGTACACGAGCGCCGCCGGCTCATCGGAGCTGCGGCCCGCGGCCAAAAGCTCGGCGGAAAGCTCGGCGAGCATACCCGAGCTCAGGAAGATGACCATAGTCGAGCCGCTTTCCGCCATGGTGCGCATGCCCTCGCCCGCGGGCATGGGGGTGCGCCCGGAAAGCCGCGTGATCACGACCGACTGGCTGATTCCCGGCAGCGTATATTCCTGGCGAAGCGCCGCCGCGGCACCGCAAAAGCTCGACACGCCGGGCACCACCTCGTAGTCCACGCCGCGCGCGTCGAGCGCGTCCATCTGCTCCTGGATGGCGCCGTACAGGCACGGGTCGCCCGTGTGCAGGCGCACCACTTCCTCGCCCCGCGCATCTGCCGCGCACATCACGTCGAGCACTTCCTCCAAGGTCATGTGCGCGCTGTCGTAGACGATGCAGGATTCCTTGCACTCGGCGAGCAGCTCGGGGTTCACAAGGCTCCCCGCCCAAACGACCACGTCGGCCGCGCGCAAAAGGCGCGCCCCGCGCAGCGTGATAAGGTCGGCGGCGCCCGAGCCAGCGCCAACGATATGAATCATCCGAGCCTTCCCTTCCCGTTTCTCATCGCAACCGTTTACGCTGCCATTCGCGCAGCGGCCAAAACACGGCGCCCGCAGCGGCAATCGGCGCAAATACGCAGGCAGGAGGCGCAATGCCGCCCGCCCTGGCTTTGACACGTTCAAAAGTGCCCACTATCATAGTAAAAGATTCGGCAACGAGCATATGACAATCGGATAAAAGGAAATGACCGGCGCGGCGCCCGCACAGCCCGCGCTGGCTTGCGGAGGGAACCAGGTGGGAATCCTGGGCAAGGGACATTACTGTATAGGACGCACGGGCGAACCGCCTCGCGCCCCAAGCCAGACTGCTTCGCCTTTTCCTCACGGCATCGCCGTGGCGTTAGCTCCTTGTGAACCCCGAGGGGTGCGCTTTTCTTTCGCTTGTGCCGACAAGCAACTGTCGCCGGGGGACCGGCAAACCGAGGAAAGGAAAAACCATGTCCGACCAGATGTCACGCCGCGGCTTCATGGGCGCCGCAGCAACCGGAGCCTTCGCGCTCGCCGGAGTCGCGCTCGCGGGCTGCTCCAGCACCTCCGCGAGTTCCGAGAAATCGAGCGAAAAGGAGAAGGCCGTGAAGCCGGTCATCCTCGTCACGAGCTTCGGCACGAGCTACAACGACTCGCGCCACATCACCATCGGCGCCATCGAAGACGCTATCCGCGAGAAGTACTGGCAGGACTACGACATCCGCCGCGCCTTCACCGCGCAGATCATCATCGACAAGCTGAAGAAGCGCGACGGCATCACGATCGACAACATGACCGAGGCGCTCGACCGCTGCGTGGAAGACGGCGTGAAGGAAATCGTCGTGCAGCCGACGCATCTCATGGCTGGCCTGGAATACGCCGACGTGAAAGACGAGCTCGACAAGTACGCCGACAAGTTCGACAAGATCTCACTCGGCGACCCGCTGCTCACCTCCGACGACGACTACAAGAAGGTGGCCGCCGCCATTAAGGAGAACATGGCGTCCTTCGACGACGGCAAGACGGCGCTGTGCCTCATGGGCCACGGCACCGAAGCCGATTCCAACGCCGACTATGCCAAGATGCAGGAAGTGTTCAAGAACGAGGGCTTGACGCAGTTCTTCGTCGGCACCGTCGAGGCTGAACCGACCTGCGAGGATGTTATCGCCGCCGCGAGCGCCGCAGGGTACAAGAAGGCCGTGCTCGCGCCGTTCATGGTGGTCGCGGGCGACCACGCGAACAACGACATGGCAGACGAGACCGACCCCGACAGCTGGGCTGCGAAGTTCGTGGCCGCCGGCTTCGAAGTGACGTGCCTGCTCCAGGGTCTGGGACAAAACGCCGCGGTCGACGACATCTACGTCTCACACGTGGACGACGCCATCGCCAAGCTGTAAACTCGCCGCGCACGGGGGCGCCGGTCGCGTCCCCGTGCAACGGGCATGCGCCTTCCCCGACTGACGGCGCATGCCCGTTGCATTCGCATCCCGTCAGCCCACCGCACGGCGCGGGCGGTCGAAGCGATTGAAAGGAACCCACTCCATGTTGAAGAAAACCCTCGCCTTCGCCCTGTCAGCGGCGCTTTTCGCGTTCTCGCTCGCCGGCTGCGGCGGAAATTCAATCGACAGCGCAAAGGCAAGCGATGCCGATTCCCAGGAAAAGACCGAACAGGCGGCCGATGCGCCCGAGGGCGCAAGCGCTGCCCCCATCACCGCCGACAAGGTGGCCGACGGCACCTATCCGATCACCGTAGATTCCAGCTCGAACATGTTCAGGATTGTGGACGCCCAGCTCATCGTGGAAAACGGCTCCATGCACTGCGTGATGACGCTTTCCGGCACGGGCTACGGCAAGCTCTTCATGGGCACGGGCGACGAGGCTGCCGCCGCGAGCGAGGCCGACTTCATCCCCTATGTGGAAAACGCGGAAGGCAAGTACACCTACGACGTGCCCGTTGAAGCGCTCGACGAGGACACCGCCTGCGCCGCGTGGAGTATTAGAAAAGAGCAGTGGTACGACCGCACGCTCGTGTTCGAATCCGCCGGCGTCGATCTGCGCGCCGACGCACTGAAGTAACGCCATGCGGTCGATTCTTCCCAAGGGGGAAAGCAGGAAGCGTCGCAGCATCGCGGTGCGCGCGATCGCCTGCGTTCTCGTCGCCCTGCTCGCGCTTCCCTTCGCGGGGTGCAGTGCGAGCCCGAACGCGACCGGTGGCACGGCAGGCTCTCAGGAATACACTGTGAGCGTCTCGCTCTCCGGCGGGTCAGGGCGCGCAAGCATCGCCTCACCCACCACAATTGTGAAGGATGGCGACACCTACACCGCGACCATCACCTGGTCGAGTTCGAACTACGACAAGATGACCGTCGACGGCGTAGACTACGCGCCCGTAAACGACGGCGGCAACTCCACGTTCGAGATACCCGTCACGCTCGACGAGGACATCGCCGTGTCGGCCGAGACCGTCGCCATGTCGACGCCGCACACCATCGACTACACGCTCTACTTCGACTCATCCACCATGAAGAAGAAAACGGGCGACGATGCAAGCGGCGACTCCCCTGCGGGAACGGCTTCAAGCGCCGCGGCCGACTTCCACAACGCCGATTTGGGCTGCGGCTGGGAGCCGACGGGGGCGCTTCAGCTTGAATACGCCAAGCACTTCACTGTCGACGAGTACGAAGGCGGCCTGCGGCTTATCTGCATTTCGAACGGGGAGCGCTTCCTCGTGGTGCCGCAAAATGCAAAGGTACCTGATGGGTTGAGCTCCGACATCGCGGTCATAAGGCGCCCCGCCGACAAGGTGTACCTCGTGTCGTCGGCGACGATGTGCCTGGTCGACGCGCTCGATACGAACGACAATATCCTCATGTCGGGCACGAAGGCCGACGATTGCTCGGTCGGGGGCTTCAAAAGCGCGCTCGAAAGTGGGGCGATCGCCTACGGCGGCAAGTACAGCGCGCCCGACTACGAGCGAATATCGGCCTCGGGCTGCACGCTCGCCATCGAGAACACCATGATCAACCACACGCCCGATGTGAAGGAAAAGCTGCAGAAGCTCGGGCTCGTCGTGCTCACCGAACAGTCGTCGAGCGAGCCCGAAGCACTCGGGCGCGTCGAGTGGATTAAGCTTTTCGGCGTCCTGTTCGACAAGGAAGACGAGGCCGCGCACCTGTTCAACGAGCAGAAGGCCCGCGTCGAGCAAACGTCGAGGCTCGCGTCGTCAGGTAAAACCGTGGCGTATTTCTACATTAACTCGAACGGGGCCGCCGTCACGCGGCGGGCGGGCGACTACGTGGCGCAGATGATCGAGCTTGCAGGCGGCAGCTACGCGCTCGATGACGCGCAGACGGCGTCGACGTCAGGTTCGTCAGTAACGCTCGAAATGGAGCGCTTCTACGCGACGGCGAAGGATGCCGACATCATCGTCTACAACGGCACCATCGACGAATCGGTTGCCACCTTGAAAGACTTCGTAGGCAAAAACGCGCTATTGTCGCAGTTCAAAGCTGTAAAGAACGGCAACGTCTGGGTCACAAGCGCCGACATGTACCAGCAGATGACTTCTACCGCCGACATTATCGACGAGCTGCACGGGGCGTTCACCGGCGATGACGCGAGCGACTTCCATTATCTGAGGAAGCTTGGCTAGCGTCATGAGAAGCCGGCTTTCCATGACATACGACGAATCGGGGCGCGCCGCGCGGTGTCGCGTCGTGACGGCGCTGCTCGCTGTTGTCCTCATCGTGCTCGTCGGGGCCAACCTGTGCATCGGGAGCGTGCTCGTGCCCGCAGACCACATCCCCGGCATCCTTTCGGGCGGCGCGGCCAATTCCATGGAAAGCCAAGTCATCTGGGAGATTCGCCTGCCGCGCGTGCTTTCAGCCGTGCTTCTCGGCGGGGCACTTTCGCTCTCCGGGTTCCTGCTGCAGACGTTTTTCAACAACCCCATCGCCGACCCGTTCATCTTGGGCGTCTCCTCGGGCGCAAAGTTCGTCGTCGCGCTTACGATGATCGTGCTTCTGGGCGCGAACCAGGCCATGTCCTCGCCGGCCATGGTGGCCGCAGCGTTTCTGGGATCGCTTATCACCATCGGCTTCGTGCTCCTCATCGCACGGCGCATAAGTTCCATGGCCATGCTTATCGTGGCGGGCGTCATGGTGGGATACATCTGCTCGGCGGCGACGAACTTCCTCATCGCCTTCGCCGACGACCAGTCCATCGTGAACCTGCACAACTGGTCTTTGGGTAGCTTCTCGGGTTCGGGCTGGGACGACGTCGCGGTCATCACGGTCGTGGTGATCACCGTGAGCGCATGCGTATTCGCGATATCGAAGCCCCTTTCCGCCTTCCAGCTGGGAGAAGCCTACGCGAAAAGCGTCGGCGTGAACGTCGCACGCTTCCGCGTGGTGCTCGTCCTTCTAGCGAGCATGCTCTCCGCCTGCGTGACCGCGTTCGCTGGTCCGGTGTCGTTCGTAGGCATCGCGGTTCCGCATCTCGTTAAGTCGGCGCTGAAGTCGTCGAAGCCCATCCGAGTGATTCCTGCGTGCTTCTTGGGAGGCGCCATCTTCTGCGCGGGCTGCGATTTGATCGCGCGCACGCTGTTTTCCCCCGTCGAGCTTTCCATCAGCGCCGTCACCGCCATCTTCGGCGCGCCGGTGGTTATCGCACTCATGTTGAAGAAGCGGGTGAGGTAGATGGGGAAATTCGTGCCGCAGCCCAAAACGCTCGGAGGGGACATTCCATGCTTAAACAGTCCTAAGCTCGCACGAAAGCGCCAGAAGGCACTTTCGACTCGCGCGGAACTGCGCGCGAAACGCCTCCTCCGAGCGGAGTCGAACCTCGAAACCCCGGTCGCAACGAAGGCTGACGGAGCGCCGCTTTTCCGCATAAGCGACCTGTCGGCGGGCTACGACAAGAAGGTCGTAGTCGAAGGCGTCGAGCTAGAGGTTCGCGCGGGCGACGTCGTGGCGCTCATCGGGCCGAACGGCTCGGGCAAGTCGACCATCTTGAAAACCATCACACGCCATCTGGCACCGCTTGCCGGCGCGGTCGAGCTCGACGGGCGGGAGATTTCCCGATGGAAGACGGCGGAGTTCGCAAGGAACCTTGCCGTTATGCTGACAGATCGACCCCGGACCGAGCTCCTCACCTGCCGCGATATCGTAGAGGCGGGAAGGCATCCCTACACCGGGCGAATGGGCACACTCTCGCCCGACGACCATAGTCGGGTCGACGAGGCCATGAAAACCGCACATGTGGAAGAGTTCGCCGAGCGCGACTTCATGCAGATAAGCGACGGGCAACGCCAGCGCGTCATGCTCGCACGCGCCATCGCGCAGGATCCGCGTGTGCTCGTGCTCGACGAGCCCACGTCGTATCTCGATATCCGCTACCAGATCGACCTGCTGCGAATACTTCGCCACCTTGCGAAATCGCGGAATGTTGCTGTCATCATGTCCATCCACGAACTCGAGCTCGCGCAGAAAAGCGCCGACAAGGTGATTTGCGTGAAGGACGGCCGGGTCTTCCGCGCCGGCGCACCCGAGGACATATTCACGCGCGAGACGATTGGCGAGCTCTACGGCCTTAAACATGGCACCTTCAACGAGCGCTTCGGCAGCGTGGAAATTGGGCGCCCACACGGCGATGCGCACACGTTCGTCATCGCCGGCGCAGGTACGGGGTCAGCTGTGTTTCGCCAGCTCATCCGGCAGGGCAAGGCGTTCTACGCGGGCGTTCTGCACGAAGGGGACATCGACTGCGAGCTTGCGCGCGACCTGGCGACGGAATGCGTGGCCGAGCGCGCCTTCGAGCCGATCGGGGATAAAACCATAGCCCGCGCCAAAGAGCTCCTCGTCCACTGCGCGCGTCTTATCGTGTGCCCCGCCGCCTTCGGCACCATAAACGCCCGCAACGCAGAGCTCGTCGAGTTCGCACGCTCGCATGGTATCGAGGTCATGCGAGCGTGCGAAGGCGCATCGGAGGATTCCAAAATTGGAATGGGAAGGATAAACTGGACTTTCTTTTAAGGATCCTCAGGCTACAGCTCCTACGCCGGCAAGGTCTCCAAGGCGCCGGAGAACCTCAGGAACAGGAATTTCCACGCCGACGAGCCCAACTAGGCCTAATCCAAGCGAGATTCCAGACTCGACAGACCATTGAGAGTCAGATCGTTGGCGACCTCAGAGACGTGCTCGATAGGAACCGAGCCGTCAGACAGCGCCCACGTGCGATAGATACCGATAATACCCGACAGCAAAAACGCCAGATAGTAGTCGAACATTTCGTCCTTGAGACCTTGGGACAGCAGATCTCGCTCGGCAATCTCGTGCTCGAGCGGCGCACGAAGACGAGCCATGAAATCATCGAGCGGAATATTCTCGATCAGCTGACGATTGAGCACCAAGTTGTTGCACAGTGCCTCGTTAACGGTTTTAAAGAAGGTCGCCGCCGCGCTCAGGGCGCGCTCGTTGGTGTCGCCGTCCATGGAAGCAAGCGTTTTCTCGACTGAGTCGACAATCATCTCCACCACATCGACGGCAATGGCATCGAGCAGGCCGTCAACCGTACCAAAGTGTACGTAAAAGGTCTTGCGGTCGACATTGGCCTCGCGCGCGATGGCACTCACCGTAATGTCTGCCAGCGGCTTTTCCATGAGCAGGCGCTCGAAAGCCGAAAGGATGGCATTACGGCTGCGAACGATGCGACGATCAAGACGCGGTTTGCTGGTTGCCATGGGCGTGTCCCTTCGATATGCGAGCATTCATCAACAGATGAGAGATAATCTACGTAAGAGGATTATCCCCCATACGGCACAAATATGCCCCGCATCATGAAGAACGCACGACTGCCCTACTGCGACTTAGGGTGCTTCTTCTTATAGAGTGCCGACGGAGATACGCGAATACCATCGCCTGTCTGGCGCACATAGGCTTTATGAGCAGGCTTAGCGGTCCCAGAAGCCTTCTGAGCGTGCTTCTTGGGATCAACGGTAACAGCATTCATGGGGTGCGGCTTAGTGGGCGCAGAGGGCGTCTGAGGCGTGCGGCCGAGCTTGCGCATCACGCGATCCCAGCGTGCATGGATGCTCTCGTTGTGGGCGCTCTTAAGTCCCAGCAGGGGCGCAGCCAAAATGGTAGGCGCAATAAACGTAATGAGACGCCACAGCAGATAGCCGGCGGTCGAAGCCGACCCAAAGAAATGACCCAAGAACAATGCAAAGCCGCCCTCAGCGCCACCAGTTCCACCGGGCAAGGGAACCGCAGAGCTTAACAGCTGGACAAAGGCGCTCGCGGCCATGACCGAGAAAAAGTCGACCTCGTGGTGGCCAAAGGCAAGCATCAGGAAATACGGAACCAGATAGAAAAACGCGAGCTGCTGCATGGTGATAAACACGGTGAGCAGCATGGAAGAAAAATGTCCGGCCGAAAGCTTGAACTTCTCGGAGAAGGAGTAGATCTCGCCATCGACAAACGTGCGCCAACTCTCGATCTTAGTGGCCGAGACACCAATGCGCTCGAGCCAATTGATGATGCAATGGGCGACGCGCGTGACGGTCTTAGGCATGAGCGCGACGGCGAAGATGCCAAGCAAGATGCAGCAGTGTCCACCAAAGCTAAAGACGCACAGCAGCGTCATGTCGCCGTAGCGTTCGGCAAAAAACGGCATACGGGCGAGCAGCAGGATAGCGCCCCAGGCGACCAGGCCAAACTGGTACACGATAAAACGCGTGAATTGCGTGGCGCCGGCCTCGCCCACGTTTTGGCCGGCCTTGGTCAGGCGATAGATCTGAGCCGGGGTGGAGCCCATCATCATGGGCGTCAGGTTGCCAAAGAAGATGCCACTCGCCTCGACCGAGATCAGGTCGCGGATGCCGACGGGCGAATTGGGATCGAGCCAGACGGCGATCGCATAGGCCACAATGCCAAAGAACAGGTACATGAACATGCAAAGACACGCGACAACGAGCCATGACGCCTGGACGCTCGACATAGCGGCCCAGAACTGCCCCATCTGCCCGGTTACCACCAGATAGACGATATAACCCACCAGCACGACGCCGATAAAGATGGCGCCGCGGCGTGCGCTCTTATTGTCATCTCCGCCCGAGGCATCAACCTCGACCTGGGGCTTAGACGTATGCTGAGAGGACTCCGTCATGAGACTCCTTCTAACAGTCAAAATATCTTGGATATTGTACCCGTAAGGGCCATAGGCAGAACGCAAAGCTCTGGTTCAAACGGGAATTGCAGACGGTTGTTTGAAAATAGAAAACCCGGCCTTCCATAGGAAGTCCGGGTATCAGATGCGTGGTAGCCCGTACCAGATTCGAACTGGTGATCTCCGCCTTGAGAGGGCGGCGTCCTAAACCGCTAGACGAACGGGCCACATGACATCTGCACTGCCGTGCTGCAAGAAAATATATTACGGGACAAAAAACGTCAGCGCAAGAAGAAATTCCAAATTGCCGAAAAATTGTCGGCAGGTTATGGAACACGCAGGTAAACTAGGTAGCTAATTCAAGTTGAGATGGACCAAAAGAGCTTCGCGATCGTTGGGAATGTTGTCTTCGATCACGGCGTCGAGGGCGGAGTTGAGAAGCTGCCCCAGTTCCGGCCCGGGCTTGACTCCAGCACGGATCAAGTCGCCGCCGTTGATGGCGAGCATCTTGAGCGTATAGGGCTCCCCCGCCCTCAGCAGCTCGTGCGCCATCGCGCGCATCTCCTCAATCGTCTCAACGTAATAGAAGCACGACGGGGCCTTGCCAAGTGTGTCGGCACGCTTAAGGTCCATGAGCTCGTCAATCAGGCGGGCCGTGTCGACGCCCTCACCCGAAAGCGCGCGCATCATATTGAGCAGACAGGAGCGCTCGGGGCGCAGCGGCTTGTCATGGTATTTGATGAGCAGGCACACGTCGCGCACCAAGTCGTGCGAGAGCGCCAGGCGATCCATAATGACGCGCGCCTTCTTGGCGCCGAGCTCGGGATGACCGTAGAAGTGTCCGCTACCGGCATGGTCGACCGTGAAGCACTCGGGCTTGGACACATCGTGCAAAAACGCCGCCCACATAAGGCTCGACGAGGGCGCGACGCCGTCACACAGCGCGAGCTCCCCCGCCACCGTCAGCACACGGGCGATATGCACGTAGACGTTAAACGCATGATAGACACTGCGCTGATCAAACCCGCGACCCGCTGCCAACTCGGGCACAGCGGCACAGATGAGCTCGGGATAGCGAAGCATCGCGTCTCCCCCATGACCGGTCGAAAGAATGCCCTCGAGCTCAATACCCACACGCTCACGCGCCACGGCATCGAGCAGCGGCGCGCACTCGGCAAGCGCACGCTTGGTCTCGGGCTCAATCATAAAGTCCAGACGGCAGGCAAAGCGCACCGCACGCAGCATGCGCAGGGCGTCCTCGTTAAAGCGACGCTTGGGATCGCCGACAGCGCGAATCAGCTTGCGCTCCAAGTCACCCTGGCCGTCGTAGCGGTCGACAAGCCCGCGCTCGGGATGCCAGGCCATGGCATTGACGGTAAAGTCGCGGCGCGCCAGATCGTCCTCGAGCGAGGCGGCACGCTCCACACTCTGGGGATGACGACCATCGGTGTAAAAGCCATCCAGACGGTACGTGGTGACCTCGATACGCTCGCCATCGGAAATTGCCGTGATTCCGCCAAATTTAATGCCCGACTCCACAACCGCGATGCCGGCGGCCTCGAGCGCCGCTTTGGACTCCTGCCACAGGCCGCTACAGCACATATCAACATCGTGGCTGGGGTACCCCATCAGGGCGTCGCGCACCCAACCGCCCACGTACCAAGCCTCAAGACCAGCCGCCTCAAGCGCGCGCAGGACGCGCAGGGACGCATCGGACGGTTGCGTACCGTTGAGCGAAACATTGCACATGCCTATGGCCTCCTGCGACTATCAAATTGGCTATCGATTGCGTCTGCAAGAAGTCTAGCAAGAAACAGCCTCCACTGCACACGCAAGTCCGATAAACAAAAACGCATCCGTCCTAGTCTAAGACGGATGCGAAATAATCAAACTATTCAGACAAGGTGCCGGAACTAGCAGACCTGGCGAACCTCGATGTGCTTCTTATATTCGTCCACCTTGGCAAAATCACCCAGACCGGGGCACTCGACCACGTTGGCGCCAGTGGCCATCGAAAGGCGCAGGGCGTCCTCGACGCGCTCGGGGGCGTCGTGCCACACGGACAGGAAGGCAGCGAGCGAGGAATCGCCGGCGCACACCGTCGACAGCAGCTTGACGTCGAAGGTGCGGTTGGCAAACCAGATATGCTCGCCGTTGGAGAAGTACGCACCGGCGCCACCAAGGGTCAGCAGCACGTTCTTGGCGCCCTTGGCGTGCAGCTCGGCCATAGCGCCCTTGACGGACTCGTCGTCGCCACCGCTCACCTTGATGCCAAAGATGTCAAGCAGCTCGTCGTCATTGGGCTTGATCAGCAGTGGCTCCAGAGCAATGAGGTCTGCCAGCTGATGGCTCGAGATGTCGAGGACGAACTCGGCCCCCTTGGCCTTGACACGGCGCAGGACCTCGGCCAAGAAGCCCTCGGAAGTGTTGGGAGGCAGCGAGCCGCTGATGACCAGGCAGGTCATGTCATCGAGCGAATCGATAAGTTCAAACATCTCCTGCTCGTTGGCCTCATTGATGGCGGCACCGGCATTGACCATGTTGTACTCGGTGTCGGGACCGGCGTTGAGGAACACATTGACGCGCGTAATACCGTCGGTCCACACGGGCTTGACGGGCACGCCCAGGGCCTCGGCGCCCTTAACGATAAACTCACCCGAGAAGCCGGCGAAGAAACCCAGGATCGTGGTGTCGACACCATAGTGGTCAAGCGTAAACGAGACGTTGAGGCCCTTGCCGTTGGGCGTGTAGACGGCATTGCGGGTACGCGTGACGGTATTGGCAGTAAGGCCGTCGCAGGCGATGTTGTAGTCAATGGCGGGATTTGCAGTGAGCGTGTAAATCATGAATGTTCCTTTCACGAAGCAACGTGTTAATGAAAGTATATTCCACGCATCGGTAAAAGGCTAGGACAACTCGGCGAACGGTGTGGAAGCGATGAAGTACGGCGGGACACCTCTCCCCCGCGGCGGAACAAAAAGGCGCCCCAGCCGAAACTGAACTGCACCCCAAAACTTGGACGGCTTAAATAAGAACTACGCCGCAAGGGACTGTCTCCGGAACTCCTCCGGGGTCAGTCCCTTCAG
>DBGFJU010000070.1:0-3045 GCA_048529485.1 Collinsella aerofaciens | reverse complement strand
ATTCGTAAGATAGCTGTTGCCCGCCATAATGTTGCTCTTCACGATGTTGAAGCTTCGCTCATAATCGTTATAAAGGGGCATACGCCTAGGCGCGGTCCAAGAAATCGTCCGCACCCCCAATGGCCCATTCTAGGAACTATTCCACCGCAACTTAGATTGGGAAACCGCGAAACCTTAAAGCTCTAATTCATTCAAACGGAGGATCGCAACAATGTAGATCTTGAGCGCCTGCTTGAGCTGTTCCTCGTTGGCGCACTCGTTGGGGCCGTGCATCTGGCCGCCCCACGAGGGCAGCTCCAGGCCGGTCTCCTCGGGGCCAAACGAGACGGCGCGGGCAAAGTTGCGCGCGTACGTGCCGCCGCCCATGGCAAAGGGTTCAGCATGCTTGCCCGTAAACTCGTTATAGGTATCAATAAGCGCCTTCACGGCCGGATCGTCGGCAGACACCGAGAACGGCACCTTAGCGCGACCCAGCTGGCACGTCACGCCAAAACGGCCCACGAGCGGGTCGAGCTGCTCGCGGATGGTATCGGCACTCGTGCTGTCGGGGAAGCGCACGTCGATGACCTGCTCAATATGGCCATCCGCCACGCGAATGACGCCAGCGTTGCAGGTAAGCGGGCCAAACGCCGGACTCGTCGCATCGATACCCAGGCCGCGGCCATAGGCATCCGCATGCACAAAGGCCAGGAACTTGACGAACTCGTGCTCGGCAGGCGTCAGCAGGCGCTCATCGCGTGCACCAAACGCGTCCTCGGCCTCGCGCAGATACGACACGATCAGGCCGACGGCGTTGATGGTGCCCTCAGGCATCGAAGCGTGGCCGCCAATACCGTGGGCGAAAATCTGCGCATGCCCGTTATCAAGCGCCGTGATCTCCAGGCGGTCGACGTTCTCAACGGGCGCCGGCAGCTCATCGGCGGCAATTGCAAGCTCGCAGATGGACTGCGACGGAATGGCATTGCTCGCCTCGGAGCCGCTCCACGACACGATGCGCCCGCCGTCGATCTTGGGGCTCACGAACGTCGCCCCAAACTGGCCCTTCTCGGCATTGCAGACCGGGAACTCGGCATCGGGCGTAAACAGAAAGTCAGGATTCGCGTAGTTCTCCAGATAATGGCGAACGTCGGACATGCCCACTTCCTCATCGCAGCCCAGCAGCGCGCGGAAGGTGTAGCGCGGAACGATGCCGTGCTTGAGCAGGTAGGCGCCGGCGTAGAGCGACAGCACGGCCGGACCCTTGTCGTCGATCACGCCGCGGCCGAGCAGCCAGCCCTCGAGACGCTCAATCGCAAACGGGTCGGTGTTCCAGCCGGGGCCAGCGGGTACCACGTCAACATGGCAGATAGTCGCGAGCTGTTTGTCGCCGCGGCCCGGGATATCGGCGATTCCCACATAGCCCTCGTCGTCGCTCGTCTGATAGCCGAGCTTTTGCGCAATGCCGAGCGCGCAATCGAGCGCATCACGGACCGGGCGGCCAAACGGCGCACCGAGCTCCGCATTGGCAGCAACGGCCACGGACGGATAGCTCACCAGCTGTTCGATATCGGCAACGACATCTTCCCAGACCTCGTCGACATACTCGGTAACGCTCTGCTCCACCTGATTCATGGACGACCTCCTTACCAATGAGCGACGGATACGCCCGCCCCTCACATTACGTCTATTAGATAGCGAAAAGTTTAGCAAGCTCGGCCACCGAGTGCACCACCGCATCGGCGCCCGCTGCCTCGTGCTCCCCCGGCGCCGCCGCACCCGAATAAATGCCGATGCACGGCACGCTCATCGCGTGCGCGCCTTCCACGTCGTTAAAGCGATCGCCGATCATCACGGCATCGCCCGCCGTCGCGCCGAGCGCCGCCAGGGCATCGCGAACCGAATCGGCCTTGGTCTCGCGCCCCTGCGACGGATTCATGCCGACCACCGCCTCAAACTGAGAAAGCCCCAGCTCATGCACCATGTCAATGCACTTTGCTTCCATGCGAGACGTCGCGACCGCCATGCGATGCCCCTGCGCGGCAAGGCCATCGAGCAGCTCGGGGATTCCGTCGAACACGGGATACTCTTCAGGTCCCAGCTCATCAAAAAAGGCACGGTACTCGTCAGCCACCACAAGCGACTCCTCGCGGGAGAAGCCATAAAAGTCGTGAAAGCTCTTCCACAGGGGCGGCCCGATCATGCGGCGCAGGTCACCCATCTGCGCCTCCGAAAACCCGCGCGCGGCCAACGTCTTGCGCGTCGAGGTCATCACCGCCCGGCCCGTATCGGCCACCGTGCCGTCAAAATCGAACAGCACAACCGGCCGCTCGCATAGCTGTAATGCCGCCATCGGCATCCCTCTTCCCCAGTTGATGATTTCCACACCGTCACTTCAAACTGTTGACTATTCAACAATTGAACCTAGCAATGTAGAGCAACTCCACTATACTTGTCGCACTTTGCTCTAAGAAGGCGGCGCGCAAGCGCCCCAACGAAAGGTGCAATTATGTCTTTTGCCATCATAACCGACTCCACGTCGGACATCTCCCCCGCCCGCGCTCAAGAGCTCGGCATTTACGTGATTCCGCTGCATGTGATTATCGAGGGCGAGGACCTGCTCGACCAGGTGCAGATTACCGCCGAGGAATACGTCGCGCGCATGGCCGGCTCCGAGCAACTGCCGCACACCTCGCAGCCGAGCGCCGGCGAGTTCAAGGCACTCTTTGACCGCGTGCGTGCTGACGGCCACGATAGCGCGATCTTTATCTCGCTGTGCAGCGAATGGTCCGCCTGCTATTCCAACGCATGCCTGGTCGCCGAGACCCACGAGCTCGACGTGCGCTGCATCGACTCGCGCACCGGCTCGGGCGCCGCGGGCCTGCTGGTGGAGTACGCGCTCGCCATGCGCGAGGACGGCCGCAGCCTAGACGAGACCGAGGCGCGGATCCAAACAGATAGTTGTAGTCCCCGATGACCACATCGCACCACTCGCTCAGATCCAGCCCCAGCTCAAAGGGACACACTGAGAACTGCCGGGCGGTGTCCGCCAGCGCGGCACGGCTGAAA
>DBGFJU010000069.1:0-44338 GCA_048529485.1 Collinsella aerofaciens | reverse complement strand
CACAGCGGGCAGCCTCGGCCTCCTCCTGCGCCGGCGTAAAGATACGGTTGCGCCCCAGCACCAGGCCAATTACGTTACGCGGACCCAGAGCGTCAACGGCCAGCGCCGCCAGCAGGGATGACGGCAGGTCACCCTCGAGTGCCACCACAGCACGCGACGCACCGTGGGCCCGAGCGTTGTCGCGCACGGCGAGCACCAGCGCCTGCCACAACCACTCCTCGGAACGGAACTCGGGCAGTTCGTGATCTTCCAGGGCATCGAGCATCACGCCGCGCTGAATCTCCTGAACCAGCAGGCTCTCCTCAAAACACGGCGCCTGGGCCACCACGCGACCGCAGTCGTCGAGCACAAACGAACCGCCGGTATACACCGACTCGTCATAGGCACCGACCGGCGCCATGCAGGCAAACCACACGCTGCGCTTGGAGGCGACCTTGCGGTAGGCGCCGCTGCGAACGGCGGCAATGGCAGCAGTCTCGCGGTCGGTCATGTCAAACGCGTTGAATTGGAAATACGCAATGAGGTCAACACCGGTCGGCAACATCTCGAGTTCGCGGTCCAAGTCAAAAATTACGGCGATGCGCACGCCGTCCACGTCGAACACCGGCGGCGCCCAACGCGTGTCGTTGTTCTCGCCACGCTGCAAGGCAATGCTCGAACGCGCCGGCACCACATGACCGTCCTTGAGCATCATGTAGTCGAGCAGCGGTTGGCCCTCAAACGAAACCGCCGCGGGCACGATGCAGATCATGTCAAGCTCCTGGATACGCTCGGCGACACCAGTCAAGCCGGCAAGCATGTCGTGCTCAAAGTCGGCAGCGCCCACCAGGCCACCGGGCATGGCGCCCATAAAGAGCGGAGCCGGAACGCACAGCACGCGCGCCCCGCGCTCGTGGGCCAGACGAGCCTGGTCCTCAATGCGGCCGCAAATGCCCTCAATATCACCCAGGCGCATATCGATCTGTGCAAGCGCGAGCTTCATGGCCCAGCCCTTTCCGTCGTAAACCATCGAAATCGTAGTAAAAGCGCCGGCCGCATAATGCAGCCGGCGCTTGCATGTGCATATGCTAGCTATGATACCCCGAGCGGGGGCGCGCTCCTAGAATGTCGCGGACCACAGCCCGTGCAGGTTGCAGTAGGCATAGACGGTACCGGTCTTGGAGCCGCCCGCGAAAAACGTCGCGGGTTTCATGCCGGGCTCAAGGTAATGGACCTCTAAGCGGCCCTCGGCCTCAAGGGCGATCCACTCAATGTAGTGCTCGGGCAGGCTGGGGTGCTCGACCGAGCCAACGCGTGCGCGAATCACGTGACCGTCGCGCTCGGTCTCGACAACAGGCACGTGCTTCTCGTGCGCCGCGTCCTCAGTGTTTGCGGTCAGTTCCGTGCAACCGGCAGGGGTCGCAACGTCGTCGCTAAGGGCGGCGATGAGCTTGCCGTCGGGGTCCCTAAAGAATTTCGCCATGATGTTCTCCTTTGCTGATGTGCCAATGTTCTTGATGGTTCTTATGCCCAAAGGCAGACAAACCATCCACGGCATTGCAAATGAACACATAACGGATCAGGCAAGCGGTCGGGCCAAAATGCGTCGACCGTCCTGCCCACTCCAGCAGTCCCACCCCGCGCGCGGCTAGCGACCGTCGCCGCCGAGCAGCGCCAGAACATCCTCGCGCGTGAACAGTGCCGACGAGATGCCGTCGCCGCCGAGCACGCTGTTGACCAGATCGCGCTTGGACTCCTGCATCTGCATAATGCGTTCCTCGATCGTGTCCTTGGCGATGAGCTTGTACACGGTCACGGTATGTTGCTGACCAATACGGTGTGCACGATCAGTTGCTTGGTCCTGCGCCGCCACGTTCCACCACGGGTCGTAGTGATGACCACGTCGGCAGCCGTCAGGTTAAGGCCCACGCCGCCCGCCTTGAGCGAGATCAAAAAGACCGGCACCTCGCCCGCCTGGAACTGTGCGACCATCTTGGCGCGGCTCTCTTTAGACGATGCGCCCGTGAGCTTAAGGAAGGCGATATCCTCCTTGGCCAGGCGCTTGCCAATGATATCGAGCATGCCCGTAAACTGGCTGAACAGCAAGATGCGATGGCCACCGTCGAGCGCGCCGTGGACGAGCTCCATGCACGTATCGAGTTTGGCGCTTCCCGCCTTGTAATCCTCGTAGTGCAGACGCGGGTCGCAGCAGATCTGGCGCAGCTTGGTGAGCTCGGCGAGCACCTTGAGCTTATCCTTCTTAAACTCCCCGGCCTCGCGGTGCTGCACCTGCTGGGCGATGCGGTCCTGATTTGCCAGGTAAAGCTTGCGCTGCTCACCGGTGAGCTGAGCCACGACTGTGTCCTCGATCTTTTCGGGCAGATCGGCCACCACGTCCTCTTTGACACGGCGCAGCACAAACGGCGACACAAGCGCCTGCAGGCGGGCGGCGCTGTCACCTTCGGCGTGCTCGACCGGGCTTTCGAAGCGCTTTGCGAACGATTCGCGCGTGCCAAGCAGGCCCGGCATCAAAAAGTCGAAGATGCTCCAGAGCTCGGATAGGCGGTTTTCGATGGGCGTGCCCGTCAAGGCAAAGCGCACGCCGGCCGGCAGACGCTTGGCAGCGCGCGCCACCTGGGTGAGCGGGTTTTTAATGTACTGGGCCTCGTCGAGCACCACGCGGGCAAAATCCTGCTCGGCGTACTCATCGATATCACGGCGCATAAGGTCATACGACGTCACGACCACGTTATGCTCGACCACGCCGGCGATTTGCACGCGACGCTGCGCCTTGGCGCCCACGATGGCGCACACATCTAGCGACGGGGCAAAGCGCTCCAGCTCGGCGGTCCAGTTGTACACAAGCGACGCAGGGCACACCACAAGCGTGGGCTTAGTGTCCCCCGCTTCCACGCGCGCCAGAATGTGCGCGATCATCTGGAGCGTTTTGCCCAGGCCCATGTCGTCGGCCAAGATGCCGCCAAGGCTCAGGTGTTCGAGCGAGCCGAGCCACTGGTATCCGTCGACCTGGTAGCCGCGCAGTGTGGCCTTGAGCGAGACCGGCACCGTAAAGTCCATCTTGCCGAGCGTATCCAAGCGCTCGACGGTGCGGCGGAACGCGGCGTCACGATCGGCCTCGAGCGCGGGCGTGCGCGCGAGCATGCTATCGACGAACAGGGTACTCGACGCGGGAAGCGACACGCCGTCGAGCAGGTCGACAGCATCGACCCCCAGATCCTCGGCAAGGCCAAACGCGGCGCGCGCCCCCTCGTCCAGGCGAATGATGTCGCCCGACGTGAGACGCGCAAACGTCTGGTGACGCTTGTAGGAGTCCAGATAGATGGCAAGGTCTGCCGCCGAAAGCCCGCTCGCGCTCAGTTCGACGTCGAGCAGGTTACTCTTGACGGTCGCACGCACCGAAAGCTTGGGCGCGGGGCGGACCGAAATCTGGCGCAGACGGTCGCTGAGCATGACCTCACCAAGCTTGGACAGGACGGATAGGCCCTCGGTCAGCAAGCGGAACAGGCTCTCGTCATCGCGTTCCTCAAACGCCAGGCCGCCCTCGTAAAAGTCGAAATACAGGGCCGCCGTGTCCATAACGCGAAACTCTGCCACCTCGTCGCGCGGCGGCACGCCCGGGCGCTGCTCTTCGAAGGGGCTGCCCGGAGCGCCCAGGCTAAAGAGATCTGCCGACCAGTCGCCGTAGGTAACCGTAATTTTGCAGGTCACGAGCCCATCGTCGACGCCGATTGCCATAGCAAAGCTCGGCTCGGGCGCCACGGTATCGAGCGCAGCGGGCGCGGTAAGGTCGGTATAGTCGCGCAAAATGGGCAGAGCCATACGACAGAACTCCCCCACCTGGTCGGCAGCGATATGGACTGGCGTGCGACAGGGCAGCAAGCGCGATAGGAACGGCGCCGCATGCTGGGCAAACGCTACATCGGTGCGGCGCGCACGGCGGGTGTCGACCAGATAAGCTACGTCGCCCGAAGCAAAGCAGTATGCATCGGCCGGCAGGCGCAGATCGTAGCTACCACCAGCCGCCGGCGCGATTTTGGCGGCAAGGAGCGGTGGGCGCTTAGCGGACGCCTCGTCCTCCCCTTGCGGAGACAGCTCAACCGCCACGTCATAGGTGCGATGCGTCGTCGTCCCCCGCGACCAGGCGGGCTCAAAAGAGATGGTCTGGCCGCGCAGCAGGTCCAGCACATATACGATGCTATGCTCGGACAGCGGCAACTGACGCTCGGCGACAAAACCGCTGCGGGCAAAGTCGTACGACGCCGAACGCGAGCTTGTGATGTCATCGAGATAGGCAACTGTCGTCAAGACAAGGCTGAGCAGCTTTGTCGACACATCTTCGAAGGCTTCGGGCGTATGGACAAACGTGAGCTTCTTACCGTACGAGAAGGTGCCGCCTCGGACATAGGCGTCGGCCATGCCGTCGATATCCTTGACCACGTAGGACACCGAACCGCAGCGAATGCGGAACTCGAGCGCCCAGCTAAAGCGGTCTGCGAACAGCGGATTGTAGTACGGCACCAACGAGGGCTCCAACGCCGCTTTGGGGGCGTCGGGACCAACGGCACCGGCAAGCTTGCGGCGCATGCTCGCCAGCTCATCCATGCGCGCGTCCGAAAGATCGGAGAGCGCCGCCATGAGGCTGGGACTCGTGGGGACAGGTGCTGGGAAGGGAAAGTTGGGGTTGACCGTGGGCGTTGTAGGCGCGGGACGCGCGGACTGTTTGGGCTGAGCCGCAAACGTGCGGACCGGCGTGCGCAAACCTTCGACGGGCTCGGCGCCGCTGGCATCCAAATACGCCAGAGCCGTGGCAATGGCGTGCTTGCACATACCGGGGTAGCGATAGGCAGCGGGGCAATCGCAGTCATAGTCGATCACCTCGTGCTCGTCCATGTCGAGCGCCACGTGCGTCTTGTACAGGTCGCCGCGCGAACCGCGCACCGAGCCCTCAACCGTCACGTTTTTGGAGAAGCGCGAGCCGCTGTCCTCGATCGACAGCACGGCGCCGTTGAGCATGAGCGAACGCCCCTTCATAAAGGTGCCGCTCAACGCCGCCTCTTTGCGAAGCGCCTGCACAAACGTCCCCTGCGCCATCACTTCCTCCAATCCACACAAGGTAGCTAATTTGGGACGGGGCTATTTTAGCTACCCCCATACATCGGTTGAGATGTATTCCGACCCCGACTCATTCGCCGTCAGTCAAAGGGTAGCTAAAATAGCCCCGTCCCAAATTAGCTACCCCGGCAAAATCATTTTAGATAACCGTCACGCGGCCTTGGTTGCCGACGATGGCCTTTGCCTCTGCCAGCAGCGGAATCGAGCGTGCATTGACCTTGGCCGGCACCTCGGCACGCAGCACACGCCCGTCGACTTGCTCAATAAAGATCTCCACGCGGTCGCCGCCCGGGTTGGCGGTAAGCACCGTGGCAAGACGCGCCATATTGCCCTGGCTAAAGCGGCTGTTGGGCACCATGACCTCAAACACCTTGGGCTTGTTTTTCTCCTCGCTAAGCTCCAGCGGCACAATCTCCTGCGCGATGATCTGGTCGCCGCGGTCCGAGCGCTCGAGCTTGCCCTTAATGCGCACAAACGCATCGGACAGCTGTGCGCCGGTCTCGGGATCGACCTCGCCGTATAGATACCCCTCGGCCTCCTTGTAGGTCTTGGGGAACACCACGACCGTGGCCTCGCCTTCCATGTCCTCGAGCTGCACGATGCCCATGGGGTCGCCGTTTTTGGTCACGCGCTTGGACACGCTCGAGACCATGCCGGCCCACCACAGCGCCTTACCCTCGGGAATCTCCTGGTTGATGGTGCCGCCCGTGGGGTTCTGTACTTCGTAGCCGGTGTCGATCTGCGAGAACGAGAAGTCGCGCGCCTTACTGAGCGCATACTCAAACGGGCGCAGCGGGTGGTCCGAGACATAGATGCCCAGAACCTCCTTCTCCTGGCTCAGCTTAAGGTGGCGGTCCCACTCCTGGCCATCCGGATCGGGCACGCTCACCTCAAAGCCCGAGCCCTCAACGTCGCCAAACATATCGAAGAACGAGGTCTGACCGCTCGCGCGGTCCTTCTGGCGCTTTACCGCGGCGTCGATGATGTTCTCGGGGTTGTTCTTGTCCACAAAGTGCATCATCTGGCGACGCGGATACCCCGTGGAGTCGAAGGCGCCTGCCTTGATCAGCGATTCGATCACGCGACGGTTGGCCTGGCTCGAGTCCACGCGCTCGACAAAGTCGTGCAGCGTCTTAAACGGGCCGCCTGCCTCGCGCTCTGCGATAATCGCCTGCGCCACGCCGGTACCCACGCCGCGGATGCCGGCCAGACCAAAGCGCACGCCCTCCTTGGTAGCCGTGAACTCGGTGCCGGACTCGTTGACATCTGGCGAAAGCACGGGGATGCCGTCGTGACGGCATGCCGAGACGTAGTGCACGATCTTGTCGGTCTTGCCCGTATAGGACGTCAGAACGGCCGCCATGTACTCGTGCGGATAGTGCGCCTTGAGCCACGCCGTCTGCATAACCAGGATGGCGTAGCCGGCGGAGTGCGACTTGTTGAAGGCGTAGGATGCGAACTCGAGAACATCGTCCCAAATTTTCTGGGCGACCTCGCGCGTGTAGTTGTTCTTGATAGCGCCGTTCATCCAGTGGTCGTAGGTGGTCTCGTCCGAGCCATCCTCCCAGTGCAGCACCGTCGACGTAAGCAGCTTAATCTTTTTCTTAGCCACGGGCTTACGGATACGCGAGTCCGATTCGCCCTTGGAGAAGCCGCACATCTCGACGGAGATGAGCATAACCTGTTCCTGATAGACCATGGTGCCGTAGGTTTCGCCCAGGATGTCGTCCAGACGGTCGTCGTAGGAGACGGCCGGCTCCTTGCCGTTCATACGGTTGATGTAGGACGAGACCATGCCGGCGCCCAGCGGGCCCGGGCGGTACAGGGCGATCAATGCCACGACGTGTTTGTACTCGGTGGGCTTCATGTTCTTGATCGTGGCCGTCATGCCGGCGGACTCGACCTGGAAGACGCCGGCGGTGTGGCCGGAGCCCATGAGCTTAAAGATCTCGGGATCGTCAAAGGGAATCTCTTCCTCTTTGATGTCGATGCCGAAGTTCTTTTTGATGTTTGCCTTGGCCTTGGAGATAACCGTCAGCGTGCGCAGGCCCAAGAAGTCCATCTTGAGCAGGCCCATGTCGGCGACGGTATGGCCCTCGTACTGGGTAATCTCGACGCCGCCCTTGGTGTCGAGCTTGGTGGGCACGTGCTCGTTGACGGGGTCGCGGCAGATCAGAACGGCGCACGCGTGCACGCCCTCGCCACGGGTGAGGCCCTCGATCGAGAGCGCCGTGTCGATGATGCGGCGAGCGTCGTCGTCCTTTTTATAGGCCTCGGCAAAATCGGGGTTAAACAGATCCTCTTTGCCGGGTTGCTTTTCGAGCACCTGCTTGAGCTTGACCTTGGGGTCGCTCGAGACCATCTTGGACAGGCGCTGGCCCATGTAGACCGGGTAGTCCAGGACGCGCGCGGCGTCGTTGATGGCCTGCTTGGCCTTGATGGTCGAGTAGGTGATGACGTGGGTGACCTTCTCGGGGCCGTAGAGCTGACGAACGTGCTCCACGACCTCGAGGCGTCGCTCATCGTCGAAGTCCATATCGATATCGGGCATCTCGGTACGTTGCGGGGACAGGAACCTCTCGAACATCAGGCCGTTCTCGAGCGGGTCGAACGCGGTGATGTTCATGGCGTAGGCGACGATAGCGCCGGCGGCCGAGCCACGGCCGGGGCCGACGCCGATGCCGTTGTCCTTAGCCCATTGCACGTACTCGGCAACGATGAAAAAGTAGGCGGCAAAGCCCTTGTCGCAAATGACCTTGTATTCGTACTCAAAGCGCTCTTTGATGTTGACGCCACCGATCTCGCGCGTGGCCCAGTCGTCGCCATAGTGCTGGCGCAGGCCCTTCTCGCACTCGCGGCGGAACTGGCTCTCGTGCGTCTCGCCGGGATCGAGCAACGGAAAGCGCGGCAGGATGATAGAGTCCCAGTCCAGCTCAACGTAGCACTTGTCGGCGATCTCGAGCGTGTTGTCGCAGGCCTCGGGGCAATACGGGAACATCGCCCGCATCTCCTCCTCGGTCTTCATGTAAAACTCCGAGCCGGTCATGCGCATGCGGTTGGGGTCATCGACCTTGGCGTTCATGCCAATACACATGATGACGTCCTGCACGGGCGCATCCTCGCGGCGCAGGTAGTGGAAGTCGTTGGTGGCGATGACCTTGACGCCCACCTGCTTGGCGATGTCGATGAGCGTGCGGTCCATCTGCTCGTCAGTCAGGCCGTTGTCGGTGGTGATGCCGTGTTCCTGGATCTCGATGTAGAAGTCACCGGGCTCGAAGGTATCACGGAAGGTCTCGGCCCACTTGATGGCGCCTTCCATGTCGCCGCGGTCGATGTATTTGGGGATGATGCCCGCGATACAGGCGCTCGTGCAGATCATGCCCTTGGCATGGCGGCGCAGGTTGTCGAGCGTCACGCGCGGCTTGTAGTAAAAGCCCTGCACGGCGGCCTCGGAGACCGTCTGCATTAGGTTGACGTAGCCCTCCTGGTCCTTGGCCAGAAGGATCATGTGGTAGAGCTCGGGCTTGTGGTCGCGGGCAAGGGTCTCGTCCGGCGTAAAGTAGACCTCGCAGCCAAAGATGGGCTTGATGACCAGGGGCGGTTTGAGCTCGTCGATGTTGCCCTTCTCGTCCCACATGGCCATGTCTTTGACGTACTGGGCATGCTCGCGCGGGTTTGCCTCGGGGTCGGGCTCCACCAGCTCGTCGCGGCGGTCCTTTTCCAAGAAGGCCTTGTCGTGGCTCCAGGTTTTGTACTCGGGCGTGTTGTGATTGACGGCGTCGCAGGCCAGCGCCAGGTCGGGCACGCCATACATGTAGCCGTGGTCGGTAATGGCCACGGCGGGCATGCCCAGCTCTACGGCGCGGTTGACCATATCCTGGATACGGGTTGCGCCGTCGAGCATGGAGAAAACAGTGTGATTGTGCAGATGGACGAATGCCATGTGATGAGCTCCGATGCGGGTTCGTGTTCTGACTGAACGATTTTACCCCACGGCGCGGACGGCACCCGAACCTAGCCAAACCAACACGGCTCCTCTTGCAGTTGCGGTGGAATAGTTCCCGCTTGGGCCACCTGGACCGCAATACAGGAACTATTCCACCGCAAGTTATCTGAGGGCTAGAGATTGTAGGTGACTACTTGGGGCTCGGCGGGTTCGACGAAGATGGCTGGATTCGCCTGCTCCACGCGAACGAACTTGATCGTCACCGCCTCAACGCCCGCCTTGTGCAACACGTCGGCGTAGACGCGCGCCTGCAGGGCGTGCTTCTCGAGCAGCTGTTCCGGCGTCTCATCCTGCGTGCCACCCGTCTTGTAATCAATGACCAGGGCGCGTGACGGATCGGCCGGGTCGGTGGCCAGTGCATCGATGGCGCCCTCGGCATAGGCACCGTAGCGAGCGATGTCCTCGTCCTCGCAGCCCAGCGAAAAGAACGGCACCTCGGCGCGAACGCACGGCCACGCGAGCAGGTCGGCACGAACAGCCGACTTGAGCCAGCGGTCCAGAGCAACGTCGAAGCGTTCGCGCTGCTCCGGCGTCAGGCGCCACAAGCGTGCCAGCGCATCGGCACGCGCGGCGGGCAACGCATCGGCACCCATCTCGATGAGCCACTGGCAGGCGGCGTGGAAGGCCGAGCCCAGCGCCATGGGATTGCCGGCGGGCTCGACAGCGGCCACGTCTGCATCCGTCATCTCCGAGCCATCCGACTCTGCATCATCGCCGGACTCGTCCATGGGAACACGAGCCTCGGCGGCACGGTCTTCCGTCTCGGCATGGAGTGCCGCGGCGATTGACGAGTAGCTATACGAGTCACGCATCGGATACGGACAGATGCCCATGCGCACGCCCACTGCCTGGGGATACACAAGCTCAAACGAATCGGGCTTGGGGTCGGCAGGACCGGGGACGATTGTACTGGCCGAATCGTCGGCAGCATCTGTATCGGCATCGCCACGAACAAGCCTGCCCTCGGCATCCAGCGAAGCGTTGGCCTCAAACGCCTGCTCGCCAAAGGTAAAGCCCGCGAGCGAAATAAGCTCGTAGTCGCCCGGCTGGGAGTTGTCGAACACCAGGCGGTCGACATCGAGCTGCGGCATGTCCAGAGCGTCGGTCGGCAAAATACGGCGGAGCACGTCGTAGGTCAGATCGGTCTCGACGTCGAAGGTCGGCGCCGTCACCTTGCCACGGCTCACGCCAGCATCCATCGCCAGAATGACCAGCTCACGCGCTCGCGTCATGGCGACATAGAGCAGACGAGCCCGCTCCTCGAGCGAAAGCTGCAGGTCGTCGTTGCGCAGGCGGGCAAATGCCTCGGCGGGAGAGCCCGTCGCACAGACGTCCTCCATGAGCTCCGGCGGCAGCCACAGCGACGTGCCCTTGCCCTTAAACGCATGCTCAAACTGCTTTTTGACGTCATCGCCCTTCACGAAGGCCCCATCGGCAAGCTTAACGCCATCAAAACGAGCCGGCAGCGCCACGACTTGCGCTCCGCCCTCGACGCGACCCATCTGTGCCGCACCCGAGGACTTACGCACGCCAAAGCACTCGGCGACCGCCACGACCGGATATTCCAGACCCTTGGAGGCATGCACCGTCATGATGCGTACCGCGCCGTCACCCTCCTCGTTGAGCGCGCCCGGGGCCTCCTTGCCCGCCAAGAAGCGGTCGAAGGCCAGCGCGATGGAACGCGGCGAGTTGCCGAACTCGGCCTCAGCCTCAGCCACGGCGTCGAGCGCCTTGAGCACGTTGGCGGCAATGGCCTTGCCCTCGGGACCGCGCTGCGCCAGGCGCACGAACCAGCCGGAGGCATTGACCGCGTCGCGCGCGATGGCGGCGAACGAATCACGGCCCACGCGACGAAGCGCATACCGCAGCACCTCGCGGGCGCGCGTCACGAGCGGCAAGTCTTGCAAACCCGGCACGTCGAAATCACTCATGATGCCCGCGTCGATATTCCGGCGCGAGGTCTCCCCCGTCTCGCTATCGAACCTGGTCGCCAGCGCCAGGAACTCCTGGGCGCCGAGCGCAAACATCGGCGAGGCGAGCAGCGGCATAAGGCCCTGCGCCGTATCGGCCGGATTGGCGAGCGCACATACCAGGGCGCGCACCGTCTGCACCTCGGCTGCCTGGGCAAAGACCGAACCACCCGCGATGACGCAGTCGAGCCCCTGGTCGCGGAAGGCCTGGGCGTAGACGTCGGCGTTGGTCATGCGGCCCAGCAGCAGCACCATGCCGCCCTGGGGCTGGCCGGCATCGGCAAGCGCGCGGAAGCGCTCGGCGATCGCACGGGCCTTGGCCTGTGTGCGCTCCTGCATACTACCGCCGGCAACAAAGAGGGCCTGGCGGCGCGAGGCGTCCGCCACCAGCGTGTCCTTGCGGCCGTCGCTCGCCTCAAGATCCAAAAAGCCCTGCATCAGGCCGCCGTCATCGCCGTCGAAGACGCGTGCCACGTAACGCAGCACCTCGTCATGGCTGCGGAAGTTGCGCACGAGTTTAACGAGTTCGCCGGCAGGGGCATCGGCCACGGCAGTCGCCTCGGACGCGGCAGACGAGCCCACCTTGCGCTCCTGGCGGCGAAACACCTCGACCTCGGCGCCACGGAAGCGGTAGATCGACTGCTGCGCATCGCCCACGGTGCACAGCGCGCGCTCCCCCGCGCCCGTCAGATAGCGAATCAAATCGACCTGCATCTGATCGGTATCCTGGAACTCATCGATCATGACCATCTTAAAGCGGCCCTCGTACGCAGCACGGATGGCTGGGTAATCGCGCAGGGCCTCGTAGGCCATACGCAGCAGGTCGTTATTATCGAGGGCGGACTGGGCAGCCTTCAATGCGCGATACTCGGCCTCGACGGAACGGGCCAGGCCCACCAGCGCATCGAGCGCCGGGCCACCGCAGGCAAGCACGATATTGATAAATGCATCGGCAGCCTCTGCCTTGAGCAGTTCGGCCTGCTCCTTGGGGAATGCCTTGCTCGCCCGCGGCATGCCGCACGACATCATGAGTCGCGCCGCATCGGCCATGGTCTTGCCGCTCGCTTCGAACGCGTCGATGGCGTCGAGTGCCATCTGCGCCTTCTCGGTCGCGGCCTTGCTTGCGCCCAGCGCCGCGCGATAGGCATCGGCGAGTGCCGAGGTATCGGCCTGGCCGCACGCCACGCACACGTCGTCCATACCGCCCGGCAACTGGCTCGACAGCTCCAGCAGGTCGCGCACCAGGCCCTTGATGGTCGTGCCGGTGCCAAAGGAACCGCCCTCGCCCGCCATGGGATACCAGGCATAGAGGGCCTTGAGCGATGCCGCGAGCTCGGGGGCGGCATCGGGCGCCGTCGCGCGGGCCAACACATGCTCAACAGCCTGGTCCATAAGCTCGTCGGTATCGGTGAGCACCGTGAACTCGGGGTCGATGCCCAGCTCCAGCGCGTGCGCGCGCAGGATACGCGAGCACATGCCGTGAATGGTCGAAATCCACGCGTCGTCGACGGTCAGTGCTTCCTCGTCCATACCCTCGTCGATAAGCGCACGGCGCACGCGGTCGCGGATCTCGGCCGCGGCATCTTTGGTAAAGGTAATGGCGAGTACCTGGTCCAGATGCTCAACGAACGGACCGGATTCGGGCGAGAGCGCATAGACGATGCGGCGCGTGAGGGTAAAGGTCTTACCCGAACCGGCGCCCGCCGAGACAAACAGCGGGCGGTCGAGCGTTTTGACAATCTGCAGCTGTTGCGGCATCAAAGTCGAAAGATCCATGGTCTACACGTCCCTCCTTACAAACGTTCCTTCGTGGTTATACGAGCAGCGCGCATGCGCGGTCTGCGCCGCCGTCGGATCGACAGCGGCGACGTCGCCCGCCTCGAGCTCGCGCAGGCGCTCGGCGATGCCGGCCTCAACGCGATCGAGCAGGACGTCGAAGTCCATGCTGCCACCCTCGCCGGGGAAGCCCTTCTTGAGGCCCGGGATGCGGCCGTCGCCGCGCTCTTCCTCGAGCAGCTCGGCGCTCGCGGCACCGCGCAACGCCGGCTTGCCGCCCTTGGTCGAAAAGTAGAGCGCCGCGCGGGTGTCCAAATCCAGCGCCCGGCGCATGGCCTGGGCGTAGATAAGCGTTTGGGTATGTGGTGGCAACCAGCGCGGATCGTCGATGGGCGCCGTACCCGATTCCTCGTCGCGCACCGTAGGGTCGGCGAGCTTAAACTCCTCAACGCCCGTGCGATGCTTGTAGTCGATCACCACGGCACGATTCTCGGCGTCCACGTCCACGCGGTCGATGCGCCCGCCAAGCGGCCAACCGGCATACTCGACCTTGAGCTCGTTGAAGGCGAACTCCAGGTAGCGCGGGGCAAAGGGGGCAAGTGCCTCGGACTCGTAGGCAAGCACACCCTCCAGCTGCGGCAAGATCTCGGCCACCTGGCGCTCCTCCACCGGGGAGAGCGGCACCAGCGGGCCCTCCGTGCCGCGCTTGCCAGCGTGCTCGGCCAACGTCTCGTCAAAGACCTCGTGCAGCAGCTCCTGTGCACGCGGCAGATTCTCGGGCGTCACGCGCTCCATGCCTTCTTGGGGCAGACGGGCATGCAGATGCTCCAGCACGTCGTGGACAAAGTTGCCCTTCTCCATGTTGCCAAAGCCCGCGTCGATAGACTGGGGCTTGACGCGATACGACACGAACCAGCACAGTGGACAGGTAGAATAGGCCTCGATCTGCGAGGCGGACGTCAGACGCGGCACGAGCGGCGCGTTCTCGCCCTCGCCATCGCGACGGCGCAGAACCAGATACGGAATGGCTTCATCGCTCAGGTGCTGAGGGGCTTCGCAGGTCACGCGCTCGCGCTTGAGGCCTTCACCTGCCGCGGGATCAAAGTCGGCGATGATATCGCCCTCGCCCACGCACGTGGGCTTGGCAGCGCCAGCGGCCTCGGCATGTGCCCGCAGCTCGGTCCATACGGCTGCCGGGTAGCACTCTCGCGCCTGGCGATCGTGTGTCACGCGGGCAAGCGCGACCGGACCGCTCGTCGCCTGCATTGCACGGCCAAAGCGCACGCGCAGCAGGGCGGCGGGCTCCAAAGACACGCCGTCGCGGCGCAGCTCGGTCGTCAACGTGGCAAGCGGGCCCTCTTCGTGCGAAAGCGGATAGCTGTCCAGGTCGACATCGGCAAACAGCACGGCATCGTAGCCGCCAGGACGCAAAACCGACGCATCGGCAAGCGACACGAAGCGCACTTGCGCCCGTGGCGTGCGATCGACCTCGTAGGTCTCGTAATCGTAGGCGGTGCTGCGCTTGTCCACCTTAGTTCGAACGCCGTCGAGAACCGGCACGGTCGCGGCCTGCGACACGTCGAGCGCGCGAGCATCGTTCATAAGGATGTCGATGGCATGGCGCAGCAAAGCCGTCTCTGCCTGACGACGGGCCTGGCCGTCAAGACCGCCTAGAGCGCGATCGGGCAGCGCCTCTGCAACGGCGAGCATGGCCTTGAGCGCCGTCACGGGTTTGTCGCGCCACAGCGCCTGAAACACGTCCGAGACCACGCACGGCACATTCTTAAACCAGTTATCGTCGCTGGCGGCCTTGCGGGCGCCCCTCACCTGGCCCTGCACGCTCTGCAGCAGGCTCTTGACGCCCGCAGCGGTCTTGCTGCGCGACAGGCGCATGTTCTTGTCGAAGCCGCGGGCGCTCGCGGCGTCGGCACCCGAAAGCGGACTGTAGATCCAGTCGGTAAGCTCCGGCGCGGGCCACCACTCGGTCTTTGACGCCATGCCCTCATCGGCGGCCTTCATGCGCTCGATCAGGCCGGCAAGCGCCGCAAACTGCCTGCCCGCGATGGACTGGGAAAACGCCGTGAACTCAGTTGTCTCGGCAGCGATATGACGAGCCGCCAGACGAGAGGCGAGCTCACCGAACAGCTGGGGTGCCCGGGCAGAAACGGCAAGCACGCGCACGGGGTCGGCAGAGGCGCCGTCGACCTCGGAACCCCGGCACGTTTTTACCAGATCATCAATTGCGTCCGCATAAGCATGAGCACGGGCATGGGGGCCAGCGACCTCAATAAAGGCAGGCTGAGCGGCGGTCCCGCAAGCGGCATCAGACGCGCCGACACCCTCCCCTAGCGGCGCGATCTCAAACAACACATCGCGGGCATCAAATGCCGCGGCAAGCTCCTCGCGCATCGCCGCCTGTTCGCGGGCAAGCAGCACGACGACCTCTCCCCCATTGTTCGCCACGGCAGACAGCAGCTCGAGCAGACCGTGCGTAAACGACGTGATACCGCGCACGCATACGGCGCGAGTGCACGCCGGCAGGCTATCGGCCAGGACACTGGTCATAATGTCAGCTGCCTCGCAGGGCTCAACCATATCTCGACGGTCCAAACCGCCCGCGTAGGCGCGCAAAAGCTCGAACACACGAGCCTCGGCATCGCCTTTTGGCTCAGGCTGGCAGTTGTCGCCACGGCATCGTTCGGCACCCGTCCCCGCAACGCCCGGCAACACGTCGCGGGCCATGCGCGCGAGCATGCGCACTGTGCCCTGGCTGCGCGAAAGCGGCTGCAGGTCGGCATCGTCGAGACGCGTGACCATGTCCGAGAACAGCATCTGGCGCCGCAGGTTGTCGACGAAACCGCGCCCGTCGCCCAAAAGCTCCCAAAGCGAGCGAAGCCACGATGTAGACGTCTTGTAGTCGATACCCAGCGAAACGCCGGCTTCCGCCGCATCATGACGGCACAGGTCGAGCTCGGCAAACGTAGGTGCCAGCAACACGGCACGCCCGTGGCGGACAATAAGGTCGGCAAGCAGCGCCGACTCGGCATCGCTCAAATCCGTGCCGGCATTGGTGGTATAGATTCGAACAGGCATGGTCCTCCGCTCAAACTGTTCGCAATAATCAATGCATCCATCCTACCCGCCCACGCGGACACATTGCCACCACAGCTCCATCTTTTGGTACAAAGCAACCTGACCCCAACGAACCAGCCGATTGCGGGCATATAAAAACCGCCCCCGGAGGAGCGGTTTTGCACAATTCGTTTTTGTCGCCGGCCTACTCGCCATCCTCCAACTTAATGAGGATCTTGCGGTAGCCACCGTACTCGCCGTTCAGCGCCTTTGAAACGCGGCTCACCGTGGTGGACGAAGCGCCGGTACGGGCCTGAACCTCAACATAAGGCTCGCCCTCGTCCAAATAGCGCGCAACCTGCAAACGCTGAGAAAGGTCGCAAATCTCGCGCGGCGTGCAGATATCGGTCAAAAACGCTTGGATATCCTTCTCGTCGTCCAAAAGGCTAAATGCGTGGACCAGCTGCTTGACATCAGGCTTGTCAAACATGTTCTCGATATTCATCGATCACCGCCAAACCCGCCAAAAGGCATCGAAGTTGATACTGACATCGGGCATCGTTCGCCCGTTCTATGCAATAGGGCAACGCCTGTGGCTTTTGCCCGTAGCAGTGTAGCACACCACCAAACTAAAGCGACAAGACTCTCTGCCAGCGGCGCGTTTTTCAGAACGAACGCCGTTTAGAAACCATATGCGCACGTAAGCTCCACGAATATTTGAGACAATGGGCGCCCAAACACCGCGGCGCGCCCGCGCAACCATCCAGGTCGCCGCCGCAAGCCGCTTCACGCGACGCCAGCAACCCCGGCGCAAGAAAGGATTCACGCCATGCGCTTTATGCTTAACTGGCTCTTCACCTCGATCGCCATCGCGATCGCCACGTTCCTCGTCCCCGGTATCCAACCCTTCGGCTTTGCCGAGGCTTGGGTCTGCTTTGCCTTCGTGGGACTGTTCCTCAACATCGTCGACTCGCTCGTCAAGCCGTTCCTGACGGTCATCTCGCTGCCGCTCACTATTATCACGCTTGGTATTTTTCAGCTCGTAGTCAACAGCTTCATGCTCGAGCTGGCCAGCTACCTGTCGGTCAATCTGCTGGGCGCGGGTATCTCCATTGCCGGCTTTGGATCGGCCTTTATGGGCAGCATCCTGGTATCCATCATGCGCAGCATTCTCGACAGCATCGCCGAGGGCTAGAACTGTTCAATACGAACCGTCATATCGACCCAAGACAAAGGCCGCCCATCGCAAAAATGGGCGGCCTTCTTATTTGCCAAGTCTCAAAGGACGAGAGGATCTACCATTTCTACCCCGTCCCCAAATGCAGGTGTGGGTTAGATGACGTAGTCGTAGCCATGGTTGGGAGCGACAAGTTGATCGAGCGTCACACCGTCGAGGTAGTCGTTGATGAGCTTGTCCAGGTTCTTCCACACGTCAAGCGTGGGACACTCATCCGAACGCGAGCAGCCCTTGCAGTCGCCATCCAGGCAGGCGACCGGCGCCAGACTGCCCTCGGTCAGGCGCAGGATCTCGCCCACCGTGTACTGCTCGGGCGGGCGCGTAAGCACGTAGCCGCCGCCCTTGCCACGCATGCCCGAGAGCATGTTGGCGCGCACAAGCGTAGCCAAGATGTTCTCGAGATATTTCTCGGAAATCCCCTGTCGCGCCGCGATCTCTTTGAGCGGGATGCGACCGGCTGCCTGGTGCTCGGCCAGGTCGACCATAACGCGCAGGGCATATCTGCCCTTAGTAGAAACCAACATGTATAGTGCTGCCTTTCGGTCATTTAGTCCGTAGAAATTCTAGCCGAAAAATTGGTTTTGAAAATACCCATTCCCGTCAAGATGGTTAATCGACTCGTCATAATCTTATATTTCCTATTGCGTTACTAGGCTTTAGCGTCTACTATGCTTGCCAACAGCAAAACGAACAACCTATAAGGTTTGTGGGTTTCGCTGCTACACACACCGTAAAACCACACGGCATCCAGTCATTTGAACACTTTGGAGGTTCACCATGAGCAATGTTTATACGTCCATCGATCAGCTTATCGGCCACACCCCGCTTCTGGAGCTCACTCACTTTGAGGCCGATGAGGACCTCAAGGCCCGCGTGCTCGTCAAGCTGGAATACTTCAACCCCGCCGGGTCCGTCAAAGACCGCGTCGCCAAGAACATGATCGACGAGGCCGAGAAGGCCGGCAAGCTCGTGCGCGGCGGCGACTACACCATCATCGAGCCCACGAGCGGCAATACCGGCGTCGGCATCGCCTCGGTGGCGGCGGCTCGCGGCTACAAGGTGATCATCACCATGCCCGAGACTATGTCCGTCGAGCGCCGCAAACTTATGCAGGCATACGGCGCACAGCTCGTGCTCACCGACGGCTCCAAGGGCATGAAGGGCGCCATCGCCAAGGCCGAGGAGCTGCAGAAGGAGACACCCAACAGCATTATCGCCGGTCAGTTTGTAAACCCCGCCAACCCTGCCATCCACAAGGCCACGACCGGCCCCGAGATCTGGGATGACACCGACGGCAAGGTCGACATCTTCGTCGCCGGCGTCGGCACCGGCGGCACCGTGACCGGCGTGGGCGAGTTCCTCAAGGAGCAGAACCCCGAGATTCAGATCGTCGCCGTCGAGCCCGCTACCTCCCCGGTGCTCTCTAAGGGCCAGGCCGGCCCGCACAAGATCCAGGGTATCGGTGCCGGCTTTGTGCCCGACGTCCTCGACACCCAGGTCTATGACGAGATCATCCCCGTCGAGAACGACGACGCCTTTGCGACCGGCCGCGCCGTGGGCCACAAGGAGGGCGTGCTCGTGGGCATTTCGTCCGGCGCCGCCGTGTGGGCCGCGCTGCAGCTGGCCAAGCGCCCCGAGAACGAGGGCAAGACCATCGTGGCCCTGCTCGCCGATACCGGTGAGCGCTACCTGTCCACGGCACTGTTCCAGGACTAGAGCCTGTCGCCCATAGGTTGAGCCCACGGACGAGCCGGTCTCCTCTCTCTCCCGGCAGTCTGAGCCCATCTCATTAGGGCGTCCCACAGGACGCCCGAACTTGCTACAATGTCTGCGGCGCGGAACCAGCCTCCCGCGCCGCTTTTCTTTTTTGGCCACATGCCACCAAGGAGAACCTCCCCATGCACAACAAGCGCGTGCTCGTCGCCATGAGTGGCGGCGTCGATTCCAGCGTGACCGCGTATCTGCTCAAAAGCCAGGGTTACGAATGTGTCGGCGCCACCATGCGCCTCACCTGCCCCGCGCCCGATCCCGTCACGAGCACGAGTAAGGTCGACCGCGACATCGCCGATGCAAAGGCCGTCGCCGAGCGTCTGGGGATACCCCACCATGTGCTCGACTTGCAGCAGACCTTCGACCACAGCGTTATCGAGCGCTTTGTGAACGCCTACCAGGAGGGGCTGACGCCCAACCCGTGCATCATCTGCAACCGCCACATAAAGTTTGGCGCGTTGCTCGGTGCGGCGCTGGACATGGGCTGCGACTACATCGCAACGGGTCATTACGCCAAAACAAGCCAGACAGTAGACGGCACCTGGCAGCTGCATCGCGGCGAAGATCCCAAAAAGGACCAGAGCTACTTTTTATATTCGCTTACGCAGGAGCGCCTGGCGCACACGATCTTTCCGCTGGCAGGCCTAGACAAAGAGCGCGACGTGCGCCGCATAGCCGCCGAGCAAGGCTTTACCAACGCCCAGAAGGCCGAAAGCGAGGACATCTGCTTTATTCCAGACGGCGACTACGCGGGCTATATCGAGCGCCGCTGCGGACATCCCGCTGCACCGGGCGACATTGTGTGGCGCGACGGCAGCGTGGTCGGACGCCATAACGGCGCGTTGCGCTATACCATCGGCCAGCGCAAGGGCTTGGGCGTCGCGATGGCGCATCCCGTGTATGTGACGGGCGTCGATGCCGCCAACAACACCGTGCATCTGGGCGAGGCCGAGGACCTAACGGCCACAGCACTCACGGCCGACGACTGGATCTGGAGCGCCCCTGCCGACCGCATGGAGGCAGAACTCGATGCCGGCGGCATTCGCGTGGGCGCCAAGTACCGTTACCGTCAGAAAGACCAAGCAGCGACCCTTACGCGCGGCGAAGACGGGCAAATGCTGCTGACTTTTGACGAGCCGCAGCGAGCCATCGCCCCCGGCCAGGCTGTCGTCGTCTACCGCGGCGACGTCGTCCTCGGCGGCGGCACGGTGACCGGCGCACTTAAGTAGCCCCATCCCCTTCATAAATTGCGGTGAAATAGGGCCTGTTTAAGCGTTTAAAACCGCCAAACAGTCCCTATTTCACCGCAACTTAGAGAGGACGGCCTCGGTCGGTACTGCCGTATCAGCCGAGGCCGCTGCATCGCTAGCGTTGTACGTAGGCGCGGACCAGCTCGTAGGTATTGCGCACGCCGTCGATGTGGCTGCGCTCGTAGTTGTGGCTCGCGTACACGCCGGGGCCGATCAGGCCGTGACGGATGTCGTAGCCGGCCGAGAGCGTGGCCTCAACGTCCGAGCCGTAGTGCGGATACACATCGATGGCGTAATCGAGCTCCAGCTCGCGCGCGATGTTGGACAGCGTGGTTACCAGGTCGTAGTTGTACGGACCGCCCGAATCCTTGGCGCAAATCGACACCATGCGCTCGGTGCAGCCCAGGTCGTCGCCCACGCAGCCCATGTCAACGCTGATCATCTCGCGCGTGTCGGCCGGCACGAAAGCACCGCCGTGGCCGACCTCCTCGTACACGGTAAAGAGCAGCGACACCTTGCGCGAAAGCGACACCTCGCCGTCAGCAACAGCGCGGGCCAGACCCAGCAGAATCGACGCCGACAGCTTGTCATCCAGGAAGCGGCTCTTGATGTAGCCGCTCTCCGTCACCGTGGTACGCGGATCCATAGCGATGATGTCGCCGGTCTGAATGCCCAGCTCAAGCACATCGTCCTTGCTGTCGACATTCTCATCGAGCAGGATTTCCATGTTCTTCTCGATGGTCTTGACCGGCTCGTCGGCCACATGCGCCGAAGGCTCGGTATTGAGGACCACGCCCGTGTAGACATTGCCGTCGCGCGTGTAGACGGTGCAGTTCTCGCCATCGGCCGTAGACCACTGATGCCCGCCGAGCGTCGTGGGGCGCAGGCGACCATTGTCCTTAATGGAACGCACCATGGCGCCCAGGGTATCGACATGGCTCGCCAGTACGAGCGGCTCACCCTCGCCACCAAGCTCAACGAGCACGTTACCCTTATTGGAACGCTCAGGCCCAAACCCCATATCGCGCAGGGTCTCCATCAGATAATCAGTCGCCGCACGGGTATAGCCCGTCGGCGAAGCAATAGAAGTCAGTGTCTTAAGCTGTCCCGCGATATAGGAGAGCGTCTCCTCTAGAGAAGCATCGATTACAGAAGCCATGTGCATCCTTCCAAGCAAAACTAAGACCGAGTCCCGATTTTAACCGTTCTGCACGCGCAAGGCTCTGGGAGCCGAGCCACCTCCAGACGTCCTCGCGCCGATTTTGCGCACGCGCACGGCTTACAATCCCAATCTTGCATAAATCCTATCGGTATCTGCATAGAAATGAGGAGTCTTTTTGCTTCGTCTCAGGGTACCCCACCTTGGGCCGTGCAAAAAACGGAGTATTCAGCACCGTGGGCCCCAACGGCCCCATCACGAACGACAAAACGACGTGGTTACAGCAGTGTTGCAGGTCGTCGCAAAGCAAAAACTCAGTAACAACCCCCTCCACTCATCGATAGCCCGCCCACAATGACTGTCGATGGGCGCCTGCGGGCCACTACGGGCCATTCAAAACGTTATGCATTTTTAAGAGCTTGCTGAGTACTCCCAAAAATGCACGCTGGGAAGTGCACCACCTATCCGCAGCGGGCAGTACGCCTTGGTTTTGTCCGTCTCAGGGCATCGACGCAGCACAAAAAGCCCCGCCGTGCGTAGCCCGGCGGGGCCAGCGGCACGTCAAAAGACCATACACCTACGGGCGAAGGACCACCAAACTGGGCTAGGCAGCCGGGCAGATCTTCTTGAAGAGCTCGATGACGTCGTCGAGCGTTGCCTCGCGCGGGTTACCCGGGAAGCAGGCGTCGGCCATGGCGTCCTTGGCCAGAACCTCGATCTCGTCGGCCTTCATAGCCTCGCAGACGTGCGGGATATTCACGTCGGCGGAAAGCTGCTTGACGGCGGCGATAGCGGCGTCGGCAGCCTCGTCGGTGCTCATGCCCGTGGTGTCAACACCCATGGCAAGGGCAACCTTGGCCAGGCGCTCAGCGCAAACCGGCTTGTTGAACTCCATGGCGATCGGCAGCAGCATGGCGCAAGCGACGCCGTGCGGGGTGTCGTAGTGAGCAGACAGGGTGTGAGCCATTGCGTGGTCGATGCCCAGGCCAACGTTGGAGAAGCCCATGCCGGCGACATACTGACCAAGAGCCATGCCCTCACGGCCGGAGCCGGGCTGGCCGGACTTGGCCTCGGCGACGGAGTCGCGCAGGTTCTCGCTGATCAGCTTAATGGCCTCAAAGTGGAACATGTCGGAAAGCTCCCAGGCGCCCTTGGTGGTGTAGCCCTCGATAGCGTGGGTCAGTGCGTCCATGCCAGTGGAAGCGGTCAGGCCGGCGGGCATGGAGGCCATCATGTCGGGATCGACGACGGCGACCTCGGGGGCGTCGTTGGTGTCGACGCACACGAACTTGCGGACCTTCTCGGGGTCGGTGATGACGTAGTTGATGGTCACCTCGGCGGCGGTACCGGCGGTCGTCGGCACAGCGATGGTGAACACGGCGTGGTTCTTAGTGGGAGCAACGCCCTCGAGGCTGCGGACATCGGCGAACTCGGGGTTGTTGATGATGATGCCGATGGCCTTAGCAGTGTCCATGGAGGAGCCACCACCGATGGTCACGATAGCGTCAGCCTCGGCGGCCTTGAAGGCCTCGACGCCGTCCTTGACGTTCTGGATAGTGGGGTTGGGCTTGATCTCGGAGTAGAGGCTCCAAGCGATGCCGGCAGCGTCGAGCTCGTCGGTCACCTTAGCGGTAACGCCAAACTTGACCAGATCGGGGTCGGAGCAGACGAAGATCTTCTTGTAGCCGCGACGCTGGAGCTCGCCGGGGATCTCCTTGATGGCGCCGGAACCATGATAAGAGATGGTATTGAGAACGAAACGATTAGCCATTGATAGCCTCCCATCGTGTGCGGGGCATCCATTACGCCCCACGCTATGAGTCCCATCCTAACGCTTTTGAAACAAAAAACGCGTGAGAACATCAAAAGTGTTAAAGCGTTTCAACAGATGATGAAAAATATTGCGGCAAAGGGACAACCCCTTTGCCGCATTCGGTTACTTTCGGCAGCCCTCTTTCCAAGCCTCGGCCGCAACCTTCCAGCGTAAGCGCAAGTCGCGCTCGCGGTCGATGAACATGATGGCAAACGCGACAAACAGCAGCAAGCTCGCCACGACGATGGCGTGCAGGCCCATGCGCTCAATACACCAGTTGCCCAACACGGCGCCAAACACAAAGGTAAAGATCACGCCAAAGTACAGCAGGCCGTTTTCCAAAAAGCCGCGCCTGTGGGTGATGATGTAATCGTCCACGTTTTGCAGCGCGTTGCGCAAGTTGCCGATGCACATGGTCGTAGCGATGCCGTGACCGTGGATCTTGCGGAAGCTCTCGACCTGCATGCCGCAGGCAAACGAGGTGAGGCAGTTGGCGAGCAGGTTGAAATTGCCGCCCGGGATAAAGCTCACGCCCAGCAAGATGACGGCTTCAAAGAACACCGTTACCTGGCGCCAGTGAATCACGCTGCCAAACCGCTCATGCACCAGGTCGGCAAGCATAATGCCCACGGCAAACGACACCACGGGGAAGAAGTAGCGTCCCGCAAGTGCCCAGTTGCCCTCCGAGATGCTCACGCCCACGAGCAGGATGTTGCCTGTCTGCGCGTTGGCGAAAACATGGTCGCGCCCAATGTACGAATAAACGTCCATAAAGCCACCGGCAAGCGCCAAGATGATGCCCAGCTCAATAGACTCCGATATCTGTTTGGCACGCTGCATCGCCGTGCATCCTCCTTGTTGACGACTCTCTCGTGCGTTGGCGGAAACATAACCGCCGTTCATACTGTAACCCATTGACAACATGGCGCGCGCGCGAGACGGGTTCTCCAACGCGCAGATACACAGTCTGGAAACAAACGATCCCCGCATCGACGCGCCGATCCCCAGCTCATGTACTCCCCCAGTCTTTTTAGCCCCGTCCCAAAAAGACTGGTTACAATTACGTGCAGCATACAGACACCGGGAGGGATCGTGGCAAAAAAGCCTCAGCACGCTCAGAACAGCCAACGCGGACAGCAGGGCAAACAGGGTCAGCAGCAAAAGCGCGGCGGCAAGGCGCAGGCCACGGTCGCCCGCACCAAGCATTCCCAAGCGACGCCCGTCCGCCCCTGGCGTCCGAGCCGCGATAAATTCCTCCCCGTCAGTCGAGCCGACATGGATGCACGCGGCTGGGACCAGTGCGACTTTGTCTACATCTGCGGCGACGCCTACGTGGACCATCCCAGCTTTGGCATGGCCATCATCAGCCGCGTCCTCGACGCGCACGGCTACAAAGTGGGCATCATCTGCCAACCCGACTGGACCGACCCCGCCAGCATCACCGTGCTCGGCGAGCCGCGCCTAGGCTTTCTCGTCAGTGCCGGCAACATGGACTCCATGGTCAACCACTATTCGGTAACCAAGCACCGCCGCCACACCGACGCCTATACCCCCGGTGGCGAGGAGGGGCGCCGTCCCAACCGAGCCGTCACGGTCTATGGCAACCTCATCCGCCAGACGTTCAAGGACGCTCCCATCATCATCGGCGGCATCGAGGCGAGCCTGCGCCGTCTGGCCCACTACGATTACTGGCAGGACAAGCTCAAGCGCTCGGTACTGCTCGACTCGGGCGCCGACATCCTCATCTACGGCATGGGCGAGCACGCGATCGTCGAGATCGCCGACGCGCTCGACGCGGGACTGCCCGTGGACCAGATCACCTATATCAATGGCACTGTCTACCGCACGGGTTCGCTCGACGAGGTCTACGACTACGACCTGCTGCCCAGCTGGGACGACCTTGCCGCCGACAAGCTCAACTACGCCCGCAGCTTTAACGTGCAGCAGCAGAATATGGACCCCATCACCGGGCATCGCCTGGTAGAGCCATATCCCAACAGCGTGTATGTGGTGCAGAACCCGCCGTCGGCAACACTCACCACCGACGAGATGGACGAGGTTGCCGAACTCCCCTACGCACGCGATTGGCATCCCGACTACGACGCGGCAGGCGGCGTGCCGGCCTTTGCTGAGATCAAGTTTTCCATTAGCTCCAACCGCGGCTGTTTTGGCGAGTGCTCGTTTTGCGCCCTCACCTTCCACCAGGGCCGCGTGTTGCAGATGCGCAGCCACGACTCGATCATGCGCGAGGCCGAGCTGCTCACGCGCGATCCCGAGTTTAAGGGCTACATCAACGACGTGGGTGGACCGACGGCCAACTTTAGCCGCCCTGCCTGCGACAAGCAGCTCAAGCACGGTGTGTGCAAGAACAAGCGCTGTCTGTGGCCGAGCGTATGCAAGAACATGGTGGTCGACGAAAGCGGCTACACGCAGCTGCTGCGCGACCTGCGCCAGCTGCCGGGCGTCAAGAAGGTCTTCGTCCGCAGCGGCATCCGCTTTGACTACACCATGGCAGATGCCTCGGACGAGTTTTTACGCGAGCTGCTGGAACACCATGTCTCGGGCCAGCTGCGCGTAGCGCCCGAGCACGTGAGCGACGCGGTACTGTCCGTGATGGGCAAGCCGAGCCGAGCTGTCTACGACGCATTCTGCCGTAAATTTGAACGCTTGAATCACGAATACGGACTTAAGCAGTACGTGGTGCCGTATCTGATCTCGAGCCACCCCGGCTCGACCATGAAGGAAGCCGTGGACCTTGCCGAAGCCGTGCGCGACATGGGCTACATGCCCGAGCAGGTGCAGGACTTCTACCCCACACCGTCCACCATGTCGACGTGCATGTACTACACCGGCGTGGACCCGCGCACCATGGAGCCGATCTATGTGGCGCGCGACCCGCACGAAAAGGCCATGCAGCGCGCGCTGATTCAGTATCGCAAACCCGAGAACTACAAGCTCGTGCGCGAGGCGCTGGAGAAGGCCGGGCGTCGCGACCTGATCGGCTACACCAAGCATTGCCTGATTCGCCCCGTGCCGCCACGCCCGGGCAAGACGTCTGCCGGCGGCGGACATGGGACCGGCAAGAAGGGTGGCAAACCGCACGGTGGCGCTGGCGGCAAGGGGCCCAAGGGCAGCAAGGGGCACGGCGGCATGTCACGCGCACAGAACACCGCAGGCCGCAACCGCGCGGCCCAGGGGCGTCAGGGTGCCAACGGAGGCGGTCGCCGCAACTAGGGCAGCGGTGCGCTCGCTGCGTCCATCCCACACGCGTGGCGCAGCGACCGCATTGCCTCAACGAGGATGACGCCGGCGATAGCAACCGTAATTGCCACATCGAGCGGCGTGTTCACAAACCAGAGCAGCCCCATGAGATACGACCCGGCATTAAAGGCAAAGTGCAGCAGGATCGTGTAGCGGAGCTTTCCGGTCGTCACGAGCACCCAACCAAAGATGAGGCCGGCGGCACCCGCGTAGCAACCCTGCACCCAATTCATGTGCATAAAACCGAAGATTGTCGCCTGCAGCACAATCGCCGCGGCGATACCCCACGTGCTTGGGGCCGCCCAGGGCACCATGGCGCCGTCCTGCGCACTCGCACGACGCCGGCGCTTCCAAAGTGGGCGGCACTGCGGATTAAACGCTCGGAGCGAAAACTCAAAAATAATGCCGCGCACCAGCAGCTCTTCACAAAATGGGGCACCGAGCACCGTAGTCAGGACGGCGAGATAGCTGGTGTCACCCATGCCTGTTTCCTCGACAAGCTCGCTGTAGTCGGCCGCGGCATCGGGCAGCAGCGACAGCACGGCGTCGGTCACGTAGCCAACGACCACCTGCAGGGCCAGGCCAATCACGATAACGCAGGCAATACGTTTCCACGCCCCACGCGCTCCCCCGCCGAGCGGATGTGCGCTTTGCCGGCGTGCCATAAACGAACGCGGCCACAGATAACGCCACCACAGCAGCGCCATCAAAAACGATGCCGTCTGCGCGACGGCCTGAAGCAATTGAATGTCGAGGTCATCGATCGAAAAACCCATGAACACCGATGCGACGCCAAGGGCGGAGAACAAAACGACGCTCAGGGCAATATCGGCAGCGACGACGCCAAAACAGGCAAGCGCCCAAATCATCGCATTGAGCATGCCAACCTCCTCCCGACGACTAGTCATTGGGGACGTTCTTCAACGACTAGCTGTTGGGGACACTCTTTGCCAAAGGCCCCGCTGGGCGAGATGTCGAACGGGAAGGTGCCGCAGCGATTGAACGCGGCGATAAACATGCGGATGGCGTTGGACGGCGTGGTGCCCACGAGCTGGGTTGCCGCCGCGAAGGCTGCCTTCTCCTCGGGCAAGACCTTCGCGACTACGGGGGTCATGTGTTCTGCCATGGCGCTTCCTTTTTGAAACGACGGTAGTGCGGATAGATGCGGGCCACGCGGCTGGGCGACGGGCTGTGAAGGCAACCCGATTGGCCCGCATCCGGAATTTGTTTCTGCGGCGTTGGTATTACTAGGTATTCCTAAGTACTACCCCGCAGATAGAATACCACACCCGACCCCATGGGGACGGAGGAAAACGAATCATTTTGTTGCTGAGTTAGTATTTAGAGCGTGATGATGTCCGAGATATCGAGGGCCTGAACGTCGACGACATCGTGCGTGGCGAGCAAGAGCGTGCGACCGTCGAGCAGGTCTAGCACGGCCTCGGCCGTCGCATCGCGCGCGGCGGCGTCCAGGCCGGTAAAGGGCTCATCCAGAATGACGGCACAGCCGCCACACAGCAGGGCTCGAGCGATCTCGACACGACGGCGCTGCCCGCCCGAAAGCTCAGCCACGCGAACATGCACGTCGATTCCCGGCACCAGCAGGCGCAGCAATGCCGCGGCGCTCGAAGCATCCACGCGCGCATCGGCGCACACCAGCACGTTATCCAGCGCCGAGGCGGACTCGGCCAAGCGTGCATCCTGAAACACCATCGAGCACGGCGCGGACTCCCCCGCCGCTAGCGCAAGCAGCGTCGACTTGCCCGCACCCGAAGCACCCATCACACAGATACGCCCGCCCGCGGGCACGTTGAGCGCCAGACCGTCCAGTGCCGGAGCCCACGGCGCACGATCGCCCACGGCAAGCGCAAGCTCCGCTGCAGTGCCATCGCTCGCAGCCCCCGCACGCCCGCGCAGTCCATGCCCATGCGCCCGCACGGCCGCGCGCCACGCCACGGGTCCCGAAACCCGCAGCAGCCACACCAGCACGCGCTCACACGCCCACGAGGCGGCAACGACCAGCACGGTCCACGCCAGCAAATCAGCCGTCTCAATCAAAAGCTTTGCCTGATAGATGCGCTCACCCACGGTGCCCACCGCCATGCCGATCAGCTCGGCTGCCACGCCGGCCTTCCAGCTCATGCCGATCACGGCGCGGGCGCACGAAAGCACAAACGGCAGGACTTCGCGCCAGGTATGGGCGCAAAACAGGCGCCAGCCGCGCACGCCATGCAGACGGAACATCTGCTCCAGCGGTTTATTCACCCGTGCCAAGCCCTCGGCCAGCGAAAAATACACGCCCGGCAGCGCCATCAAAAAGACAGCGGCGATGCTCACGCGCGCCGATCCCAACCAAATAAGCAGCAGGACCACCACGCAGGCGACCGGCGTCGCCTTTACAAACGACAGCGCCGGAGCCACCAAGTGCGCGAACGCCCGCGACCGTGACGAAATCCCGGCAAGCACGCCACCACACACCGCGGCAAGCGCCAGCCCGCCCAGTATTCGCGCGCCCGAGCCCGCCAAAATCGTCCAGGTGCCGCCATCGCACACCAGGCGCAGCAGCGCCAAGGCAACAGCACCCGGCCCCGGCAAGATCAGCGGCTGCGCTACCAACGCCGCCACCAGCATCCACGCGGCAAGCCAAAAGGCGGCGACGGCACCCGCTGCCGCCACCGCCTTCATACGCTCCGTCATTTGTCGAGCAAACGCACGCACGGGCTACTCCATGTAGTAGAAATCGTCAGCCGGGAGCTTGCCACCCACGGCGCTCGCGTCCGCATCGGCCAGCACCTGCAGGTACCCACCGAGCGCCGCCTTCATATCCTTCCCCGTCCGGCACACGAGCATGCACCCGGGAATCGCCTTTTCGGCAATCGTGGCGTTATCCACGATGTCCGCATCGACCACGGCCTGAGCCCAGTCCGCCGGCGCCGCATTGACGGCCTTCACGCTCGCCTCATGGCAGCGCAAGAACTCCGCCACGGCCTCGGGATGCTCCTCGGCAAAGGCCCGACGCACCACGGTCACGCCCGTCAGCAAACGGGAGCCCGTGTCACCTGCCAGCTCGTCCCACACATCGGTCAGGCTCACCGGCGCCGACAGCCTGCCTTCGCTCTTGGCGATGGCAGCGGTCTTGAACGGCTCCGGCAGCACGCCCACGGCGGACGGATCGGCAAGCAGGGCCGACAGCACCTCGGTGGGCTCGCTCTTAAACTCGAGCGCCACCTGACCGGTCAGGCCCGCGCGCTCCAACAGGTAGTTCATGACGTACTCCGGCGTGGTGCCCTTGCCCGTCATGTAGACGGTATGGCCCGCCAGATCGCCAAACGAAGTAACGTCCGCGTTACCCGTCACCACGTTCAGCACGCCCAGCGTGTTGATGTCGATGACCTGCACCGCGCCCTCGGTCTTGTTGTAGAGCACGCTCGCCACGTTGGCCGGCACCAGGGCAATGTCGATATCGCCTTGAATGACCTTGGGCACAATCTCGTCGGCGGCGGTGTTGATCGCAAAGTCGAACTCATTGTCCGTCTCGCCATCGGCAGCCTGGTCCATAAACTGCACCAGGCCAATCGAGGTCGGCCCCTTGAGCGAGGCGGCGTGCACCTCGACCGACTCGGCAGCAGAACTGCCCGCAGCAGACCCGGCAGCCGAGTCCGCGGCGGACCCGGCACCGGCGGCCCCGCCGCCACAGCCCGCGAGCGCAAGCGACAGTGCACCCGCGGCAAGCGCCGAGGCAAACCCCCGGCGCGACACCTCAACATCAAACGCGTGCATCGCTAGCACGTCCCCTCGTTAGGCATCGTCCAAGCGTGATGGTCGGTATGCAGCAACTCCTCGGCCAGCGGCGAGAGCGGCTCGCCCAAGAACTCGCGGTAGCACGCCTGGACATCGGGATTCTCGTGCGAGAAGCGAATGTCCGCAGCGGCATCCAGGCCCCACAGCACCTGACCGCGCTCGGCTGCCAGCTCGCAGCCGTCGTGGATGGGCTGACCGCCGCCGCCGACGCAGCCGCCCGGGCACGCCATGACCTCAACGAAGTCATAGTTCACGCGGCCGTCGCGAATCGCGTCGAGCAGGCGGGCGGCGTTGCCCAGCCCGTGTGCCACGGCGACGCGCACCTTGGTGCCATCGATATCGGCCACGGCCTCCTTCCAGCCGTCCAGGCCGCGCACATCGGTAAAGAAGTCCGCGTCGGGGTTCTTGCCCGTCACCAGGTAATAGGCCGAGCGCACGGCGGCCTCCATCACACCGCCCGTGGCGCCAAAGATCACACCCGCACCCGTGCCAAAGCCCAGCGGCGTATCGAGCGGCTCCTCGACCAGCGTATCCACGCTCACGTGGCTCGCGCGGATCATGCGCACCATCTCGCGCACCGTCAGCGCAACGTCCACGTCGGGCGTGCCGTCCTCGCCCACCATGCTCGGCAGCGCGCACTCGGCCTTCTTGGCCGTGCACGGCATAACGGACACCACAAACAGGCGCTCGGGCTCCACGCCCAGCACCTTGGCGTAGTAGGTCTTGGCGATGGCGCCGAACATCTGCTGCGGCGACTTTGACGTGGAGAGCCTGTCGACAAACTCGGGGTAACGTGCCTTCACAAAGCGTACCCAGCCCGGGCAGCAGCTCGTGAACATGGGCCAGCCGCGGCTGTCACCCTCGCCCTTGGCGGCCTTACCCAGGCGCTCGAGCAGCTCGGAGCCCTCCTCCATAATGGTGAGATCGGCCGAGAAGTCGGTGTCGAACACGTACTCAAAGCCCACGCGGCGCAGCGCACAGGCCAGGCGCTCGACGGTGGCCTCCTCGCGCAGAATGCCGAGCTCCTCGCCCCAGGCGCTACGCACGGCCGGCGCAATCTGCACCAGCACGATCTTGTCGGGATCGGCGATGGCATCGAACACGGTCTCGGTATCGTCACGCTCGCGCAGGGCGCCCGTCGGGCAATGCGTGATGCACTGACCGCACGCGACGCAATCGGTCTTGCCGATCGGCGCACGCCCGCGGGTGCCCACGGCGGTATGCGTGGCGCGGTTGGTCAGATCCCAAATCCCTAAGCCCTGCACGCTCTCGCACACCTTGATGCAACGCATGCATTTAATGCACTTGTCGTTATCGCGGATGATGGGGAAATCGAAGTCCCAGCCCTCGCGTGCCAGGTGCTGCTCGTACGGCAGATAGAAGATGCCCAGGTCGTTGGCGATGGTCTGCAGGTTGCAGTTACCACTGCGCACGCAGCTCGTACAGCGCGAGTCGTGTTGGGACAGTAGCAGCTGCACGTTGGTGCGACGCGCCTCGCGGGCCTTGGGGCTGTTGGTGTGGACCACCATGCCGTCGAGCACGTAGTTGTTGCAGGCGGCAACCAGCTGGTCGCAGCCCTCAACCTCGACCACGCACGCGCGGCAGCCGCCGATCTCGTTTAGATCGCGCAGGTAGCACAGGGTGGGAATCTGGATACCGACGGACTTGGCCGCGTCCAGGATCGTGGTGTGCTCGGGCACCACGACCTCGCAATTTTCGATAGTGAGCTTGACCATGTTGAGTGCTCCGCTTTCGGTGTTGTCGCTGACAGTGGGGTTGTTGGGCTCTACCATTCCAGGTTCCTCCCTCCGCGGAACGCGCCAAAGCCAAAGTGGTCGCAACGCAGGCAGCGGCTTGCCTCCTGGCGTGCCTCCTCCTCGGTGAGGCCCTGCTCGACCAGATTCCAATCGTGGATGCGCTCGCCGGCCTCGCGCTCGCCCAGCTCGCAGCGGCCGCACTCGTGCTTGCCCTTAAACTGCACGGTCGGCAGCTCCACGTCGAGCTTTATCTTGTGGTCAAAGCCCAGGTAGCGGTCGATGTTTGCCGAAGCAACGCGACCGGCGTTGATCGCCCGGATGACGGTGGCGGGACCGGTCTGGCAGTCACCGCCGCTAAAGAGGCCATCGAAGTCGGGCACGGCGCCATCCGAATCGGTGACGATGCGACCCCACTTGCAGGCGATGCCCATGTCCTCAAACGGCTTGGAATCGATGTCCTGGCCAATGGCCACAAACACGCGCTCGCAGGGAATGACGCGCTCGGGCGTGGCTGCGGCACGCGGGGCCGGACGTCCACGGCGGGGCTCGCCGATAATCTGCGGCTGCACGCGCAGGCCACTCACGCGACCGTCCTCGCCCGTCTCGATAGCGAGCGGTGCGGTGAGCTCCAGAACCTCGCACCCCTCGGCCTGGGCGCCGGCGATCTCGGCATCCTGGGCCGTCATGTCGCAGATGCGGCGGCGGTAGACGATGCTCACCTTTTCGGCACCGCAACGCACGGCAGAGCGCGCCACGTCCATGGCCACATTGCCGCCGCCGATGACGCACACGCGCTGGCCGCTCAGGTCGGGCAGTTCGTCGTCGCCGATGGCACGCAGCATCTTGACGGCCGACTCCACGCCGGGCGCCTCTTCGCCCGGAAGGCCGAGCTTCTTATCGCTGTGGGCGCCAATGGCTAGGTAGACGGCATCGAACTCGTCGCGCAGGCGGGCAAGCTCCTCGCCGTTGACGGAGTGGTCGAGTTCCACGTCGATGCCGGCGCTCAAGATCCAGTCGATCTCGGCCTGCAGGCGCTCGCGCGGCAGGCGGTAGCTGGGGATGCCGTAGCGCAACATGCCGCCCAAGTGATGACGCTGCTCAAAGATCGTCACCTTATGGCCCATCACGGCCAGATAGTAGGCACAGGAAAGGCCGGCCGGGCCGCCGCCGATCACGGCAATGCGCTTGCCGGTGTTGTCGGCCACGCTAGGCTTGTAATCGTTGAGGTCGCTGTGCTCAACGGCAAAACGCTTGAGGGCGAGGATGTTCATGGGATCGTCGACCATGCCGCGACGGCAGTGCATCTCGCAGGGATGCTCGCACACCAAACCGCAGACGAGCGGCAGCGGGTTGTTCTTGCGGATGACCTTAACGGCATCGGCATAGCGGCCGGCCTCGACCAACGAAATGTAACCGGGAATGTCGACGTGCGCCGGGCAGCCCGAGACGCACGGGACGCGGGCCTCGCGGTCAAAGCCACAGGAGTGCTCGCGGATATGGTGCTCAAAATCATCGCGGAAACCGCGGATGGCGGTGAGTGCCATGGCGCCGGCCTCGTAGCCGATGGCGCAGTCGCTCGAAAGGTAGATGGTGCGGGCCGTGCGCTCAATCAAGTTGAGCGTGGACTCGTCGGCGCGGCCCTCGAGCACATCGGCGAGCAGGTCGCTCAGCGCGCTCAGGCCCACGCGGCAGGGCGTGCACTTGCCGCAGCTCTGGGTGGAGCACAGGTTGACGAGCGCCGCCGTAAACTCGACGGGGCACGGGGCGAGCGAGCTCACCGCCAGACGACGTCCGAGTGCATCGTGCAGGTCGTCCATGACGGCCTGAGCGTGGCTGCGTTCCATTACGTGCAGTCGAGCCATAAGATCCCCTCTCACATGGCAGCCCGGAGGCGAGGCCGGGCGAAATTGCTACACGCACAACACTGACCTAAAAAGTTGTGAGGTCTCCATACGGTTCGGCAGGCGGTATAAAATGTCACCCTCAGCGGTGAAATAGAACATTACCGCAGATAAATGCCATATTTGATAAAACGCGTTACCAAATTGCAATATTCAATGTGAAAAAGAGCGCCTTACTATTTTTCCTTTTTGATCCGTTTTCCTCCGTCCCCTTCGGATCACATGATCCCTTGGGAACGGAGGAAAACGGATCGTTTTTGGTGCAAAAGGGCCAGGTTTGTTTGCACCAATCTCACTTGCGCTAGATGAAGAGCTCGCATTCCTTCCGCGCGACGCAAACCTTGCTCAGCATCTGGGAAACAGCGGATAGTTTGTTGGAATCAAGCTTGCGAGCACCTCGCGGACATACGGCGATGCAGCGCATGCAGGAGATGCACGCCTCGCCAGCTGCTCGTTTGGGGTCACTCTTGTCGATAGCGCAAACGGGGCACGCCGCGGCGCATGCACCGCAGGAGACACAATCCTCTGTTGCCTCGGGTGCCATGCGGTGACCTCCGGCTTGTTTATAAGGACGATTGCCGGGGATAGAGGGCTCGGACGCATCCTCAGCCAACAGCTTTTGCTGAATTTGCTGAGCAAACTCTGCGAGCTGCGCCGCATCCTGCGCATCCGGACGACCGGCAGCAAACTGTCGCGCAATGGAATGTTCTGCAATGGCTGCAACTGCCGCGATCACCCGGAATCCCGCATGCTTCGCAACGTCCTCCAGCTCTACGAGCGTGTCCTCAAACGCGCGGTTTCCGTAGACGCACACCAGAACGGCCCGCGCTCCGTTGCCGTGAACCATGTTCAGTCGGTCGACCGCCACGGCAGGGACTCTGCCGGCATACGCTGGCACGGAGATAACAGCCACGTCGTCCTTCGTCATCGAGACCTCGTGGAAATCCAACACGCTATCGGTCAGATCGACGGTAACGGCATTCTTGCCCAGTGCCCCGGCCATAAGGCCAGACACCTTCTGCGTTCCACCCGTCGGACTAAACACAATTTCGAATACGTTCATCGAGGCACCCTCCCCTACGCCTGGCAACGCGTCAAGCCGCTTTCACATCCAGCCAGAGTATACGGCACGTGGGGGTCCCCGTTTTGATGCACCAAGCACCCCAATGCACCAACCCATACTGCCCGCCTTTTCGATTTGCATAATTCCCGGTACAGATTGTATATATTTACGGGATACCGCTGTGTTCTCCTGAGGTACCCCATCCTGGCCCGTGCAAAAAACGGAGTATTCTGCAACGTAACCACGCCAGCACCGCCGCGGGTGGGCAAAACTGTAGGGCACCGTATCATTCTAAGTCCCGACATGGCGAGAATGACGCGCCCCTGCTCCGGAAAACGGTGAAATCTGACTCAGAACGCTCGCCAGGGATATCCGAAGGCCACCGTTGGCGACGTCGAATCATATGCAGCCAACTAGAGCTGCAGAATACTCCAAAAAATGCACGGCGCACCCCATGGGACCCATTGCCGCATGGCAGGAAACAGGTCCACGGCATCCTCTAGATGCATTCCCGAGGAAATCACATTTGAACTAGCGATCGGAAACGGCAAATAAAAAGGGCCCCGAACGTAGTTGCTCGGGGCCCTTGGTTCACCTCGCCCTAGCGGGCGATGCGTATGTTACTTGCGCTTGCCGCCGCCGTCACCGGGGCGACGGGAGCTGCCGCCGCGCTTGCCGCCACGGCTGTTGCCATAGCTGCCACGGTTATCGCGACCGCCGGCACGGCCGCCACGGGAGCCGGCCTGGTTGCCGCCACGAGCGCCACGATAGCCGCCACGACGCTCCTCGCGGGTGTCATCGTAGTTGCGCCAGTCATCGCGACGATCGCGGCTGGCACGCGGGTCACGACGATCGCGCGACTCGTTAGAACGACCAGCGCCGCCGCGACCACCATTGCCGCGAGCACCCTCGTGACGCTCGCCGCCGCGGCCACCGCGCTCTTCAAAGCGCTTGCCGCCACGGGACTCACCGCCACGGGCAGCACGCTCACCACGACCCTCGCCGCCGCGACGCTCGTCACGGCCGCCGCGGTCGTCATCACGACCGGAACGACGGCGGTCGCCCGAACCGCGCTTGCCACCGCGCGAACCGCGGCCCTCGTCCTCGCGCTCGACACGACGACGGCCACCGCGATCCTCGTCCTCGCGGCGGCGGCGATGTGCCTCGCCCTGGAACTGCTTGGCACGACGCTCGGCACGGTTGCCGCGCGCAGGCTGCTCAGCGGCACCAGCACCAGCGCGCTCCTCGGCAGCCACCTCGCGAGCCACGCTCTCAACAGCCTCGTCCACGCGAGCCTGAACGCCCTCGCGCACGCGGGTCTTGCCGCTGCGCTTGGGACGGCTCGGACGCTCGCCATCGCCATGGCGCTCGTCGCGACCGCGGTTGGAACGACCGGCCACGTCGCCGTAATCGTCGCCGTTGCGTTTGCCGTCGCGACGCGCCTGCTCAAGCTTCTTCTTGCTCTTGGACTTGCCGCGCTTGGTCTTCTTCTTCACCTTAAAGGCGGCAGGATCGCGCTCGGGGTCAACGGCGGGCGGGTTGGGACCCACGTGCAGGTCGCCGGCTTCGTAAATATCGGCCGTCTTGTCCATGAGCTTCTCGATCTCGTAGAATTCATCGACGTCCTGCTCGGTCACAAACGTGATAGCCCAGCCCAGCTCGCCGGCGCGGCCCGTACGGCCAATGCGGTGGATATAGTCGGTCGGCTCGGCCGGCACGTCAAAGTTCACGACGTAGCGCACGTCGCTAATGTCGATGCCGCGGGCGAGAACATCGGTTGCCACCAGCACGTCGACGGTGCCGTCGCGGAAGGCAGAAAGCGCGCGCTCGCGCTGGGCCTGGCTGCGGTTGCCGTGAATCGCGGCGGCCTTGATGCCCTTGCGCTCCAGACGACGGCAGCAGCTGTCGGCGCGGTGCTTGGTACGCATAAAGACGATGGTGCGCTCCGGGCCCTCCTTTTTGAGGAACTCGGGCAGCAGGTTGTTCTTAGCCTCGATGGACACCGGGAACACAAACTGGTCGACGGTGTCGGCGGTCGACGTGGCGGGCGCGATCTCCACGCGGGCCGGGTCGCTCACCAGGTCGGTGATCTCGCCCACGGCCTCCTCGTCGAGGGTCGCCGAGAACAGCAGCGTCTGGCGCTCGGCCGGCGTCTCGCGCACAATGCGACGGACGGCGGGCAAAAAGCCCATGTCGAGCATGCGGTCGGCCTCGTCGAGCACCAGGACCTTAACCTCGTTCAGGTGGCAGGCGCCCTGCTCGATCAGGTCGACCAGACGACCCGGCGTGGCGACCAGGATGTCGCAGCCGTACTTGAGGGCAGCAGTCTGCGGCTTGTAGCTCACGCCGCCCACGACGGTCACGGCGACATGGCCGGTGACGTCGGCAATCTTGCTCGCGACCTCGTCGATCTGCTGGGCAAGCTCGCGCGTGGGGGTGATGACGAGCATCAAGGGACCGCGACCGTTGCCCTCGGGCTTCTTGGCGCCGCGACGGCGGTTGCGGCCGCCGCGCTCGCGCACGGGCTTGGGCGGAGCGATGTGCTCCAGATTGTTCATGGTCGGCAGCAAAAAGGCGGCCGTCTTGCCGGTGCCGGTCTGGGCGGCGGCAAGCAGGTCGCGGCCCTCGAGCACCACGGGAATCGAGCCGGCCTGCACGGGCGTCGGCGCCGTGTAGCCCAGGTTCTCGATAGCACGAAGCATTTCGTCGGAAAGGCCCAGCTCGTCAAAGGCGGGCAGGCTCTCGGTCGCGGACTCGACGGTCTGGGCAGCATTGGCCTCATCGGCGGCATCGAAGGCAGCCTGGGTCATGGCCTCGCGGGTCTCGTCCAGAATCTCGGCGTCGGTGACGTCAGATACAGAATTACGCATATGTTGTTGTTCCTTATCTGCACGCGCAATGGGCACGACATGCGGCCGCGCGGGCGTGCTTGGTAGTGCGCTAATACATACAAAAACAGGTGCGCACAGAGAGGACGTTGCTCAGCACGCTGGCGATCGCTTTGGCAGCCCTATCACGCGCCGTCCAGACGCAGAAGCTCTAAGCGATGGAGCAGATTCGCCTCCGGTTAGTATACCCGTACTCCGTATGCCCCCACGTAAACCACAGATGACGAGGCGGACGGGGCGGGCCTGGCTGATTGTCTCAATCTGTAACAGTTACCGAGTAAAATCGGCCCTAATTGTTATAGATCAAGACAGAGGGGGATTTCCGTCCAGTCCAAACCAAATCTCTCAGGCTTCCTGCAATTTCGAACATGTGGCCTATAATGTTGCTTTGGTTACGTTATATATTGCGCAGCCATTTAATACGTCGCCCACCGGGGGCCATTAATTCCTATCGCCATATTGGCTAGGAAGCAATCAAAGGAGGTATCCGTGGCAGCAGAGACGCCTTGCTCGGTCCTCTATAACGATATTCGCTCGTTCGGCGGTCTTAAACATCTCGAGATCGCCCGAATGCTCATCAATGGAAACTCTTATCTCGGCAGTACCCTGCTCGAGAAATGCTCTTCCAACCGCTCGTATCTCACCCGTTACATCGTCCATCGCAAGCCTGACCAGTGCGCGCCCTCCATCTACAACGACTTTACCGTCACCACGCTCAACCTTTCCTCGGCAATCTGCAGCAAGCTCGGCGGCGGCGAGTCCGCCTATCGGGCAATCGCCGAGCACTATCGCGGTCCGGCCGCCAACGAAATGATGTCGGCTCTCGCCAGCTACAAGCTGGACAGCCGCCTATATGCAAATGCCCTCAATCGCATCGACAACTTTGACGGCAATGCCGTGCGCGAGAAAAGCACGCTTTACCTTATGCTCTTTGTGGCAACGGGGGCGCTCGCCGATCCCGTTCAGGGCGTGGCCACCGTCGAGCGCTTTTGCGACAGCAAGACGGGCGAGCACTTTGGCACCACCGAAACTACCGTCGGACGTGGCTTTATGAGCAGCCTGGAACAGCCGCGCACCGTCGCCCCCAACCTCGGTCTGCTCAGAACCCATGCCGACAACTGCGCCGACATGCAAATCCATCCCCTCACACGCGATCCGCACGGCACCGTGATTGGTTCTTTGCCCAAAACCTCGCCCAGCATCACCGATGTGGGCGCCGACGCATCGCGCGAGCATCTTCGCATTTGGCTTGAGGGTGAGCACTGGTACGCCCAGGGCCTTGGATCGACCAACGGCACGGTACTCGAATCGGGTGCAGGCGACGGCGATATTGTGATTGAGCCGCCGCGCGACCAACGCGAGCCCGGCAAGATCTATCCCCCAGTGGAAATCGAAAACAGCGACAGGCTCCATCTGGGTCTCTACACGACATTCCTTGTCATTGTGGACTAGCGCGGACGGTGATCGAAAGACGGTCGCCGTCCGTCTTTCGTCTTCTACCTTCTGCGTCGTAAACGACAATGCTCGGCGGTATACGTGGGCAGTGCGGCTATCATGGTACTTTACCGATATCCGCACTGCTCACGTATACGTGCGGCAACCCATGCCAGACAAAGGAACGCCATGGATACTATCGATAGCGCCTATGGCGACAAACTCATCCGTCTTGACACGTTCGACACCGCCGTGGCGGTCGACCCCAGCGCCGAGGACGACGCCAAGCGTCGGTTTATGACGCTTATTCTCCAGACGGCCCACCGCAACAACGGCAACATCGGGCACGTGCTGCGCGCGACCAACACAAGCGGCGAGGTCTTTGCCGTCAAGCTACTCAAGGACAACGCCATCCTTTCCGGCCAAGCCCCCGACCGCTCCGCCGAGCAATCGGCAGCGCACCTGGCCAACACCGCCGCGCTGTTCGAGGAGTACCGTCATCTGTGTACCGTCTCGTACCTGCGCGGATTTCCGCGCGTCTATGGCTACGGATCGTGCGAGGATGACCCGCTCATCCTCATGGAGTGGGTCGAGGGCACCTCGCTCAAGCAGGCGCTGCCCCTGCTTCCGCACGACGCCTCGGGCGGGCTGACCACCCAGATGGTCGCCGCCGTCGGAAACGCCGTGCTTCGTGCGCTCTTGATGACCCAAGGCCTCGTGAACCCGGTCATCCATCGCGATCTGTCGCCTGCCAATATTATGTTCCGTACCACCAGCCGAACGCTCGAGCAGCAGATTGCCGATTGCTCCTTTGACCCCTGCCTCATCGACATGGGCTCCGCGACCATGGCTCTCGGCGACGACACGATCACCCGGCGCGCCGACATCTGGCGCTTTGCCACGCCCGCATACGCCGCGCCCGAGATGCTCACGCAGGATATCGAAGGCATCGCGGCCCTTCGCCGTTCGCCGGCAATCGACGTCTATGCGCTTTCGAGCATTTTGTACCAGCTCTACAGCGGTCGCAAACCGTTCGATGTCGAGTCGACGGGTGCCGCGGCAACCGGCTCGTTCTACCTCATAAAGACCAAGACCAAGCCGGCACCGCTCGAGCCGCGCTGCAAGGACGATGAAGCGCTCGTCCAGATCATCATGAAAGGCATCTCAGTCGAGCAGGGCGATCGTCCCACCGAGCAGCAGATGCTCGAGGTGCTCTCGGCATACCTCACCGATGCCGAATCCGAGGGCCGCGAAGGCGCAGGAGACGAGGCCGCGATTGATATCGATTCTGGTACGCACCTTAAGGTCGACGTCGCCGGCGAGCGCGCGCGAGAGATCCTGGAGCAGGCCCGGCACGATGCCATGACCCGCCGCCGGTTTATTATCGGTGGCGTCGTTGCAGTCGTTGCGGGGCTCAGCGTCGTTGGCGCGGCAACCCATGGCTTTGGCATCCCCGACTACCTGAACGGCATCCGCGGTACGCTTGACGACTACGCCTGGGATCAGCTGCAGGAGATTTCGCTCAAGATTAAGGCCGCCGAGACCCGTAGCGAAGCACGCGAGATAGCCCAGCGCTATCACCTGCTCGATGACAACGGGCATATCCCCTATCCGTGTACCAAGCGCGTGAAACTCACCAACGGGCTGGAGGTCGGCGCGCAGCTTGTGGGCATCCGCCACGACGAGCTTCTGGACGGGACGGGCAAGGCCGGACTGACGTTTATGTTCGATGCCGGCATTACCGAACGCGACGCCGCAGCCCAACCGCTGAGCGCCGGTTGGGCAGATTGCGAGCTGCGGGAATGGCTCGACGGCGACGGCCTTAAGCTGCTGCCCAACGAGTTGCGCGCGCTCATCAAGTCTGTCAAAAAGATCTCGAATAACGTTGGCGCAGCCAACAGCGCATCGTGTCTGAGCGAGCTGCCCGCGACCCTTTGGCTTCCCGCCATGGTCGAGCTCTGTGGCAATCAGCCACCCGAGTCATTTACCGAGAACTTTCACTACCTGGCCGACATCTATAACGGCGAGGGCAAGGAGTACCAACTGTTCCGCGAGCTTAAGGTGAGTCCGTATACCACGAACGAGACGTTGGTTCGTCAGTGGAAGGGCAAGGACGCCTGTTGGTGGGAACGAACGGCGAGCCCCGACACATCGGAGAGCGAAGGCACGCTCTACATGAACCGCGTGGGGCACGACGGCGACGTCTTTACGTACGCCACCCCTGCGAGCAAGCCCAACAAGCGGACCTGCGTGATTCCTGGATTCTGTATCTAGAGGGCGGTGGACTGCGGCAGGGCTTCCGGCCCCAGCGTTTGTCTCGATCTATAACATCTACTCAGGAAAATCGAGTCTAGATGTTACAGATTGAGATATTGAGTCATCGTCGGACGGTTTGTCTCAATCTGTAACAGTAACTCGGCAAAACTGGGGCCAGATGTTACAGATTGAGACATTAAGTTTTTTGCTGAAGGTTCGTCTCGATCTGTAACATCTGGAACCCAAAAACCGGTCTAACTGTTACAGATTGAGATGTTGAGCTGCGGCTCGACGAAATGTCTCGATCTGTAACAAATACTCAGCAAAAACCGGTCTTAGTGTTACAGATTGAGACAAACCCAAACCTCGCAAAACAAAATCTCGATCTGTAACAGTTAGAGCTCATTTTCCCTGCTAGATGTTACAGATTGAGATGTTTGACAGGGGCTGACAACGATTGAGCAGCCGCCCTCATCTGTATCGGAATGTCATACATTTCTTTCTGTACTGGACACCCCCAGGGGGTATGGGTGTATAGTATCGGCAGGTTAACAATTCAAACACCGAACTACAGAAAGGAGAAGCCATGGCTCAAGATAAGTTTGACGTGGACGGCATGACGTGCGCCGCCTGCCAGGCGCATGTGGACCGTGCCGTGAGCAAGCTCGACGGCGTCCAAAGCGTCGCCGTCAACCTGCTCGCTGGCTCCATGATGGTTGACTACGACCCCGCGCAGGTCAGCCCCGATGACATCTGCACCGCCGTCGATCGAGCGGGCTACTCAGCCTCACCCGTCGATGCGGGCACCGGTGCCGCCGGTTCAAGCGGCAACGCGCAAGCCAGGTCCGGCGCCGCCCATATGGAGTCGCCGACCAAAAAGCTGGAGGCCACCGCCTCCGCCATGCGCACCCGTCTCATCATCTCAATCATCTTTCTCATCCCACTGTTCTACATAGGCATGGGGCACATGCTCGGCTGGCCGCTACCCGGCATCTTCACGGACCACATCCACAGTATGACGCTCGCCCTCACCGAGCTTGTCCTGCTCATCCCCATCGTCTACGTCAACGACGCGTACTTTATCAACGGCTTCAAATCACTCGTGCACGGCGCACCCACCATGGACGCTCTTATCGCTGTGGGCGCCACCGCGTCAATCGCCTGGTCGCTCTACGCCATGTTCATCATGGCCGACCAGCTGGCCACAGGTCAGGTGCACGAGGCCATGATGACGAGCATGGACAACCTGTATTTTGAGAGCGCCGGCACCATCCTGTCGCTCGTCACCGTGGGCAAATACCTCGAGACGCGCAGCAAGTCCAAGACCGGCGGCGCTATCGAGGCGCTCATCGATCTGGCGCCTAAGACCGCAACCGTCGTTGCCGACGACGGCACCGAAACCACCGTCGACGTCGACAGTATCCTTCCCGGCCAGGTCCTTCGCGTGCGCCCCGGCGAGTCCATCCCCGTCGATGGCGTGGTGCTCGAGGGCAGCTCGGCCGTGGACGAGAGCGCGCTCACCGGCGAATCCATCCCCGTGGAGAAAACCGTCGGCGACACCGTCAACGCCGCCACCGTCAACCGCACCGGCTCGTTTACCTTCCGCGCCACACGCGTGGGCGCCGACACGTCGCTTGCCAAGATCATCCAGCTCGTCGAGGACGCCAATGCCACCAAGGCGCCTATCGCCCGCCTGGCCGATAAGGTCGCCGGTGTGTTTGTGCCCGTGGTGTTTGTGATCTCGGCCGTGACTTTTGTAGCGTGGATGGCGCTGACCGGCAGCATCAACGAGGCGCTCACTTCCGCTGTCGCCGTACTGGTGATCAGTTGTCCGTGCGCACTGGGTCTGGCCACGCCCGTCGCCATTATGGTGGGCACCGGCAAGGGCGCCGAAATGGGCATTCTGTTTAAGAGCGCCGAGGCGCTGGAGAACCTGCGCAGCGTGGGCACTGTAGTGCTCGATAAGACGGGCACGGTCACCCGCGGCAAGCCGGCCGTGACCGACATTGTGGTTGCCGCGCGCGCTGACGGCGCGCCCGCCATGAGCGAAAGGGCGCTACTCAAGCTGGCTGCCGCGCTGGAGCGCCCGAGCGAGCACCCGCTGGCCGAGGCGATTATGGCCGAGTGCGAGGCGCGCGGAATCGTGGCGCGCATGGTCGAGGACTTTTCCGCCGTGCCTGGTCGCGGCGTTACGGCACGTGAGGGGCAGAATATCATCGCTGCCGGCAACGTGCGTCTGATGAACGAGTTGGGCGCTGCCGTGCCCACGGGCCTTGCCGAGCAATTTGCCGCCGAAGGCAAAACGCCGCTGTTCTTTGCCAAGAACGGCGAGCTTGTCGGCATCATCGCCGTGGCCGACGAGGTCAAAGAGACGAGCGCCGAGGCCATCGCCGCGCTCCGCAAGCTCAGCGTCGACGTGCGCATGCTCACCGGCGACAACCGTGTGACGGCCGAGGCCATCGCCCGCCGCGTGGGACTGAACAGCAAGCAGGTCATCGCCGACGTCCTCCCCGCCGACAAGGAACGTCACGTGCGCGAGCTGCAGGATGCGGGCAGCAAGGTCGCCATGGGGGGCGACGGCATCAACGACTCCCCCGCCCTGGCGCGCGCCGACGTGGGCCTTGCCATCGGCACCGGTGCCGACATCGCCAAAGAAGGGGCAGATGTGGTGCTCATGCGCAGCGACCTCATGGACGTCTCCCGCGCCATCGAGCTGTCGCGCGCCACAATCCGCAACATCAAGCAGGACCTGTTCTGGCACTGTTCTACAACGGCATCGGCATTCCGCTGGCGGCGGGCGTGTTCTTCCCGC